>JAZKRN010000229.1:0-4534 GCA_036628655.1 Desulfohalobiaceae bacterium | reverse complement strand
GCACATCTCCCCCCAACCGCCGGCCCAGGAACTGCACCAGCTTCTGCCCGGCCTCCGCCTCCGTCACGGAAAAATAGTACACTCCCGTCATACCCCGGACCAATTATCCCTTCTCAAACGCATTGTCCATCAATCAGTGTCTCCTTCGGATCCACGCACAGCGGGGGAGTCCGCGCAGACTCCTCGTACACCCCTCATTCCCGACCAGATACCGACACAACAAAACATGAAAATTCCATCCATTTGCTGAGCCTCGGCCAGTCCCATTTTCGGGGGCCTCGCGTTCCTGTCTCCATTGAAAAGGATCACGCCTCGATGCCGTAGCGCTTCATCTTGCGCCAGAGGGACACCCTGTCGATCCCCATGATCTGGGCGGCCTTGGTTTTGTTTCCCTGGCATTTCCGAAGGATCCAGCGGATGTACTCGATCTGGTGCTCCTCCAGGGTCGGGATCCTGGAGCCATCGTGTCGATAGGTTTCGATGGCCAGAGTTCGCAGGTATTCCGGAAGGACCTCGGGCTTGACCACGCTCCTGTTGCACAGGGCAACGGCTCGCTCGATCACGTTCTCCAATTCCCGCACATTGCCCGGCCAACTGTAGTTTTCCAGCAGCTCCAGAACCTCGGGGTCTATCTCAGTGATCTCCTTTCCGGCTTCACGGTTCTTTTGAGCCAAGAAGTGGTGGGCCAGAACCGGGATATCTCCCTGCCTCCCCGCCAATGGGGGGAGGGAGAGAGTGATCACATTCAAGCGGTAGTAGAGGTCCTGGCGGAATCTCCCGGCTTCCACCTCGTGCACGAGATTCCGGTGCGTCGCGGCGATGAAGCGGACATCCACCTGGATCGGCTCCACACCGCCCACGCGCAGGAGCTCCTTCTCCTGGATCACCCGCAGGAGCTTGACCTGCATGGACAGAGGCATGTCCCCGATCTCGTCCAGAAAAACAGTGCCCTTGTCCGCCATATCCAGGAGCCCCTTCTTGGATGAGGTGGCTCCGGTGTAAGCGTCCTTCTTGTGGCCGAAAAGCTCGTTGGCGATGAGATCCTCTGTGAAGGAGCCGCAGTTGAATGTCACGAAGCGGTTCTCCGAGCGGCTGCTCTGGTGGTGAATGGCCCGGGCGAAGAGCTCCTTCCCGGTCCCGCTTTCCCCAAGGATCAGGACATTGGAGCTTGTGGGGCCGATCTGGCTCACCTTCCGCAGGACATCCTTGATCTGGGGGCTCGCGCCCACGATTTCGGGAGGACCCTCCCCCCCTTCCAGGTCGGAGCGAAGCCTCTGGTTCTCCAGGGTGAGCCGGCGCTTGTACAGGGCCTCCCGGACGATCTTGCGGACCTCGTCCAGCTTGAAGGGCTTTGCCAGATACTGGTACGCTCCCTCCTTCATCGCATCCACAGCCGTATCCACGGTGGCGTAGGCCGTTATCATAATCACCTCGGCCTCCGGATATCTGGCCTTGCTCTCCTTCAACAGCCGCATCCCGTCCACCGTCTTCATCTTGAGGTCCGCCAGGATGAGGTCGAACTCCTGATTCTCCACGAGTTTCAGGGCCTCGACACCACTCTCGGTGGAGTCCACCTTATAGCCCTCCTTTTCCAGTACGCGCTGCAGGTTCTTCCGGGTAAGGCGCTCATCGTCCACAACGAGAATGCTCCATTCCTGCTCTTGCATAGCTCCCGCTTCCCTGATCTGTATTATTCCAGGATTATCGCCTGCTGCGAACCCTCATGCGATGAACAGGGGACCGAACCGGTCTCAAAACGATTCCGCCCCGTTCTCGTCCTCGTGCTGCTCATAGGGAAGATATACGACGAATGTCGTTCCCCTGCCCTCCTGGCTGTCCACTGCAATGCTCCCGTGATGGCTCTCGATGATTCCTCGCGAGACGGAGAGCCCCAGGCCAGACCCAGAGGCGTCCCCTTTTGTGGTGTAGAAGGGGTCAAAAATCCTGTTCACCTGCTCCTCGGGGATTCCCCTCCCCGTATCCTGAACCCGGAAGTAAAACCCCTTCCCTTCCGCATGCCCGAATGCTTCCAGGCGCAATGTACCGCCTTCCGGGTACATGGCCTGAAAGCCGTTAATCATGAGGTTAAGCAGGACCTGCTGAATGCGCCGTGGATCGACAACGGAATGGATCTCCTCCGGAATGTCCAACTCCACGTTCACATTGGAGGGAATCTCGCCCTGGATGAGCTTGAGCGCATTGTCCACCAGGTCCCTGAAACGCTCCCTGGAGACATTGAAAGCCGACTTTCGGGAGTATTCCAGAAGGGCCCGCACGATATCCTGGGCCCTTTCCACTTCCCGTCCGGTCTCGGTCAAAAGCTCCCGCTGATACTCCAGATCTCCCTCTTCCAGCTCCTCGAGGAGGATCTGCAAGGAAGTGGAGATGTTGTTCAGAGGATTGTTGATCTCGTGGGCCACCCCAGAAGTCAATGTCCCCAGCGCGGCCATTTTCTCGCTCTGCACGAGCTGTTCGCTCCGCTTGTTCAGTTCGCCGAGCATGACATTCAGGCTGTGGGCAAGGCTTTCGAACTCATCCCCTGTCTCAACCTCGGGAATGTTTCTGTAATCACCTGAGGCGATCTTCTTGATAGCCATGCCGATCCGGCGTAAGGGCTGTTCAACGTGATAGAACAGAAAGGCGAAGGTGGAAAGCGCGATGAGGATAATAATACCGAGAGACAAGAACAAATAAATGCGAGATTCACGGACCAAATTCCTGATGACTCCTCTCTCCTTCTGCAAAGCGGTTTCCAGAGCTGTTGTCACTTCGTGTCCCAAGGAACGTATATTTTTTTGATCTTTTTTTAGATTTGACAATTGGGTGAGTTCATTTTCATCCGAGTCTCCTCTCCTTGGCATCACCGACTGAAGGAGATCGTTCAAGGCAGATTCATACTGACTCAACATTCTCACTTGTTTGTCCAAATTATTTGAGTGAGTATATTTACCATAATCTTTGTTTATCTTAAAAAGGATTTTTCTGCTATTTTTTGCATATTTTAATGAACTTTTTAAATGTTCTGTATTTTGTGTGAGGAAAAAGTTTTTTTCATAACGCCTTGCTTCAAGAATCATATTCAGCATATTGTTCTTGTATTCTACGAGATGTAGCTTTTGATAAAGGATATAATAGCGATAATATCCAAAGGATGTGCCTATTAGTGTTAAAAGAACTAAGAAACCAAAGCTGATGAAAATCTTTCCCCGTATGCTCAGTTTTTTATTCAGCATATACGATTCCGTGGATCTTTCATTTGCTTCCCTGGGAAGCTATGCACTGCTCAAAGGAACTTGCCGAGAGAGAAGAGACCGACTGCATGCCGACCCCAGTTGCCCCACCCGGGACATCCTCCTCCCAGAAAGACATCCCTCAGTGAACGTGCCTTGAATTCCTAGCAGCCGTGTCTGCAAACGATAGTCCGTTATGGGCAGCCGTCAGCGGGAAATACCATTGCACATCGCAATAGCTTATTCCCCCTCTGAAACAATCCGCAACAAGCTGGACCCTATGAAATGGCGGAACACCTCACAGCTATTACATTCTGCAACAATAAGCGAGGTTCTAGCGCAAGGAGCGTCCTTTCAGCCCCCTGTATACGCGGAAACATGAACTGGCATTCTTCTTGCGTAAGCGTGATGTGTTCGCTTTGCACGGAAGAAATTTCCAAGGACAATTTCATCAAGCGACTCGAAAATCCATTCATGGCAGTAAACCGTGCTGAAGTAAATAATATGAAGCTATACACACCAAGTGTCAATATAGCCCTTTCTGAAGATTCTTTTCCATCTATCAGTTTCCAATACGGACTAACAGATATATCAACAAAACCTTTCGAAATATTTGAAAATGTACAAATGAGTTTATTTCATGTTCGCATTTTGGTTTTCATGGATGACGTTTAACTGAAATTCCCAAGGGATAAGATTTTATTATGAAAAAAGTTTTATTGGCCATCAATGGAATAACACCGCATAGTTCTCCCTTTCTTTACGCGCTGCAATACTGCCACATAACCTTAATCGGGCTCTGCATTCTTCAGGTCATCGATCCCAAGCGCTACCTCGATCTGGGCAAGCACCTCAAATCCAAAGTGCGGCTTGCGAATCGGTATCTTGAGGACATCATGGCCACGGCAGCCATCGCGGAAGCAGGAAATCATGATCTTGTTCACGATTTTCTCCAACAGGGAAGGGAGAATATTGAGCAAGCCGTTCCCCGGGAATACCGCCAGGAGGTGCCCTTGTCCCTTGAGCAGCGCATAGGGGACACACGCGCAGAGATTCTCTCCTTCCTTGAATCCCGCAAGGATATCGCACTGGCTGTATACGACGATCCTTACCAGGCGGGCATCGAACAGGACTCAAGCTCTGATGAGCTGAGCCTGGAACGAGATATTCCGTTCAGGTTGGGCATCCCCTTGATCAAGCCGGAAACTCGGCTGCCCCGACAGGAGTGAACCGGCTCGCATCTGTTAACCCCCCCCCGATAGGACCGAAACAAGGAGTTCGACCATGCTTTCTGTCATGAAGAA
>JAZKRN010000228.1:0-4605 GCA_036628655.1 Desulfohalobiaceae bacterium | reverse complement strand
AGTGGACCGGCCACGACATGGATGCCGGAATGGGCGATATACCCCAGAATATCCCGGCGTTCTCTATCTGAAATGGCCTGCTTGAACTTGGGTCTGGACAACACGTCTTTATATTCTGTCATGATCCGGTCATCAAAGGCGCATTGAAGGCGACCGATGGTGACCAAGTCCATCACCCTGGCGGGATATGAGTAAACGCCGAGTAATCCGGAGACCAAGACATTGGTGTCCAGCACGATCCTCAATTTTCCCTACTCCCGGCGTTGCTTGCGGACGTGATCGATCTCCTCCTCTATTTCGGCATCGGACATCCTGTTCAGACCGGTTTCCGCCGCCTTTCCGCGGACCGAGGACAATCCCATCTGAGCCCGAATACGGGAGGCAAGCTCCAATACCTGTTCTACATCAGACGGGTCCTCCACAGGGAGAAGCACGGCATATGGTTTGCCCCGACTGGTCATGATCACATTCTGGTTGGCGAGCTCCTTTCTGACTTTGCCCGGCTCGTTTCTAAATTCTCGGTCACTTATCATTTTCATTTTTTTTCTCCTCTTGATTGGCTACAATTTGTACCATTTTAGTATAAAGATTGTGTACATTGTCAATCCCTATTCTGTCGCACTTTTGTGGGACATATGACTGCCTTGAAAAAAACAGGATAGTCGTATCGGTGTTTTGAAGGCTTTGCTTACACACAACGCATCAAGCACAAGCTGAAACAACAAACAAATATTCCGTTCCACCACCTGTAGCCCCCAAGTGGCTTGGATTACATAACAGGGCGTTGAAAATCTTCCAATTGCGGCGTTGCTTCAAAAAGTTCAAACTCTCACGTAGGCTAACTACGCTACGACCTTGAACTTTTTTCGCGCCTTGCACTTGGAATTTTTGAACGCCCTGCCTGATAAGGACTTTTTCAACAGCCTGATAACCCATGCTCCCGAGCTTACTCATCCCGCGTGCTGCTGAGAATGGCGGGCCGCCGCGATACCGCTCCAGTTGTCAATCTTTGCTAATTGACAAGGGCCTACATATTCCATATTATGTATGCATATTATGGAGGTTTGCTTATGAAACGAACGACAATCATGCTTTCGGAGGACCTGAAAATTCGTGCTGCAAAGTACTGTAAGCAAAGAGGGATATCTCTGGGCAGCCTGCTTCGAGAGGCTTTGGAACGCGAGCTCGAGGAAGCGGAAAACAATGGGCAGGGACAGGATTCTCTATTTGCGGACCAGGCTGTGTACCAGGGGGAGGTGCCGATGGACATCAGCATCAACCACGATGCGTATCTCTACTAGGATCACGTGCAATACATGATATTTATCGACACTGGTGCCTATCTGGCCCGCTACTTGGCCAAGGATCAATATCATGATCCGGCCATGGCTTTTTGGGAGGAGCTCAAAACCAGGAACGAGGGGCTTGTAACCAGCAACTTTGTCCTGGATGAAACAGCAACCCTGTTGGGTAGGCGGGCGGGCCATGTGTTTGCGTCCAATCGGTTGAAAGCTGTGTATGCCTCAAACGTGCTCCAGATATGGAGGCCCGACCGTGACGATGAGCTCCGAGCCATTGATTGGTTCGCCAAATTTCAGGATCAAGATGTCAGCTTTACCGACTGCATATCCTTCACGCTCATGAAGCGAGGACGGATTCACCACGTATTCTCCTTTGATCGGCACTTTGATACTGCCGGATTCAAGCGGCTACCTATCATGCCTTACTCACATCGCGCATAGCCCAATCTGTGTAATCGCACACTCCTCAGCAGCTCTTGCCCTACCCCTTTTCCGCTTTACTTACACACTTCGCGTCAAGCTCAATGTGTGTAAACTGGGCAGTTCAAGGATACACAAGAGCTGGCAGCCATGATCAAGCCGTCTTCCAGGAGAAGCGCGGAGAATTCCGTCCAGAGGACTTTGTTGAAGTGGCCCGGGATCTCGCTATGCGGTGCGGGGAAGGCAAGCCAAACAGGGCAGAAAATTTCATAGGGCAAGGATTTCACGGTGCAGCCGGATGCTGCATACTCGCTGCGAAGAGACCACATTTCTACTGCAATGCGGGGCAGCTGCAGCTGCCTTGGCTTGTAGGAATTCAATTAATTATTCTATCTTCCTTTACGCTTGACGTAACGGCTAACGGTCATTATACTGCTCTATCATGATTAAGTCTTTCAAGGACAGAAAGGCAGAAAAGCTCTACCGCGGGGAATCGGTCAAGGAATACAGCGGTTTTGAGAGACAAGCCATTTGGAGGCTGCAGATATTGGATAGCGCAAGCTCTCTTGATGATTTGAAACAACTCCCTTCGAATCGCTTCAAGGCCCTAAAAGGTAACAGGAAAGGACAGTACAGCATCAGCATTAACAAGCAGTGGAGAATCTGCTTCAAGTGGTATCAGGACAATCCTCAAGAGGTTGAGATAACGGATTACCATTGAAGGAGCCAGTAAAATGGAAAACAAAATGCCGCCGGTTCATCCGGGAGAAATCCTGAAACAGGAGCTGGATGAGCTGGGAATTTCAGCCCGAAGTCTGGCCAGCAGGCTTGGTGTGCCCACAAACCGAATTACCGGGATCCTGAACCAGAAGAGAAGCATAACTCCTGACACTGCTCTGCGCCTTGCCCGCTATTTCGGAACATCTCCCGAATTCTGGCTGAACCTCCAGCAGGCGTATGATCTGAAAATAACCAGGCAAACCAAGGGGCCGGAGATAGAGACAGTCGTTGAGCCATTCGACACGGATGCTTGACAGTATTGGCGACACATTTCACATTACCCTAGGTGGGGGCCGACTAGTCAAAGGCCGCGATTGGTATGATCTGGTGTGGTTCGCCAGACAGGAAACAGCCCTGAACCTGGAGCATTTAACCACCCGGATGCGTTAGACCGGTGATTGGATCGCTGAACACCCCCTTTCCACCAAGCCTGGAAGTATAGACTCCACCAAGCGATCAACGAGTTCCACATTGAGGCGGCAAACGGGATGTGCTCCCTTTTGTACGGGATGCCTCGCAACTGGAATTGTGGTCCGCGGATTTTTTTCATACCCTTGCGGATATGATCCGTGTTTCGGTGAATCAGTGAGTCGGTGGGTTAGTGGGTCGGTGTTTCGGTGTGTCAGATGTCTGATTCGGATATCGGGAATCGGATGTCGGATATTGGACGTCGGTCATCGTACGACGGTACGGAGGGCATCCAGGGTTACCTCCATCGTAATATCAATTTAGAATTCTAGGTGTTGCTTTGCAAGCCTAGTCAGATTCAGAGCAGGAGCATGATGCTCAAGCAACTGCAAAACTACAAATTCTGGCTCATTCTCGCTGCGGACATCGTCCTGCTCTGCTCCGTCCATATCCTTGCCTACCTCGTGCGCTTCGAGGGCGCGCTGACCCCCGCCCACTGGCACAACATCCAGCTGGTTCTGCCCTGGCTTCTGGCATTCAAGCTGATCACCCTCTACCTGTTCGGCCTGTACCAGGGCATGTGGCGCTACTCCGGAGTGGTGGACATGATAGCCGCCTTCAAGGCCACGCTGGTGGTCACGGCCCTCGCCCTCAGCGCAATCCTTCTTTTCAACCGCTTTGAGGGCTTTTCCAGATCCGTATTCCTTCTGGACGGGATCTTCACCTTCCTGGCCGTCTGCAGCTCCAGATTGGCTGTACGCCTGTTCTATCAGAAATTCCCCCAAGCCTTCGGGAACCACCCCTCCCTCCCCTCCGCATCCAAGAAAAAGCTCCTTATCCTTGGCGCGGGAGACGCCGCGGAAAAGGTGGTCCGAGAGGTCCGGGACAATCCGGACTTGCCCTACGAGATCCTGGGCTTTCTGGACGACGATGCGAACAAGATCGGCAAGCGCATCCACGGCATCCCCGTTCTGTCCTCAACGGACAATGTGCGCGAGGCAGCGGAAAGAACCGGGGCCCAGGAGCTGTTGATCGCCATGCCCGCCGCGGACAAGGAGCAGATCAATCGGGTCGTGGAGAGTTGCCGCAAGAGCGGGCTGCCCTATAAAACCCTGCCGGGCATGGGCGAGATCATCAACGACAAGGTCAGCATCCGCTCCATCCGGGAGGTCTCCTACAAGGATCTCCTGGGCCGCCCCCAGGCCAGGCTGGAGAACCAGAGGATCCTGGAGACAATCCGGGGCAAGACCGTGCTGATCACCGGGGCCGGAGGCTCCATCGGCTCCGAGCTCTGCAGGCAGATCCTTCGCTTCGATCCCGGATTTCTCGTTTTCCTCGATGCCAACGAGGAAAACCTCTACCGGGCGGAGATGGAAGTCCTGCACGAGCACGACTACAGGAGCTATGTCACCGTGCTGGGCCGAGTGCAGCACATGGACCTTCTCCACAGCGTCTTCCAGGAATACAGGCCCGACGTGGTCCTGCACGCCGCGGCCCACAAGCACGTGCCCCTGATCGAGAAGAACCCCTGGGAGGCGGTGTACAACAATGTCATCGCCAGCCATAGGCTCATGAAGGCCGCGGCGAGCTATCAGGCGGAGCGCTTCATTCTGGTTTCCACGGATAAGGCGGTCCGGCCCACGAATGTCATGGGCGCAAGCAAGAGGCTAGCGGAAATGCTCCTGCAGGCCCACGG
>JAZKRN010000227.1:0-4644 GCA_036628655.1 Desulfohalobiaceae bacterium | reverse complement strand
CGGCTGGTATAGGACTTGTCGCTCTGTCTGCCGCCCAGGTCGTTGAAGACGAATCCCGCCACCCGGACCCGGTTCTGCTGCAGGCGCTTGATGCTCTGTCCGACCTCCTGCTCGGTATTCATCCCGGCCCGGACAACGAAAAACACCGGCCCGGCATGGGCCGCTACGATGGAGGCGTCCGCTGCGGCCATCACCGGCGTGGTCTCCAGGATAACCTGGTCATAGCGCTCCCGGGCCCATTGCAGGAGATCGGTCAGGCGCTGGCCCATCAACAGCTCCGCTGGATTGGGCGGCAGGGTCCCGGAAAAAATGCACTCCGGCCCCTCTCCGGCAGCGGGATGCAGGATGTCCTGGATTTCCTTGCTCCCGGCCAGGTACTCCGAAAGGCCGGGGGATCTGTCCTTGCCCAGGTAGCGGTGGAGGGTGCCCTTGCGCATGTCGCAGTCCACGAGCAGCACCTTCTGTCCGGCCTGGGCCAGCAGGTGCGCCATGTTGATCGCCACAAAGGTCTTGCCTACAGAGGGGCTGGCACCGGTGAAGACGAGGCACTTGCTCTCCGACCCGGACAGGGCGAACTGCAGGCTGGTGCGCAGGCTGCGCATGCTCTCCACGGCTGAGTCGTTGGGAGCCTCCATGGACAGCACGGGCAAGGGGGCTTTCCGCCGCTTGGCCCTGCGCTGGAGCCTGGACTCCTGACTGCTGTGGGGCAGGACCGCATAGACAGGGTAGCCCAGCCTGGACTCCAGTCCTTCCGGATCGTGGATTGTCGGGTTGAGGGCCCGGCGCAGGAAGACCGCGCCGGTGCCCAGGAACAGGCCCAAAATGAGGCTAAGAGCCGCTATCATTCTCCTGTTGGGCTCCACCGGGGACGTGGAGGCCACCGCGCTGTCCACGATGCGAACGTCGCCCAGCTCTCCGGCCTTGAGCAGCTTGATCTCTTGGGCCTTATTCAACAGGGAGGTATAGAGATCGGTGTGCACCTTGACCTTCCGCTTGAGCTCCAGAAGTCGTCGCTGGGTCTTGGGCAACCGCTTCATACTGGACTGCAAGGTTGTTTTCTGCTCCTGCAGCTGCCTTTTCTTATCCTGCAGGCTCTGGACCATGGGGTGCTTGGAATTGTATTTGCGCTCCAGCTCGCTTTCCTTGAGTCCCAGCCTGGTGAGCTGATTCTCCAGCTCCACCATGCGGTCCAGCATTGATTTGGCCTCTTCGTTCAGGCCTATCACCGTGTTTTTCTGCTGGAACTCGCTCAGTCTCTCCTCCGCAGACTCCATCTCCTCCTGGAGCTGGGGCAGCTGCTGGTTCAGGAATTTGAGGCGTTCCTCGGCCTGAGCAGTCCGCTGCTCCACATTCTGCCGCAGGTAGACCGAGGTGAGGGTTTTCAGGATGGTTTCCGCCTGAGAGGGTTCCCTCCCGGTGAGGCCGAGGTTGATAATGCCTGTATCTTCCCCTTCTTCATTTACGGAAAGGCGGCTGCGCAGGCCCTCGATGCAAGATAGACTGCTCTTCTTGGCCACCTGGAACCATGTGCCGGGTCTGGCCTCGAACCTGGAAACAAAGATGGCTATCTCAGCCCCTCCGTATTCGGTGCTTTCGACTCGACCCGTGTTGCCCTGAAGTATAGGCTCACCCTCCGGGCCCTTGAGAACAAATGAGTTTTCCTCCCCAGCTCGCAGGAACAGAGGTTCTCCTCGCAGCATTGAGGGGAGCTTCAGCCGCTCCACCTGAATACGCTCCCCGCCCCAGGCGTAGCTCTCCAGACCGAGCAGAGGGGCCGCTGGTTCGGGATGGGGCTTTGTCAGACGGGCCAGGGCCTCTCCAAAAACAGGGAAATACATCGGCTGGGCCTGGATACGCAGGTTCTGCTTGTCCACAACCTGACCCAAAACACTGCGGGACTTGAGGAGCTGGATGTGGGGTTGGACTGTGGAGGATGACTGCCCCATGGCGGATCTCATCTCCTCCAGACCGGTAAGGGGGGATCGTTCCTTGTCCGCCTGGATCAGGGCGTCGGCTTTGTATACTGGAGGCTGGATAATGGCGTACCCGATTCCCAGAAGCAGACAGAGGAGAGCTACGCCACAGATGACCCATTTGCCGGACCACAGCACTGTCAGGAGGTCTCGCAGATCGATCTCGTCCTCCTGCGGCAGTTCGGGAGAAGACAGGGTGGGCTGATTTTCCGTATGATCTTCGCTCTGCTGCATAGGATACCCGTTACCGGACCAGTCGATCCAGCCGATAGATAGTAGTCACAGTGGGCAGGATTTGATTCACGAAGCGGTTCCAGGGCACAAGCCCGGAGCTGGCCACATAGATTACGTCCCTGGGCTGGAGCCGGAAACGGTCCGCCAGGATCAGGGAGGAAACCGCGCTGGCGTCGAGCTGATAGATCCGAGGGATGACCCGCAGATCGGCTCGACCGTTATCCGACGTCCGATGTCCGACGTCCGACGTCCGACCTCCGACGTCCGAACTCCGCTCCTGGGGCACGCCTCGAATGACGTAGACCCCTCCGGTATTCGCCCTTTCCAGGTCGAACCACTCCGCCTGGCTCAGAGCCTCCGCGAGGGTGAGCTCGCCTTTGTTCATCCGCACTGAGGTCTGGCGGTTGACCTCGCCCAGGACAAAGACCTTGTTTTCCCGGTTGTTCTGCACGTAGAGCACATCCCCGTCCCGGAGAAGAAAATTCTCCTCCCCGGTGCTGTAGAGATCCTGGATGTCGATGATGTAGCGTTCCCCGTCCCGGGTGAGAATGGCCTTTTGTCCGCTTCCCACCCTCTCTTCGGACCCTTGCGGGATCAGGCCGCCTGCCTGGTTGATTGCGTCCATGACCGTGAGCGGGGTGCTGGTGATGGGCTGCGTCCCCGGCTTTTTCACCGCACCGGTGATGTAGGTCTTCTTGCTCTCGAATCCTACCACCCGGACGCTCACTTGCGGCTCGTCGATATAGGGAGCGAGCTTGCGCATCAGCTTCTGGCGCACTTGCTCCGTGGTGAGGCCGGCAACTTGGATGGACCCGGCATAGGGATAGAAGATGGTCCCGTCCGCGGAGACCCGGCGCCCTGTCTCGCGGAAGCTCTGCTGGGCACCCATGGGATTGGACAGGTCCGGATGGCCCCAGACAATGACGGAGAGGACGTCGTTCGGGCCGATGGTGTAGGCGTAGTCCACTTCCTCTTTGGGTTGAGGGGAGCGGGCTTCTTCCGATTCCTGCCCCTGCCTGTGTTGCTTGAGAATGAGGTCCGGAGTGATGGGAGTGATCTCGGGGATGGTGGCATTGTCCGGCACGCTTCCCTTGACCCATCTGTTCTCCCGGGAATCCCAGTGATAGCCGCTGTCTTTGCCAGCATAGGGTCCGCTCACGCGATCAAAACCGGGGACGATGCTGCAGCCGGACAGGAAAAGGACAAGAAGGACCATCGCAAGGATGCGTGCGCCTCGGCTCGGAGAAAGGGAGGTCGATGTGGGCAAGGCGGATCTCGTACCGTTGTTAGGTTTTTACGTGTTTATGTGATTATGTGATTGAGTGCCCAGTGCCCAGTTGCAAGTGCCCAGGGGCCAAAGGCAGCAGTGAGTTGAAAGCAATGAGCAATGAGTGCCCAGTTCCCATATGTCGGACGTCAGATGTCAGATGTCGGATGTTAAAAGTGCCCAGGGCTCGGAGATCGGTCGTCGGATGTCGGAGGCAGAGAGTGCCTAGTGCCCAGCTTCAAGGGCCCAGTGCCCGGGGGAAGGCCAAGGGATGAGGGCAGGAGACTGACCCTCAGGCGAATTGTATTCTTTGATGCCATTGATCCAGGCTTTTTTCAATAACTGACTTCGCGTTTTGCAGATCCTGGCTGGAGCCCCCGTAGGGATCGAGAATGTCCAGGTCAAGCCAGTGGCCCAGACGGTAGGTCCGGCCCCAGAGCTGGGGATAGGCCCGCTTGATCCAGTCCACCTGCCTCGCCTCCATGGCCAGGATGAGCTCGAAATTACGGGCAAGAGTGAGCTCGAGCTGCCTGGCCCTGTGCCCGGAGATATCCAGCCCTTTTGCCGCAAGCAGGTCCTGGACAGCCGGATCTGGGCCCTCTCCGCTCAGGGCGGCGACCCCGGCTGATTCCACCTGGACCGTCGCGCTTTCTGTAGTGGAAGCCAGAAGAGCGGCAGCCATGGGGCTCCGACAGATGTTTGCCGTGCAGACCAGAAGAACGCTGGAAATCATGGCGCGAAATATTCTAGGACACAGGTTCGTTGGCAAGGATCCATGCAGGAATGTGTTGTCCCTACCATGAAGGCTGTAGAACTAACAGACATTTTGGAGAGAAACAAGACACACCCTTGGGCAGCCCTGGATGCTGTGTTGTCCGCGACAAAGCTGGGAAGCTTTTCCTCCCAACGTATCGCTGATGCAATAGGTGAAGTCGATAAGGAGGCCGCCCTCATCTCCCGAGGGCAGCATTATTCTGCGGCTTCCCTTTGTTTCCGTGCGGGGGTGTGGGCAGGGGGTCTGAGGCGGGTTGAGCGGGTAATCACGGGAAAATGAGTAGGCAGGCTCCGTGATGGCTGGCTTCTTTGAAACGAGAGCCGAAGCGATCCGGAGCCCGCCTTTTTTAGCTCCGTCCGGTGTCCGGGTTGACCAGATGGACCGGTACCGGCGAA
>JAZKRN010000226.1:0-4699 GCA_036628655.1 Desulfohalobiaceae bacterium | reverse complement strand
GGAGGCCATGAACAGGGACTCGGGAGTACCGCTTCGCGAGCTGCGCGTGGACGGGGGGATGGTGGTCAACGAGCTCCTGATGCAGTTCCAGGCGGATATCCTGAACGTTCCCGTGAGCAGGCCGGGAACCACGGAAACCACATGCCTGGGCGCCGCCTATGCCGCTGCCATCGCCACGGGGTTCTGGTCCGCGGGAGAGAATCCCATTGTGAGTTGGGAAACACAGACCACTTGGCAGCCGATTATGGAGCGGGAAGTGCGCGAGGCCGCATACGCCGGCTGGAAAAAGGCAGTGGAGCGCTCAATGGGATGGGCGGAAGAGTGAAGGCGGAATGCCCAGAGGTGCGGAAAGGCTATTGGGATTGGTTCATGTCCATTTTATAGTTGGGGTCAATATTTTTGACCCTTTTTTCTTGTTTGAGCTGTTCCAGAGTTGATTCGATGTTGTCTTTCAGACGGATCAATAGAATATATCCCCTTTCCCGCGAAGAAGTGAGATAGGAAAAGCTCCTTATATTGTATGTGTTGAATACCGTTTCAATGGTCTTTTTCTCGACATCCTTTTCAAATTGTATAATATATTCTTTGTAGGATCTTTTTTCACTGTGTTGTCTTTTTTGATAGGAAAGACAGGAAATGCTTGCAATGGTTAAGGAGAGGGCCACACACAATATGATGCAATGTTTCATGCTATTATATTTCATTTGTTTTCTTGTTTTGAAAGTTGTCCACGGTGGGAGATTTATTGGATTTCCCTATAACTCTATATACGATTGTTAAGAACAAAACAATAATAATTGGAGACAAGGACAGAGCTGATTCAGGGGTATAGATGCATCCACCACCTCCTGATCCGCTGGAGGCGAATTGTGTAATCTCCAGCTCATTGCCGGCAATGGGTATCGTGCCTTCTCTCGAGGAGGATTGAGTGTTGCTCTTGACCGAGACTGTAAGGACACCATTGCCTTTCCCGCTGCGGGGGCTCACTTTCGCCCAGGAAAGATTGCTTGATGCGGACCAGTTGCAGTCGGAGTATCTTCCGTCCATGGAAACGGTCTTTTGACCCCCGTCGGCCCCGAAAGAGAGGCTGGTGGGGGATATGGCGTGGGAGCACGCCTTCGGAGCAGTGGAGATCGAGCTTGACAGATTGAGCCTTCCCTCCTGAAAAACCTTCCCTTCCAGGTCACCCACATGATCCACCCCTGCCAGGATACGGTGCTTTCGGGTGAGCATGCTCTCTTGCGGATGTGCCGCTGCCATCAAGGCGACGGCCCCGGTCACGAAGGGCGTGGCCATTGAGGTTCCGCAGTATTTGCCTGTAGCGTTTGATCCAGTTCCTGTTCCAAGTCCCACATCGTCGATGTAGACTCCCTCTTTGGTAATGGATTCGTCCGTGTCCAGGCGGAACCTGAATCGGAAAGCATTGTTTTTATGGGTTTTTGGAAGATAAAAGCCCCGGAGACTCCAGAAGCTTGAACTTTCGGTAAAGCACCATAGGGGGCTCCAGCTCGTGGCGTTGTCATTGGAGATTTCCAGGCAGAATTTGTCGTAGGGATGCTCCAGAGCGTATTTGAGCCAGCTGCCAATGGCGATCTTTTTGCCTGTTTCCTGCCTCAGGTCCACAGTTCGATTCGCTTCCAGCGAGGCATTGGTGTCATTGCTGTATTTGGTACCGTTGGAGTCGCTCCAGGTGTGGTTCCCCGAGGGCGCGGTGGCCTTCTCCTCTTCCGTGATCTCCCATGAATCCTTGTCTCCGTAATGGGTCCAGTTTCCCGCACCGGACTCCATGTCGTCGAAAAAGGTATCTCCGGACTGAGGGCTGTAACCGCCTCCGGGCAGAGTGCTCAGGATCCTGGTGCCAGGTGCGCCAAGATTCACGGTGGCAAGGCCGTAGTTGGAGAAGGAGGCCAGATTGTCGTCTTGGTTCGTGGCGGCCACAGCCAGGATGTTGTCCAGATCATAGGAAGCCGGATAGAGCGAAGCTTCATCGAGATCCAAGCCTTCGTTTCCCGCAGCTGCGCAGAAAATGACGCCCAGATCCCCAAGATCGGCGATGACTTCCTTCATGACCTCGCTGTGGCCTTGTCCGCCCCAGGAGGCGTTGATGGCCACGATGTTCTCCCCGTCCTCCTTTTGCTGGATCACGTAATCCATACACTCGATCGCATTCGCTATGGTCCCGCTCCCCTCGATATTCAGAAACTTCAGGGCCATGATTCGTACGTCCCAATTGACCCCGGTGACCAGGTTGTTGTTATTGCCAACCGCTCCGCTGATTCCGGCGGTGTGGGTGCCGTGTCCGTCATTGTCCATGGGAGCCCCGTTGTCGGCGATGGCGTTGATGCCGTGGATGTCGTCCACATACCCGTTTCCGTCGTCATCCGTTCCGTTTAGGCTTTCGTCAGGATTGTGCCACATGTTGGCTTCCAGATCCTGATGGGTATGGTCCACCCCGGAGTCGATATGGGCAATAATGAATTTCGAGGCGTTCGTCGCAGTCTCCCAGGCATTTGGGGTTTCAATCCTTTCCAGCCCCCAAAGCTCCGAATACCGGGTGTCGTTCGGAGTTGCGGCCATACGGCGGATATAGTTGGGAGAGGCGGCTTCCACGTGCGGGGATTCCCTCAGGTCCTGGAGCATCTTATGGGTGCTGGCCTGGGATTTGACCAGGGCAAAGCGTCCTCGGCTCCTCCGGGAGAGGTTTTTGTAGCGCCTGGAGACAGCCATTTGCTTGGCGTATGTCACATGTTCTGCCTGGTAGCGAGTGGTGCCCTCCTTGAATTTGACCAATACCTCGCCTTCTTTATACTCCGGCTTGCCTGAGGCATTGCCGGGCCTTGTCCGCTCCGCCCCTGACAGAGAGCCGCTGTCGGCTTTTTGTTCATTGGGGCTCCTTTCCGTTCTTTGGGCCAGACCGAGTGCCGCGCAGGCCAGAAGCAGCACAAGCAAGTTTCTTGCCGGATTGGGAAGCACAAATCCTCCCTTCAGAGGATGCTTTTGACTCAACGTTACCCATGTTCACACAGGGATACTCATTTGTGATGCTACCAGTTGCAGGGATGAGTTTGAAGAGATCCCTGAGAGACCGGTGTTCGCTGAGCGCAGCAAAAATAGTGCATTCGGTGAATTGCCGGATTCAGGAAGCAATAGGGTGACTGCAATCTGATAATAGAGCGAGCGGTTTGGTGTGCACGAAGCGGGATTCGCGAGCAGTGGACCCCGAAAATGGAAATCAATCTTTCCGGCCATGATATTGAGCATATACACACCGGGCGTCTGAGCACCTCCAACGCATGCTGGAATTCCATTCCCATTTATTCATCAAACCGGCAGCTCGGCGACCAGGTGAGGGATCGTGTTCTTGGGGGAGATTTACAGGACATAGCCTTGTAAGTCCCGTGGCAGCAAATCTTGCTTCGGGGCTTAATTCGAGAGCCGGGATAGTCGACATAGAGAGTACTCCCTGCTGTCAGTCGGGAACAAAGCCGGCGGGGAAGGAGGTTTCCTTGCGAAAGCGTGACGTGAGCAGCCTGGAAAAGGCCGGGAAGGTAGCCCTTGTATGCTGCAAAAAGTTTTGACCCTGGAAGTTTGGGACGGCCGGGTCGCCGTTGCCCAGCTGCAGAAAAGTTGGCGCGGTATGCGCCTGTTGGGTTGGCTTGTACTGGACTTGCCTCCCGACGTGAAAGACGTCCGCAGCATCGCACGCTATACAGCCGAACGCGTGCAGGAGGCGGGTCTTTCCGGCCATAAGGTCGTATTGGGCCTTGGCCCAAGCCGAGCCCATCTGCAACAGCTGGATTTTCCATTTTCCTCCAGGCAGAGAATTGAGCGCGCCTTGCCCGGGGAAATGGGATCATCCCTGTCCATGAACAGCGAGGAGTTCGTTTTTGACACCTATCTTCTGGGTGAAACGCCGGAGGGAATGTGTCGGGTCCTTGCGGCGGCATTGCCCAGAAGCACAGTAGCACAATGGAGCCGCACTCTTCGGGATTTCGGTCTGGAACCGGATCGCATCGATTTGGTTCCCAGCTCCCTGGCTGAGCTGGGATCGCAGAGTTTTCCCGAAAATCGGGATGCGTGCTCTGTGGTCTGGCAATTGGGCCGCACGCGAAGCAGGGTTGTTTTTCTGCGGAACGGGCGTCTGGAGCATACGGATGGGTTTTGGACAGGGACGGAGGACCTGGCGCGCGTTTTGGCGGACAGAACGGGAAAGTCCAGAGAGGAGGCCAGAGAGGGAATAGAGCGGGGCAAATACTTCCAACCCGTTTCAGATAGCGAAGAAACATCCTCGTCTGCGCAGAATGCGGCGCTTAGCCAATGTGCACGAATTGCCCGGGATGAGTTGACCCGATCGATTCGGCGTTTTCAAGAGGAGCGCCCGAATGCAAGGGTGGAAAAGGTTGTGCTGACGGGCAAAGGGGCTCGATGGAGTGGATTGGGGACCGCTATAGCGGCTCAATCAGGAATGTCATTGACTATGGCTCAGAACGTCTCCCTGCCCTTTGACACTGCAAATGTGGACCAGGACAAGATTCCGGAAGTTGCCTCCGCTGCCTGTCTGGCCCTGAAATCGCGAAAGAGAGCTTCCGGATGGAATTTCAGGAAGAAAGAGGCGACCGGCGCCCATACTCGAGGATGGCGGCGGTTTGCCCAGGATATAGGAATTGGGATGGGGATTGTGCTCCTTTGCGCCGCAATA
>JAZKRN010000225.1:0-4730 GCA_036628655.1 Desulfohalobiaceae bacterium | reverse complement strand
ACCTGCCAAAGGGCTACAGCTGAGGCTTGATCTCCACGGTCACATACTGGTGGATTACGGAGGCAGAAATGGTCTGGAAAGGGATATTGTTTTCCTGTAACTATTCAGCACCTCCCTGGATTCAGCGTAAATGTTCGCGGGGTTTTTTGAATCTATCCAGCGTAGACTCTGTTCGATTTTCTTCGCTCGCCACGTGGGGGAAACCCGACCGTGAAAATGCTCATCATGGACTCAAGCTCATTACTGAAGGTGTTTTGCCGAGCCTTGGAACAAGAGCAGCGAACGAGAGTCGGGTGGGGGCAGGGATGCCCCCACGTGGCGAGCGTTAGAAAATCCAGAGTCGGAGGTTCAAGATTCAAAAAGGCCCCGCGAACATGTCGGTTTCGGAAGATGGTGAATAGTTACGTTTTCCTTAAGGAAAAATATCTGGCATTAGGGGCAGGAACAAGGGGGTGTAAAGAGCGGGAGTCGGGCGCTGCAGGGGCGCGTTTGACCATCTGTTCCGCGCGCCTTATCCTGGCCATAAAAATGGCTATCTTAAGGAGGCATCCCCATGAGCGATATCTCGATCACGGAAGCGAAAAACCGTCTTCCCGCTTTATTGCGGGAAGTGGAGGCCGGCGAGGCCTTGCGCATAACGCGACGGGGAAGAACTGTGGCGGTTGTGCTCGGAGTCAGGGAGTACGAGAGGCTGGTCGCGGCTGCAAAGGGGCGGCCCTCTTTGAAGGAAGCAGTCTCAACCTATCGGCAAAACGCCTGTTTCGGGTGGGAGCTTTCCCCGGAAGAAGTGGATGAATGGCGTGATCCTTCGGAAGGGAGGAGGGTTCTGTGAGCCGAGTGGCTTTTTTGCTGGACACCAATGTTTTGTCCGAGCCGGCAAAACCCGAGCCGGATCCGGGTTGCCTGCAGCGGCTGTACAGGGAGCAGGACAGGGTGGCCACAACTGCCATAACAATGCACGAAATGCGCTACGGACTGGGGCGAATGCCCTCAGGGAATCGCCGGCGCGATCTCGAGGCCTACCTGGAGCAGTTGCTGGGTTCCAATATTCCCGTCCTTGCCTATGATCAGGATGCCGCTCTATGGCATGGCAGGGTCCGTGCCGAGCTGGAGTCAGCTGGACGGCCGAAACCTTTTGTGGATGGACAAATAGCTGCTATTGCTGCAACACAAGGGCTTGTCCTCGTCACACGGAACACGAGCGATTTCAAGGAATTTCCGGATATCAGCACGGAGAACTGGTTTTCGGATAAAGCTGCAGGAGAACAAGGTTAAAATTCACTTTTTCAACCTTGAACAGAGGTCCATCTTGCTCCTCGGCCCTCTTCACCTTCCCGCTTTTCCTCAACCCTGACCTTTATCCTTCAGCCCTGATTCTCTTCAAACGCTGAACGCTGAACCGAGAACGTGGAACGGACAGTTTCATACCCCTTCCGCGCCGCATCCACGTTAACCCCGGCGATCTTCTCCGGCAGGTGCTTCCGGACCCCGGCCTCCAGGTCCTCGATGGAGAAGGGAGCGTCCGGGACGGCGCACATCGCGCCCAAAAGCACCGTGTTCGCGGCCTTGGGAGTCCCCGCCTGCCGGGCCAGGTCCTGGCAGGGCAGGAACCGGCTCACTGTGGCGCACTCTCCGGATCTGGACGTGATCCGCTCCAGATCCGGATAGGTGGCGTCCCCCAGGCTCACGCCCACCGGCGGGGTGGCCTCGGAGTTGCTCACCACGGTGCCGCCGGTGTGCAGGTAGGGCAGGGCCCGCAGGGTTTCCAGGGGCTCGAATCCGAGGAGGAGGTCCGCCTCCCCGCGGTCGATGCGCGGGCTGGCGTATCCGCCCAGCAGAACAGCGGACTCCACGATGCCCCCGCGCTGGGCCATGCCGTGGATCTCCCCGGCGGTAACAGGCATATCCAGGTCCTCGGCCACGAGGGCCAAAAGATTCGTCGCGGTGAGTGTGCCCTGGCCGCCCACACCGGCCAGGAGAATGCGCAGTCGATCCATTACGTGCTCCTTTTGGCGGCCTTGACCGAATCCGCGATCTGAACGCAAACCATGCATCCGGCGCACTGGTCCTGATCCACGGCGATCTCGCCCTCCTGCATGGTGAATGCCGGACAGGCGAGCTCCTCCAGACACGCCTTGGCCGCTTCGTCCTGCTCCGCCACGTACGCCGCCGTCTTGGGCGCCCGGCCCAGGGTTCGCCTGGCAAAGAGGGTGCAGGGATCCCGCGCGATAAGGACCCGGACTCCGCTCTTCTCCTTGAAATCGCGCAGCGCGGCGAAGGCCTGCTTCAGATTCAGGGCCTTGACCGTGGTCACTTCGTCCACTCCGCAGCCCCGAACCACGGATTCGATGTCCACCTGGGAGGGGTTCTCGCCCTGGGGCGTGGTCTCCACTCCGGGATGGGGCTGATGGCCGGTCATGGCGGTTGTTTCGTTGTCCAGAATGACCAAGAGGAGATCGTGCCGGTTGTGCACGGCGTTGATCAGGCCGGGAACACCGGAGTGGAAGAAGGTGGAGTCCCCGATGTAGGCCACGACCGGTTGCCCCGTGGCCCGGGACATTCCGGTCCCTCCGGATACGGAGGAGCCCATGCAGAAGAGGAAGTCCGCCGCCCTGTGGGGAGGCTGGAATCCCAGGGTATAGCACCCGATGTCCGAGGAGTAGACCGCGTCGTCTCCGAAGACCTGACGCACGGCGTAGTAAATCGAGCGGTGCGAGCAGCCCGGGCAGAGATTGGGCGGCCTGCCTGGCAGATCGCTCTCGCCCCGGCAGGGCTCGCTATCCCGGGGCGAAATCCCCATAAGCCTGCTCAAAGCCGCCTGAACCCTGGAGGTGGAATACTCGCCCAGTCGGGACAGCTCCTCGCTCTTGCCCAGAATCTCCAGCTCCAGACCCTGCTCCTGGCACATGGCCCGAATCTCGGTCTCCAGCACGGGCTCGAGCTCCTCCAGGATCAGGACCCGGTCCAGCCCGGAGAGGAAATCGCGGATAAGCCCCTTGGGCAGGGGATAGCTCATGCCCAGCTCCAGCAGGGCGGGCTCGCTCTCCAGCCCCATATCCGCCATGGCGTCCCGCAAATAGGCCCGGGCCATTCCGGAGGCGATAACACCGGTTCTGCCGCCGCCGGAAACCCGGTTCCACCTGGACCGGTCCGCCTCGCCGGCGAGCCCCTCGAGCTGCTGGAGCAGCACGGGATGCCTCGCCCTGGCGATTGCCGGCAGGGGAACAAAACGCTGGGGATGCTTGCTGAACTCGCCACGGGGAGTGGCCTGCAAAATATCGCCGAAAACCACCTGTCCCCGCAAATGGTTCAGCCGAGTGGTGGTACGCAGAAGAACCGGCTGCTGCCAGCTGCGGGACAAGATCAGGGCCTCGCGGGCCATGTCCTTGGCCTCCTGGGCTGTGGACGGCTCGAAACAGGGAAGGCCGGCCAGGCGAGCGTAGTAGCGATTGTCCTGCTCGTTCTGGCTGGAATGGCACCCCGGGTCGTCCGCGCTGAGGATGACCAGGCCTCCGGGAGTGCCGATATAGGCCAGGCTCATCAGCGGGTCGGCAGCCACGTTGAGACCCACGTGCTTCATGGTCACCAGGGTGGGCACACCGCCCAGGGCGGTCCCGCCGCCCACTTCCAGGGCCACTTTCTCGTTCACTGAATACTCGAAGTAGTAATCCGCATGCGGGGCGAGCCTGTACAGGGTGTCCGGGGTTTCCGAGGACGGAGTTCCCGGATAGCAGGTGACGCAGCCCACCCCTGCCTCGATTGCCCCGCGGGCAATCGCCTCGTTGCCCAGAAGGACGTGGCGTGCGCCCTGGGTATCGTTCAAAAGCGGATGGCTCATGAGGAGGATTCCTTTTCCGTTTTTTCGGTCTGGGAGGCCTGATTGTCGATTCTGTTCCTGATTCGCGCGATCTTGTACTGGAAGTAGTTCCCGCGCTCACCGCCGAGCTCGGTCTGGGACTTGAGCTGTTTGTACGCGGCAAGGGCCTGATCCCATTCTCCCTCGGTTTCCGCTGCTGACGCAAGCTCGAGATAGACGGTTCTTTGGAAGGCCTCTGGGGCGTTGTTTGCCAGATCCTGCAGGAGCGCCAGGGCCTTCTCGCTCTGTCCCGCGCGCAGCAGGGCCTTGGCTCTGCCCATACGGGCTATGATGCGGATTTCCTCTTTTGGGCTCTTTTGAGCGGTTTCGGCCCAGACCTTGGCCGCTTTTTCGTAATGCTCCTGCTTCAGGGCCAAATCCGCGAGCTCGAGTCTGAGTCCCTGCCGGAAACGCTGCGGTGCCCGGGGCAGATAGTCCTCGATGGCCTGCATCCGTTTCTCCGGGGACTTCATGGAAAGGATGCTCTCGATGCGCTCCTGGCCGGTTTGGAGGCTATACTGCCGGTAGTACTTGTACCCGGAGATGCCCCCGGCAATCAGAACGATGGCCCCCAGAACCAGGCCGATCAGCTTGATATTTTCCGTGACAGCCCGGACAACCGGAGCAACCTCGCTGGAGATCTCGTCCTGCAGACGCTGCGCGGTGCCCCGCTCCGGCTGTTCGGATTCGTTTTCCGTGCTCATGACGCGCTCCTTATTGCCAGTTCATAGTTCGCAGTTCAAAGTTTCAAGGGAAAAAAGACGAATCGGGTTTTTTGGATGAAAATGTGGCCAAGCTGTTGAATTATTGAGGAATTGTCCGCGAGGCGAAGGCGGGTGGAGCGCTTCGCTGGGTTTCATAATACACCTTGGCT
>JAZKRN010000224.1:0-4746 GCA_036628655.1 Desulfohalobiaceae bacterium | reverse complement strand
CGCTAGACAGTTTCTTGCAATAATTCAGACAGTTGGACATATTTTCATATAAAAAAATAGGCAAATGATGCGATCGCGGAGCCGTGCGGATCGCCCGTGGTAAGTGCTCGCCAAGGGCTCCGCGATCGCATCGGCTCAGAAAGACTCCTGCCCGCCTTCCGGCAATGCCCCGCTCCCATGCCTGGATGCGATCCCTTTTCCCTTCCCGAGCGACCCCTCGAACACGAACTATACCGCGCCGGCAGCTCCCCAAGAGAGCACACCCCCTCTGGCCGTCTTGAGCAGGATCCCGAACACACACTCACTTTCTTTGACCGCTTGACAAAAGCTGAGTCAGGCGCTATATAATGGATACATTACATCAAAATATTATCATATAAGCATATATAATGGATATCACATCCTACTTCAAGGCACTCGGGGATGAAACGCGTCTGCGGCTGTTCCATCTCCTTTTGCACTTCGAGCTCAATGTCAACGAGCTCGTTCTGATCATGCAAATGGGACAATCCCGGGTTTCCAGGCATCTGAAGGTCCTGAGCGACAACGGCCTCCTTCGGCAGCGCCGGGACGGGGGATTCTCCTATTACCAGGTCCCCAACAACCCGGATCTTGACTCCCTGACCCTCTTCGTCAAGAACAGCCTGGGCAATGACGAGGTGTCCAGGGAGGATATATCCCGGGCTCAGTCGATCATCAAGGAACGCAAGAACAAGACGCGGCGCTTCTTCAACCAGATCGCAGAGCACTGGGAACGCCTCAAAAGGGATGTCCTGGGGGAAATGGACCTGGCCGCCGCAGTCTCCGACGATGTCCCGGTCTGTTCCGCAGCGGTCGACCTCGGCTGCGGTACCGGGGAGCTCCTCCTCAAGCTCCTGGACAAGGCGGAGACGGTGATCGGCGTGGACCATTCCCCGCAGATGCTCAAGATGGCCCGCCTCAAGCTTGATGCGGAAAACGCCATTGCCAGGTCGGATCTCAGGCTCGGGGAGCTGGAGCATCTTCCCCTGCGGGATCAGGAAGGCGATGCCGCGGTCATCAATATGGTGCTGCACCACATCCCCCATCCCCAGGCCGGGATCAAGGAGGCCAACCGTAGCCTCAGGCCCGGCGGAACCCTGATCATATCCGACTTTGCCAAGCACGCCCGTGAGGACATCCGGGAAAAATTCGGGGCAACCTGGCTGGGTTTCGAATCCGATGACATCGATGCCTGGCTCACCACATCGGGGTTCAGCCTTCTGGGAAGCAGGCAGTATCCGGTTCGCCACGGCATGGTGGTCAACGTTTTCCGAGCGATTAAAGAACAAGAACCTCAATCATCTTAGACAAGGAGCAAATCTATGGACACAGGAACAAACTATGAAGTCAAGGACCTATCCCTGACCAGTCAAGGCGGGAACAATATTGAGCTGGCCGAGATGCACATGGGCGCCCTGCTTGAGGTCAAGAAGCGCTTTGAGAAGGAGAAGCCCCTGAAGGGGATTCGTGTGGGACTGGCCCTGCACGTGACCAAGGAGACTGCCGTGCTGGTCCGCACTCTGGCCGCCGGAGGGGCTGATGTCTCCATCACCGGTTGCAACCCCCTGTCCACGCAGGACGACGTCGCTGCCGCCCTGGCCGACGAGGGAGTCAAGGTCTGGGCCTACAAGGGCGAGACCAAAGAGGACTATTACCGCTATATCAAAAACGTCATCCAGACCAAGCCGCAGATCACCATCGACGATGGCTGCGATCTCGTCTCCGAGATCCACAAGAACCATTCCGAGCTGATCCCGGAGATTATCTGCGGCTGCGAGGAGACGACCACCGGCATTATTCGCCTGCAGGCCATGGAAAAGGACAATGCCCTGAAATATCCCATGATCGCTGTCAACGACAACAAGACCAAGCACATGGTGGACAACTACTACGGGACGGGCCAGTCCACAGTGGATGGCATACTCCGGGCGACGAACGTTCTCTTCGCCGGCAAGACCGTTGTGGTCTGCGGCTACGGCAGCTGCGGCAAGGGCGTGGCCCAGCGGGCACGCGGGCTTGGCGCCAACGTCCTGGTCACGGAAGTGGACAGCTTCCGCGCCCTGCAGGCGGTTTACGACGGATTCCGGGTCATGCGCATGGACGACGCCACGCCCATCGGGGACATCTTCGTCACCGTGACCGGCAATAAGCACATCATCCGGACCGAGCACATGAAGCGCATGAAGAACGGAGCCATGCTGGCCAATTCAGGGCACTTCGACAACGAGCTCCAGCTCGACGCCCTGAATGAGACCTGCCAGTCGCGGCGCAGCGTCAGGCCCTTCATGGAGGAATACGTCCTGAACGGAAAGAAGATCTTCGTTCTCGGCGAGGGCCGCTTGATCAACCTGGCCTCCGCCGAGGGCCATCCCAGCGAGGTCATGTCCACCTCCTTCTGCGGCCAAGCCCTTGCCTGCGAGTACGGGGCCAAGAACAAGGGCAAGCTCTCCAATCAGGTGATCCAGCTGCCCGAGGAGCTGGACACGGAGATCGCCTCCCTGCAGCTCGCGGCCATGGGCACGGAGATCGACGAGCTCACCAAGGAGCAGGCCGACTACCTCGACTCCTGGGAAGAGGGCACCTAAAGCCAGATACCCTTCCGGCAACGCCTCTTTGACGCGACAAAACCCGGCTGCCGCTTAGCGGCAGCCGGGTTTTTTTGTTCAGGAGGGAGGCAGAGGGACGCTCAGTCCAAAGTGACGTGTTGAGCCCATGCGGAAATCATGCCTCTTCCGGAGATACCCCCCTTCCAAACACCAAGGAAACTCGAATCCACTTGAATTTTTGCTTTCATGCCCTGCACTACAATCCAGATATACATTGGCAGAATCGGATCAAGGACAAGAGTCCCGGGATTTTTCTTCAAACAAAAAAAATGTTCCATGAATCCTTGAGCAGCTTGTACAGATATGCCCCTTGCAATGGGAGATATATCCAGCATTATGCCCTATCCTGAAAAGAACGAAAGATCCCTTCAAAGCGTCGAGGAGCTGGAAGAAGAGCTCGAAACATAGAGACGGAGTCAAAATTTCCCACTGGTTGTTGAAAACTCGAACAGTATTGTTTTGCGCTTGGATCAACGAGGCAACATCACATTTATCAACGATTCTGCCCTTTTTTTTTCGGATTTTTTAAAGAAGAGCTTCTCGGAAATAACGTATTAGGCACCATTGTTTTCGCCCAGGAATCGTCAGGCCGCTACCTTTTCAGAATGTTTCAGGATATTTAGAGCCAACCCGATCAATATGTGACCAACGAAAATGAAAACATCTGCAAGAACCAGGACAAGGTATGGGTTTCCTGGATCAATGCCCCTCTTGTGGATACCTGCGGTCGCCTTCGCGAAATCTGTATCGGAAACGACATAACCAGGCGCAAACGCGCCGCAGAAAGTGCGTGCCGGGTCGGGGCAGGAATGCCTCCGCGTGAGGAGCCATAGAAAATTCAGAACTGGAGCCTCTTCGCGAAAAGAAATCCTGTGATGGGCTTGTGCGGATTGAGATCAATAAGCGCATCAAGAGATAATCCGGCACCAAGCGCTTCTCAGCGTCCCCTTCGTAGACCTTTCCTCAAAAAACTTTCCCCTTCCCACATCCCCGTCCATAACTATCTCGAATCACCGATACACCCTGGCCCTGTCTGGAACCTTTTCGGAACCTCTCCCCCTTATAAATAGAGATAGTCGCTTATTCCCTGCAATATCCTGAGGACAGACAGATAACGCGCAGGGAGCAAAAGCTTTTTCCCCCATCTGCACCACAAACCACGTAAAAGGAGGGCCATTTCGGCAAAGGAAGACAAATGCGCATCCTTTACAAGCGGTGTACGCAGATGTCTGTCGGCAAGACCATTTTAACCTGGATACGGAGGTTGGTATGTACAGCAAAAGAAACATTCAGGGCGACCAAGACAAACGAATCCTCAAGCGCATAGAGGAGGAGAAAGCCCAGAATGAGGATCAGTCCAATGAGCGGAAAGATCTCTGCTTGACATGTCTCTTTGGCACCATCTTGGGAGTTTCTGTCCTGACAGTATGTTACCTGCTTATTTTGACAGGTGCCGCCTATGCCATCCCATAACACGTACACGAGGAAACACCGTTTCCCATCGTGTCCTGCCGCGCTCGAATAGCCCACCGCTTGCAAGCGGTGGGCTATTTCATTTCCATACTCCCATCATTCCCGGACCGACCTGGTCCAACAAAGCCTGGCAATCGGTTAGCCGCCCTCGGACATATCAATAGATCCTCACGATCACATATCAGGCTCCCTTGCGTGATCTCGACTTGACACCCCCTTCGATCATCTTTTATATGAACAAGTGTTCAATTGTTTGTTTGAAAGGAGCCCAACATGAGCCAGGAGGACAAAGGGGGAACCTGCAGACGGCAGCAGGTGCATCCCCAAAGCCTGGCCCTGGTCCGGTCCTCGAACTTCAGCGAGGAGACGGCACAGGGCCTGGCGGAGCTCTTTCGCATCCTCGGGGAGTCCACGCGGGTCAAGATCCTGCACGCGCTCTCCTGTACCGAGCTGTGCGTCTGCGACCTGAGCGAGCTGCTGAACATGAGCCACTCCGCGGTTTCTCATCAACTGCGGCTCTTGCGGGCCAACAAGCTGGTGCGCTTCCGCCGCAGCGGCAAGAATATTTTCTACAGTCTGGACGACGAGCACGTGGAGGGTCTCCTGCGCCAGGGGACGGAACACATCCAGGAGGATCGGGGCTAAC
>JAZKRN010000223.1:0-4750 GCA_036628655.1 Desulfohalobiaceae bacterium | reverse complement strand
AAGGCCAGCAACAATGAGCACACAAGTCCTGAGCCTGGACATAGGGAACGGGCGGCTGGCGGCGGTGCAGATGGAGCGGCGCTGGAGCGGGTGGCGGGTGCGGAAGAGCCTGGTGCATCCGCTTCCCTCGGAAGCCCAAGAGCCCGAGGAGATCGCGTCCTTTGTCGCCGCCCGGATCGCTGAGTCCGATCTCTCCGGAGACAGGGTAATCCTGGGTTTGGGCGGGGATCGGGCTTACCTGCGCAGGCTCGATTTCCCCTTTACCTCCAGGGACAAGATCGAGCAGGCCCTGCCCTTTGAGATGGAGACGAGCCTGCCGCTGTCCAGGGAGGATCTCCTTTTCGACGCCTGGTATCTGGGCAGGAATGCCAGCGGCGGATCCAGGGTCCTGGCCGCGGCGCTTCCCCGGGCTGAAACAGGGCGGTGGATTCGTGCCCTGCAGGAACACGGGCTGGATCCAGCCCGGATCGACTTGAACCTGAGCGCCCTGTTCCGGCTGGGCACTTTTGCATCCAGCCGGATTGGTGCCTCCAGCTTTGCTGTGTGGCACCTGGGCCGGACCATGAGCGCGATGGGTCTTCTTCAGAACGGGGCGCTTGTGCAGGCGCGCAGCTTCCGATTGGGAACGGCGGATCTGGCCCGCACCCTTGCGGAGAGGATGGACATAGACGTGGACCAAGCCCTGCAGCGCATGGAACAGGGTGTTTTTTCCGGGCATGAATCCGCGGATTCGGCAGGGAGCGCGGGCGATCCGTTTAGTGCGGCCCAGGAGTGCGTGCGCCAGGCGCGCAGGGAGCTGATGCGATCCGTTTGGGGCCTGCAGAATGAAGTCCCGGAAGCGGTTGTCCAAGATGTTTTGCTCACCGGGGCGGGAGCCGGTTTGCAGGGATTTGCCTCCGCCTTGGCCGCAGAGGGGGAGCTTCGTTTTCACGAAGTGCGGGAGGAGGACCTTCCCTTGAGCCAGGATTCGGCGATTGCCCGGGAAGAGATTCCGGAGATCGCCGTAGCCGCCAGCTTGTCCGTGGCCGAGGGGAAGGGTGGAGCCGGATGGAATTTCCGCAAGGGCGAATTCGCTTACCGTGGGAGCAACTGGAGAAGGGGTGTGGTTTCCGCGGGAGTGGGTCTGGGAATTCTGCTGCTCTGCTCCGTGACCGCCTTCTCCTTCCATGTCTGGCTCAAGAAGCGGGAGCTGCAGGAAGTCCGGACCCGGACAGAGGAAGTCTTCCATAAGACCGTGCCCGAGGCTTCGGATACCCTGCGGCCAGCGCAGTATGTGAGCGTGCTGCAGAACCGAATCATCTCCTACAGGGAGCAGACCGAGGGCTCGCAGCAAGCGGCTGCGGGGCTCTCACCCCTGGATCTTCTGCTTTTCGTCAGCAGAAGCGCGCCGGATGAGGAGGGCTTTCGCCTGAAAAGGCTCACCATGGACGGGAATGAGGCGCTTTTGGTGGGCAATGCCGGGAGCTATGACACGGTCAACAGTATCA
The DNA here is from genome assembly GCA_036628655.1 of Desulfohalobiaceae bacterium. Classification (GTDB taxonomy): domain Bacteria; phylum Desulfobacterota; class Desulfovibrionia; order Desulfovibrionales; family Desulfothermaceae; genus JAIPDU01. The sequence continues at coordinate 3,263 of JAZKRN010000223.1, read as the reverse complement.
GGGAATCCCTGCTTTCCGAAGATGGCGTCGAGGCTGTCCAGATTCAGGGAGTGACCGCGAATCAGGGCGAGGACACGGTCCGCTTTACCCTGCGCGTGGAAAGCGGCGTCTGACTTTTTCAGGCCGCCCCAAACTTCCATTGCTGCGTTGTCCGGCACCTATTTGAGTTGACAAAAGGGCGTCTGATTGACTTGTCTTCACAAATAGGTGCCGGATTCAAACTCTCACGTAGGAATAACTACGCCCCAGTGAAACAGAAGAAAGTTTCACCCCGGTAGCATCACAAGGCTGAGCTACGGGGCAGGCGGGGTAAACTACGACCTTGCCCGGCACTCACTTTTTTTATGTTTGCTCGTAATATATTGAATTTCGGGGGAAAAAGTGAGTGCCGGGTCGCGCCGTCACTTGAAATTTTTGAACGGCCTGCCCGAAATGGACGTTTTCAACAGACTGTTATGGCCCCTGGCCGCTCTCTTCGCTTCACGAATCATATATCAGGAATAAAAAGCCACCGGTCAGCATCATGAGATTTTCTCCAGGTCCCCGTCAGAAACTCCTCGCGGCCATCGCTTCGGTCATTTGCCTGGCCGCGCTTCTGCAGTGGGGGATTCTGCCGCTTTCCGCCTATTACACCGGCCTCGACGAGGATATTTCCCGGAGCAGGTCGCGCCTGGAGCGTGTTCTCGAGTTGAGGCAGGAGTACGAGCAGGCGCAAGGCAGCTCAACAAGGAAGGAGGGGGCAGGGACGGAGACGGGTGATTTCTCCCTGTATTCCTTCCTGGACCGGCTGGCAGAGCAGCAGGACCTCAAGGGCAGCATCGTCTTTATGCGCCCGCAAACCGAGGAGCTCTCCGGAGGACTGACGCGCGAGATCGTGCGCTTGCGCCTGAGTGATCTGGAGATAAGCGAGCTGATCCCCTACCTCCATCACCTGGAGGAGGCCGATTCACCCGTTCGTGTGGAGGATATGACCATCCGGTCCCGGCGCGAGGCTGGACAGGGCCTGCAGGTGGATCTGCGCGTCTCCGTGCTGAAGGGATAATCACTATGTATCCGTTACGGGGTATTTTTTCACTTCAAACCTTCGGTTCCGGATTTTCTAATGCTTGTCACGCGGGGGCATCCCTGCCCCCTCCCGACTCTTTATTGGTGCGGATTTTTCCAGCATGGATATCTCATCCAATAGATGTTTTTTTCTGGTGCGCGAGCCTTGTCACGGTCGGGTTTCCCCCACGTGACAAGCGAAGAAAATCGACGGAACCTCCGCTGAACACGTTCAAAAACACCCCGTAAAGGAATTCGATCACGAGATGAGCCTGCGAGGGAGACAATTCACACTCGGAGCGGCTTATGCCGCAACTGCGCTGATCCTGGCGTTTGTGACCGCTATCGCCTTTTTTCCCTACAAGGCCCTGGAAAAGCGCATTGAAACGGCTTTCCGGGAGCGGACCGGAGTTTCTCTTCGCCTGATGGGAACGGGATACAGCCCGCCTTTCGGACTGGGTGCGGACAGGGCGGTTGTGAGCCGCTACACGTCCGGGGAGCCAGCTGTCGAGCTTACCGGAATCGATGTGCAGTGGCGGCCCTGGGCCCTCTTCTGGGGAGAACAGCGATTCGCCGGAGAGGCGAGGAGCTGCGGCGGTGGTATCGGAGCAGTCCTTCGCTTCGACTCCTTCCTTCTTCGGGACAGCGGTGCGGGCTCTCTGGAGCTGAAGAACATCTCCCTGAAAGAGTGCGCCGGCACCCTGCAGTCCGGCCGCATGCCCACCCTCTCCGGCAGGCTCCGGGGAGAAGCCGGTGTGCGCAATCTGCGGGCGGGCCTCAAGGGGATGAGCGGTAACGCCTCCTTGAGCGTCGAGGAGATGCGGGTCGACTTCGAGGACGGAGTCCTCAGGGGACTGGCAATCCAGGACGCCGGTTTTCGCGGAAAATTGCGAAAAGAGGGCGGCACTCTGCACGTGAGCGAGGCACAGCTGCGGTCGCCCGGAATCGAGGCGAGCCTGAGCGGTGAAATCCGTTTGAAGGAGCAACCGGAGAAGAGCGGGCTGGATCTGCGGACGGAGCTCGAGTTCCATCCGGGCAGGCTGGCGGGCCAACCCGAGAACCCCCTGATCGGCGAGGCCATGGCCAGGAAGAGGCTTGAGCTGGCCTTGAAGGGGTCTGTGGCCAGTCCGAGGATTCGCAGGGAATAGACTCAAGCGGCCCTCCGGGCGGCCGTAAGCGGAAGGAAGGCCGGCATTGGCGAAAACATCGTGGCTGACAGCCGTGTCCGGAGCTCTCCGAGCCCAGATTGTGTCCGGTATGAGGGCACTGGCCTCCCCGACCTACTATGTCGTGTTCCTTCTTGGGTTCGGGGCCTGGGTGCTCCCTGAGCCCGGCTTGACTCCCTCGGTTTCATTCCTTGCCCTGTCCGGGCTCGTCGAGGAGATGATCTTTCGGCTCCTGGTGCAGGGCGAGCTCCATCGCCTGATGCGCGGCGCCTACGCCATCTTCGGGATCAGCCGGGCCAACATCGTCACATCCGTTCTCTTCGCTGCGCTGCATCTCGTTCACCATCCCCCGCTGTGGGCCCTGTCCGTGTTCGTTCCTTCCCTTGTCTTCGGGTGGGCCATGGATCGATACCAGAGCGTCCTCCCGCCGGCTTTCCTGCATATTTGCTATAACCTCCTGTATTTCTACCGCCCCTGATCCGTACAACCCTCATTCCCGGGCCGACCCGGGCACATCCAAGCATGAAAACGCGAGGCGAAGGCGGGTGGACGCTGAAGCGCAGGTTTCATCCCGGGTTTTACATGATGGGATACGCAACACCCCATCGACATTCCCGGAATCACGTCCGTTAAGACAGGATTCAAATGGTGTGTCTTCTGTCTCTGGAGTGGACCCAATTTCACCTCAAGCGGTACCAACAAAGCCAAGGTGTATTATGAAACCCAGCGAAGCGCTCCACCCGCCTTCGCCTCGCGGACAATCCCTCAATAATTCAACACCTTGGCCATATTTTCTTAACCAAAAAAACGCGGAATAGGGATTACTTGGCGCCTTGGCGGCCCGTTTTCCGTGACTGGCACCCGTTCCTGCGCGGTTCAACGTTCTCGCCCCCCTGAATGGTTACAGCAGGATTTATCTCTCCGGACGCTGCCTGGTCTCCTGCATCATATCTTTTGGCGCTGCGTCTCTGCGCCGCTGCGCGATCAATTCTTGAGATTATCGTTCCCATGCTCTGCGTGGGAACGTGCTCCGACCGCTCCCGCGGTCATTCT
>JAZKRN010000222.1:0-4754 GCA_036628655.1 Desulfohalobiaceae bacterium | reverse complement strand
CGGCAGGGCAGCTACGCTGCATTCAACAGGGCAAGTCGGGGATTGCGCTGAGGCCTGTGTTTCATCCCAGAGTTGAATGCCGGAATCAGCTCGAACTGACCTGCTCCAGCTCATTTGAGAGAGTGTATGTTCTCCTCTCACACGCTACAGCGCGGGCTTTCCAGTGGCTATTCACCAGATGCGCCTAACGCTGACGTCGACAAGGGCGCGCCCGTATATGAAACACGGCTTCAGCGCACATCCCGACGAGCCGCGCTAGACAGTTTCTTGCAATAATTCAGACAGTTGGACACATTTTCATATAAACCCTCATTCCCGGGCCGACCCGGGCACAACCAAGCATGCAATGATGCGCGGGGAGCCCTGTTGAATCCTGCCTTCGGCAGGGCAGCTACGCTGCATTCAACAGGGCAAGTCGGGGATTGCGCTGATGCCTGTGTTTCATCTCGACGTTCAACACAGAGAAGGGCTCACTCTGAACAACACATCCCCGCGAGACACAAATTGTTCACCATGAACCCAGCGGCATCGCGATCCTCACCGTCGCTATCGGCAAGATCCTCATATCGCGAACTCCAAGGGCTCGCACGTTTATGAAACACAGCTTCAGCGCACATCCCCGGCTTTTCGCGCTGTATCTTTATATAATTCAAACTATTGGCCACATTTTCATACAAGAAAAACACAACAAGGAGGGCGTCATGGCAAGGGAGGCCAACAGGGTGGTTATCGTGCTTTCCTGCGGCACGGACAATCCCAACCGCAGCACCAGGGCCCTGCACCTGGCAACTGTGGCCCACAAGGAGGGCAACGACGTCAAGGTGTTCCTGCTCGACGAAGGGGTCTACATTGCCAGCCAGGGCCTCATCGACCATGTCAAGGCCGCCACCGGGGATGCCGCGGACGACATGCTCGTCTATCTCCAGGGCCACGAGGTCCCGATCCTGGCCTGCACGCCCTGCGCCAAGGCCAGAAAGATCGGGGAAGATGATCTCGTGGAGGGCGCCCGCATGGGCTCGGCCGCGGAGCTCTTCACCATCTGCCAGGGAGCCACGGTAATCAGCCTTTAAGCGAAAACCTCGCAGCCGCCTATTCCCAGGGAGTGAGGACCTCGCTGCCCTGGGCGGTCACCGCGATGGTCTTCTCGAACTGGGCGGACAGGGAGCCGTCCTTGGTCACCGCGGTCCATTTGTCCCCCAACACCTGCAGCTCTTTGCCGCCGAGATTGATCATGGGCTCCACGGTGAAGACCATTCCCGGCACCAGGATGATCCCGTTGCCCTTCTGCCCGAAGTGCGGGACCTGGGGCGGCTCGTGGAACTCGAACCCCACTCCGTGGCCCACCATTTCCCGGACTACGGAGCAGCCCCGACCCTCGGCGTGGCTCTGGATGGCCCATCCGATATCCCCCACGGTGTTGCCGGGTGCGACCTGCTCCAGACCGTGCCGGAGGCTGTGGTAGGCCACATCCACCAGCCTCGCGGCCTCCTCGCTCACCTCGCCCACTTTGAAGGTCCTGCTGGCGTCCGCGTAATACCCTTTCAGCCATGAGGTCACATCTATGTTGACGATGTCGCCCTCCCGGAGCTCGTATTCCCCGGGAATCCCGTGGCAGATCACCTCGTTCACCGAGATGCAGACGCTCTTGGGGAACCCGCTGTAGTTCAGCGGAGCGGGTACAGCGCCGTTGTCCACGGTGAACTCGTGGACTCGCTGGTTGATGTGTTCCGTGCTCACTCCGGGCCGGACGAACTCGCCCACCATGTCCAGGGTGCGCACGACCAGGTCTCCTGCCCGGCGGATCCCCTCAATGTCCTTCTCCTCCTTGAGGCGAATATTGTAGCGCTTGTAGTAGAGCTCCTTGAGGTTCTCCTGGCTCTCCTGGCTCTCCTGCTGCGCCTTCATGCAGCACTTCTTGTATTTCTTGCCGCTGCCGCAGGGACAGGGCTCATTGCGTCCGATCTTCACCATCGCCTCCTTCTTCGTGACTGATAACCGGGAAATCAACTAGCCGGGCTCGCCTCGAGCCATTTTCATGTCTCCTTCTTTCCCGGCCCGCCCAGGAAAGAAGGGTATCGGCAACCCGAGAACTGCTATCTGCCCTGACGCCTGGCATCTGACGTCCGATCTCCACTCTCCGACTCTGATCTCTAACCTACGACCTCGAATCTCCGACTTCCGACCTTGCATCTGGCATCTGACGTCTGACGTCTGATGTCTGACGTCTGGCCGGCCTATAGCTTTTAATCCAAATCGTTGGTATATTATTTTCTCAAGCAGTTCAAACCATGCGTATCGACTGTCATTTGCACACAAGCCGCTATTCGGGCTGTTCCAGGCTGGACCCGGAAACCGCCTGCAAAAGGGCGCTGGAGCGAGGTCTGGACGCCGTTGTGCTCACCGAGCACCAGCGCCAGTGGCCCAGTGAAGAGATCGAGGTCCTGAGGCGGCGTTTTCCGGATTTGACCCTGTACAGCGGTTTGGAGGCCACTCTGGACAACGGAGTGGACGTGGTGGTCATCACCCGGGAACAAGGGCTCAAGATCCCCTTCGGCCTGAGCCCGGAAAGTTTGTTCAGCTCGCAGTGGCTCGATCCCGACTCGAGCTATCTCTTCCTGGCCCACCTGTTCCGCTGGAGCACCCTCCCGCCGCACGGCCTCGAGCTCATGGCCCCTTTGGTCCACGGCCTGGAGATGAATTCCGTCAACATCCTCAGAGGCCAGTTCCACCTGGAAAACGGGCGCTATGCCCCGGAGGCGGAGGCCGTCTATCAAGAAACGCGAAAGCGCTTCGGCCTGCAGGGGCTCTTCAACAGCGACGCCCACGATCCGAAAGCCGTGGGGAGCCTGGCCAACGAGATCCGCTGCGATCGCCCACCGGCCTTCGAGACCGAGCTGGCCTCCCTCCTCAAACGGACCACGCCAAAGGAATGCCAGGACCGCGATCTTCTGGGGGAATTGCTTTAATCCCTACAATTGCTGGATCAGATAGAGAAACACCGGTAGCCGGCTCCGCATCTTCAGGGGCTGGATCAGGCGCATGTGCTCCCGCTTCCTGCCGCCCCGCAGGGGGGAGAGATACACCGTCCCCTTGCTCCTGGGCCTTTCCGGAACATCGCGGAGGAGCTCCTCCAGCCCGGTCCAGTGGGACCGGGGCAGATCCGGATCCACAACGAAGTTGGCGCTCACCTCAATCGGCTCGTAGCGCTCGTTGAGCTGGAGCATGCGGCAAAAGGCCTCTTTCACCTCGCCAGAACCAACGGGTTTGCCCAGCTCGTCCAGCGTCTCCTGGTCCACGGATTCCAGCCCTATATTGATATAAGTCCGGCAGGGCATATCCGCAAGGCTTCGCCATAGCTCCTCCGGAGCCGCCAACAGAGAGCGGACGCTGCCGAAGAGGAAGAGGTAGCGCTCCTGCAGAGGGGAATCCCGCAAGGCCTCGAGACACATCCGTGCCGCGCCCTCCACGCGCTCCCGTCCGGCGTGGAGGGCGTCGTCCTGTCCCAGAAAGGCGGCGTTCAGGTTGACCATGTCCTCGCCGAAAAGATCCCGCACCCCGCCAAGCTGCTCGCGCACCTCTGCTTCCGAGCGGCTGCGGAAGGCGCGACCGGACTTCACCCGGCAAAAGGAGCAGTTGTACAGGCATCCATCCGCTATGATCAGGGGCAGCACTTCGTAGTCCACATGCCGGGTGTCCGGTGGGAGAACCCGCACCCGGTCTCCCAAGACGCGCCACAGCTCCTCGGCGTTTTGGCGGTGGACATCCTCCCCCCTTGTCTGGGCCAGACGGAGAAAACGCCGGATCCGTTCCGGCGTTTCCCGGTCCAGATGCCGCTCCGCCAGGAACGGGGCTTTCTTCCAGACAGACAGGGCCCTTTGAACCGCTTCCTCGGCAAAGGGATCCACCTGCCACAGGGAATTGCTGGGGTACCGGAAGCAGGGGAGATAGTGCTCCCCCAGCCAGTCGTAGAGATCCTCGGTATAGCGGCCCGAAAAATAGTAGACCCAAGTATTGCCCAGAGTGCGCTTGAGCCACTCCGAAGGATGGGGCCAGTCCCTGCCCCGGCCATGAATATATTTAATATCCCCGTTCTGGTCGTAGTACAGGACGAATCCGGGCAGGGTCAGCCTGTGATAGCGCCCCACCAGAGGCGGATAGCTGACCTTGCGGTGTTTGAGCTCCCCCTGCACGTCGAGCTCGATGCACACATCCCCGCTTTGGTAGTACACATGTCTTCTCCTTGATCGGAAGCCTGCAGCGGAGCCATTCCCCAACTTCGTTGTGCCAGCGTCCGCGCAGCTATGGGAGTTATTGGGCAGCATCTCCCGGTGCGTGCACAGTTTTTTGAAGAGGCTGAACCGCCCGTTCAATGGCGCTCACTCGACCAGGGGGTCAAGAGGGACGCGGATTGTGCCCTGCAGACCGTTGCAGGGCACAAGGCCCAGCCTCGGCTCCGCCTCGGCAAGGCTTTGCCAAGCGAAGCTTGGCGAGTCTTTCCCCGCGGCAACGGTCCGCCCTGGGCACTTGGCTCTGGGTACTCGGCTCTGGGCTCTGGGAACCCAGCAGTCAGCACCGAGCGCCGAGCGCCCAGAACCCAGCGCCGAGCAATGAAGCGACCGAAGGGAGCGGGCGGTTACCTCCCCGTAATCCGTAAAACCTGAAAACCCGAGCCGGAACCGAGGACCCAGAACGGGGAACCCTGAACGGGGAACGGGGAACGGAGAACATTGACTCGCTCACACTGAGATCGTACA
>JAZKRN010000221.1:0-4760 GCA_036628655.1 Desulfohalobiaceae bacterium | reverse complement strand
GGGACTCCTGCGCCCAGCATCTCGGCCTGAAGAGCGGGGATCGCGTGGTGCTTCGTCTGCAAGCCCTCACCGGGGTCAGCTGAACATTGCTTGCAACGCGTTCCCTGAAGGTGAAAGGCTTGCCCTATTCCCCGCCTTCCACCGACTCCTCCGGGGGCAGGCCGTCTCCTGCCCGCACGACCTGGCCGGTCCATGGGGTCTCGTACCCTCCCAGGCTTCGGATTTTGTCCTGCAGAGAGGGTTCCCGGAGCAGGTCGAAAAGGGTCCGGATCCTGGGCTCCTCCTCGAAGGCTCTGGGCAGGACCAGATCGTAGCGTTCCCTGGCGAAGGGCACGAAGTCCAGGTCCAGGGCTTTGGCTGCGGCATGGATCCCCATTCCGCAGTCCGCAACCCCGCTCTTCACGTTGACCGCCACAGCCATGTGGGTGAACTCCTCCCGGTCGTAGCCCCGGATCGATTGCCCGGATATGCCGTGGCGGCTCAACGCGTCGTCGAGCAGGATCCGGGTCCCGGCTCCGCGCTGCCTGTTGACGAAGCGGACGTCCTCCCGGATCAAGTCCTCGATGCCCCGGATGCCCAATGGATTCCCCTGGGCCACGAGCAGCCCCTGGCGGCGGATGGCCAGGTTGATGGCAGTGACCGGCATGTCTCCGATGATCCGGTCCATGAAGGGGAAGTTGTAGTCCCCGCTCTGGGGATCGAAGAGGTGAGTGCCGGCAAGATGGGCCGAGCCGTCCCGCAGGGCCTGCAGGCCGCCCATGCTGCCCACGTTTGCCGAGGTCAGGGTCAGGGGCGTCTCCAGGCCCATGAGCTCGTTGGCCAGCAGATCCAGGGTGTTGTCGTGGCTGCCCACACAGACCAGCACCCGCTCCAGCTCATCCCGCGGGACGAGCAGCTCGGTCCGCAAGAGCTCTCCGGCCTGCTTGCCCTCGGATTCCGCGGAAATCCGGGCCATCCCCTGGGCCCTGGTCAGTGAGGTGATCAGGCCTGCGCCACGCGGCAGCGGGGTTCCCACCAGATCGTCGCCAACCTGCCCCACGCTGAGACGGAGAAATTCCTCCTGCCCCAGCTTGGAGGGAACCTTGCGGGTCAGCCTGACCTCCGCCTCCGGTCCGCGATCGCCGCGGCAGCGGGTCAGCCATTCCACCAGGGGGCGCAGGATCTCCTCGAAGGCGATCACCGCGCTGACCGGGTAGCCGGGAGCTCCGATGAGGAGCCTGTTTCCGGAGACGGCCACGAGCGTTGGCTTTCCGGGCATGGCCTTGATCCCGTGCACGATCACGGTGCCGAAGCGCTCCATGATCTTGCGGGTGTAGTCCCTGCTCCCGGCAGAGGATCCGGCCCCGATCACCACGATGTGGGCCCCGGTGTCCAGGGCCTGCTGAAGGGCTCCGGACAGCGCCTCCTCGTCGTCCGCTACCGGCGGAATCCTGCCGGTGGTGCAGCCCCAGGAGCGGGCCATGGAGGTAAGCACCTGGGAGTTGCTCTCAATGACCTGGCCCGGTTCCGGCTCCGGCCGGCGGGTGAAGTCCAGGATCTCGTCACCGGTGGGGATGACGTGCACATGGGGACGCTGCCGCACGGGCACCTCATAGATCCCGCCGCTCAAGAGGGCCCCGACGTCGTAGGCGGTGAGGCGGTGATTCTGGGGAAGCAGGAGCTCGGTGGCGACGATGTCCTCGCCGATGCGCCGCACGTGCTGCCAGGGGAAGGCGGGATGCTCCAGCTCAACCCTGTCCGCATCCAGCTGCTCCACATGCTCGATCATGACCACCGCATCGCATCCCGAAGGCAAGGGATCGCCGGTGTTCACCTGAACGTAGTCCGTGTTCCGACGCAGGGTGAGAGGCCGTCCCTCCCTGGCCCCGAAGGTGGACTCCGCAACGAGGGCGATCCCGTCCATGGCCGCGCTGTGGTAGGTGGGGGAGGAATAGCGGGCGAAGACGGGCTCGGCGGTGATCCGTCCCGCCGCCTCCTCCGCGGGGACCAGCTCCCACTGCAGCAGGGCGTCCCGGTCCAGGCGCTCCTTCACGCGTGCCAGGGCCTCGGGAATGGATAGAGTCTCCAGGTAGATGGTGCGCTCGCTCATTCACGGCTCCTTGAGGGAGATGGCTGCAGGGTGATTTTGTTCTCAATTCAACGTTCAAAGTTTAAGAGGAAGAATGTCGACAGGATTTACAGGATGAACATGATTTTTCAGAAAAAGAAAAAACGATATCGTTCTCATCCCGTAAATCCTGCCAACTTCCTCTTTTTTTCTTCTTTCTTACACAGCGCCTCTGCGCCGCTGCGCGAACCATTCTTTTTCCGCTGTACCTGCTAAAGATTTATTTTTTCGAAATCATTAAATATGCATAGGAGAACAGAAAAGCCCTGGAAATGGCTGTGGCTCCGGTTGTCAGTCGAGGGCCGATTCAGTATGCTAACTCGGCTCGTTCCTTTTGATCCGAGGAATGGCCTCCGTGTTGACCGTAAAAGCATCGCAGGCCTTGCGAGGATCGTCAATCCGCGGGAGCGACGCTGAGATAGCTCATGCTGTCGGCGCAGGGAGCGGGAGTGTCCGGAAGGGTGCCTTTTCCGGAGGAGACAGGCATAAGCATGGAGACGAAAATGCCGCGTCTGGCGCTATGGATCGCGTACGACGGAACTCGTTTTGCCGGCTGGCAGATCCAGCAGCGGGAACGCTCGGTCCAGGGCTGTCTGGAGAGGGCATTGAGCACAATCTGCAATCAGCCGATCAGGGTGCACGGCGCCGGACGAACCGACTCCGGGGCACACGCCCTGGGCCAGGTCGCCCACTGCGACATCCCCGAGGCCAAGACGGGAGTGCCCTGGCGCAAGGCCCTGAATGCCCTTTTGCCGGACGATATGTGCGTGACTTCCGCGCAGTGGGCTGAAGATTCCTTCCACGCCAGATACAGCGCCAAGGGCAAGGTCTACAGCTATACCCTATGGAGGGCCCCGGAATACGTGATCCCGCAGCGCAGACCCTTTGTTTGGCCCGCTGGAGAGCTGGACACGGAGGCCATGCGGGAGGTGGCGGAGGTCTTTCCCGGGCGGAGGGACTTCGCCGCCATGCAGAACCTGGGTACTCCGGTGGCCCACACCGTGCGCACCGTGGAGAGCGTCCACCTGGAACGCGGTCAGAGACCCGAGGAGACAGTGGTCTTCATCCGAGCGGATGGGTTCCTGAAGCAGATGGCTCGGATCATGGTGGGCTGTCTGGTCCAGGCCGGCAGGCACAAGCTGAGCCCGGAGGAAATGGTGGCCATACTGGACTCCGGGGACAGAAGCCGGGCCGCGGCCACCGCTCCGGCCAAGGGCCTCTGTCTGGAACGGGTTCTTTACGAGTAGGGCGCCTCAAAATCTTTCCCTTGCTTTGTTGCTTGCCAAAGCTCAATCTTTCTCGAAGAACGAAGAACGAAGAACGAAGAACGAAGAACAAGGAACGAGACGTTGCCTATGCAGATCATCACCGAGCCGCAGGAGATGCAGGAAACAGGCCTGAATTGGCGCTGCCTGCGGGAACGTGTTGCCCTGGTCCCGACAATGGGCTATTTCCACGAGGGCCATTTGAGCCTGATCCGCTGGGCCAGGCAAAACAGCGATCGAACCGTGGTCAGTCTTTTCGTCAATCCAACCCAGTTTGGGCCGGGGGAGGATTTTCAGGATTACCCCCGGGACTTCGAGCGGGACAGCGAGCTGGCGAGGGAGCTGGGGGCGGATGTCCTTTTCGCCCCGGATGCGTCGCGGATGTACGCCGAAAACTACGCCACCTGGATCCGGGTTCCGGAGCTGTCAAAACATCTCTGCGGCTCGAGCCGGCCGGGCCACTTCGAGGGTGTGTGCACCATCGTGGGCAAGCTTTTCAATATCGTTCTGCCGCACACGGCAGTATTCGGCAGCAAGGACTGGCAGCAGCTCGCCGTGGTCAGGCGCATGGCCAGAGATCTGAATATGCCCGTGGAGGTTGTGGGCAGGCCCATTGTCCGGGAGGAGGACGGTCTGGCCCTGAGCTCGCGCAATACCTACCTGGATGCCGAGCAGCGCCGCCAGGCTCCCTGGATTTACGCCGGTCTGAAGCGGGCCAGGAACTGGTTTGAGCACGGGGAAGCCGACGCCGAAGCGATCAAGGGAGGGCTGCGCGAATTTTATGGGCACTACGTCCCCTCTGGACAAATCGACTATATCGAGTTAGTGGATGCCCGGGAGATGCACCCCGTCGACGAGGCGGGGAAGGATTCCCTGATTGCTGTGGCGGTTTATCTGGGAAAGGCCAGGCTTATCGACAATATTTTGCTTTCGGGAGAGTGAGGACGACTATGCGATGTTTTCTCCAGGCCAAGATCCATCAGGCGCGGCTTACGGGCACAAATGTGGACTACGAAGGGAGTCTGGCGGTGTGTCCCTCGCTGTTGCAGGCCTCCGGGCTTCTGCCCAAAGAGCGGGTGGATGTCTACAATGTCGATAACGGCAACAGGCTCACCACTTACATCATCGAGGGAGATGATGGAGAGGTGGCCCTGAACGGGGCAGCCGCCCTCAAGGGCGTTGTCGGCGAGCGGATCATCATCGCCAGCTATGCCTGGCTCACGAACCAGGAGATGCGTGAGCACACGCCCCGTGTGGTCCTCGTGAACGAGGAGAATAGGGTTCGCGAGGTCAAGGGGTAGCGAGACAAGCGGGAGTGTCAGAGAGGAAATTCCCTTTACAATCTCCAAAAAAAGGCCCGGCGTGGCACGCCGGGCCTTTTTTTTTGT
>JAZKRN010000220.1:0-4766 GCA_036628655.1 Desulfohalobiaceae bacterium | reverse complement strand
GTCAATCAGACGCCCTTTTGTCACCTCAAATAGGTGCCGGACAACGAAGCAATTGAAAGATTGGGGGCGCCCTGTTTAAACTCAAAATGTATTCCCAAAAACCCATTCCATCAGGGCCTTCTGCATGTGCAGCCTGTTCTCGGCCTGATCCCAGACGATGCTCGCCGGGCCCTCCAGGACCTCTTCGCTGATCTCCTGGTCCCGATGGGCGGGGAGGCAGTGCATGACCCTGGCACTCTCCGGGGCGTGTGCCATGAGATCCGAGGTGATGCTGAAGGGCGCGAAGCGGCGCAGGCGCTCTTCTTCCTCGCCCTCTTGCCCCATGGAGGCCCAGACGTCGGTATTCACATAGTCCGCCACGCTCACCGCCAGCTTCGGATCGCGGGTCATCTTGATCTCCGCTCCGGCCTCGAGGGCCCGGTTCAGCAGGTCGCGGTCCGGCTCGAAGCCCTCGGGGCAGGCCAGATACAGGGTAATGGGCAGCTTTGTCGCCGCATTGATCCAGGACTGGGCCACATTGTTTCCGTCCCCGACCCAGGCCACGGTCACCTCGCTCAGGTCCGGGCTCCGCTCGCTCATGGTCAACAGGTCGGAGAGGACCTGGCAGGGATGGAAGCTGTCGCTCAGGGCGTTGATCACAGGAATGTCCGCGTGGCGAGCGAGCTCACGGAGATTTTCCTGGGCGAAGGTGCGAACGACCATCCCCCGGCAGTAGCGGGAAAGCACGCGCGCAGTGTCCTTGAGGGGCTCGCTGCGACCCAGCTGGGACTCGGCAGGGGTCATGAACAGGGTATATCCGCCGAGCTCCCTCGCGGCGACCTCAAAGGAGACCCTGGTCCGGGTGGAGGCCTTCTCGAACATAAGGACCAGGCAGCTCCCGGCCAGGTTGTCCAGAACCAGGCGCTGGGACTTGATGCTTTGCCCTCTCTCCAGCAGCCCGGGAATCTCCTCTGCAGGCAGATCCTCGAGGCTCAGAAAATGGTGTGGCATAACCGCCCTCCACAAATGCATTGGATGCCGGCCCTCAGCAAAGACCGCGGGGAGACGTTCGTGCCATGGCCTTGTGCCGGAGGTGAATCCTGGGGAAAATATGATGTATATAACGTGAGCGGGTTGCTGTAAAGGGCGACTGCCCTTCCGCGAGGCAACCGTGAGGGCCGGTTCAGAGGTCGGGCGCGAGGGAGTCGACTGCGCTCTCGGTGAGCTCGTCCATGAGGGGGCCGTGCTCGTGGCCGGCCAGGTGCAGGACGCTGTGGGCCAGCAGACGCAGGAAATGGCCCGCCTCGGTCTGGCCGTAGAGATGGGCCTCCCTGTTCACCGCCTCCATGGAGACCACAATGGAGCCGAGAACCCCCTCCTCATCCTCCTCGGGAAAGCTGAGAACATTGGTGGGGCCCACCAGCCCGAGGAAACGCTGATTCAGCTCTGCGATCTCGGAGTCGCCGGTCAGCTGCAGCTCCAGAGAGACGTCCTCCATTCCGAAGTGCTCCAGGAGGCTGCGGGCTATTCCCTCCGCCTCCCTCCGGGAGAACAGGGACGAATAGGGGGCGAGGGAAGGACGGATTACTTCAATCCTTGGACGTGTTTCGCTGATTGTGCTCTTCATAGGCCTGAATGATCTTGGCTACCAATTCGTGACGGATGACGTCCTCCTTGCCGAAGTGTACAAAGCTCACCTCATTAAGACCGGAAAGGATCTCGCGAGCGTGGATAAGCCCGGACTTCTGGTTCGCCGGGAGGTCGATCTGGGTAATGTCTCCGGTAACCACAGCGTGGGAATCATGGCCCAGCCGGGTCAAAAACATCTTCATTTGCTCCGGGGTGGTGTTCTGGGCCTCGTCCAGGATGATGCAGGCGTTGTTCAGGGTCCTGCCCCGCATGAAGGCCAGGGGGGCCACCTCGATGAGCCCGCTCTCCTGCATTTCCTGGATCTTTTTGGGGTCCAGCATGTCCTGGAGGGCGTCGTATAGGGGACGGAGATAGGGATTGACCTTCTCCAGGATGTCTCCGGGAAGGAAGCCGAGCTTTTCCCCGGCCTCCAGGGCGGGCCGGGTCAGGACAAGTTTCTTGATGCTCTTGCGGGTCAGCTGCATCACCGCCATGGCCACTGCCAAATAGGTCTTGCCCGTGCCCGCGGGCCCGATCCCGAAGACGAGCTCCTTTTCCCGGATTGCCGCCAGGTATTCCCGCTGGTTGAGGCTCTTGGGAGTGATCGTTTTTTTGGAGGAGACAGCGAAGACATTGTCCTGGAAGATGCTCTTCAGATCGCCTGAGGGGTTTTCCCGAAGGAACTTCAGGGCATGGTTCACATCCCTGTCCTGTAGGGTGTGGCCCTGACGGAGCAGCTCATACACCTGCAGGAAAAAGGTGCAGGCGATGTTCAGGCTTTCCCTGTCCGAGGAGCTCAGAACAAGCTGCGAGCCCCTGGTCTGAATATCCACTCCGAGCTTGTTGCGCACGAGCTCAAGGGTGTCCTCCTGGGGCCCGAAAAGCTCACGGGCCAGATAGCTGTCCTGGAATTCCAGTTCTTTTTCCATTACTGATGGTGAAGTCATCGATTTCGTTCTCGTTCCTCCTTGCTGAAGTTGTATGTTTTAGGTTTTAAGTGGTTAAGTGATTACGTGGTCATGTGGTTATGTCCAAAGTTTATCTGTAAACCATCTTGCCACTTAAAACGTAATCACTTAAGCACATAATCACGGAACAAGCATTGACATGAGGACCCGGTCCGCCCTATTTCCGGGGCGTTCACTTTTTGGCATCACTCCTCATTCCCAAACGAATCCGGGCACAACCAAGTATGAAAATGCTGCGCGGTGAGTCGGGGATTGCGCTGATGCCCGTGTTTCATCTCGGCGTCCAGTGCAGGAAAGGGCCACGCTGAGCGGATCATGCCCGCGAGACACCGATTGTTCTCCACAACCCCGCAGCATCGCGAACCTTACGGTCGCTACCGGCAAGATCTCCATATCGCGAGCTTCAAGGGCTCGCACGTTTATGAAATACGGCTTCAGCGCACATCCCCGTCTCGCCGCGCCCAACAATTTACCCAAGCATTTCAGCGCGTTAAACGCATTTTCATATAAAAAAAAAGAGCGGTTTATGGACTGGCGCATTCTCGGGGTCACATTCGGCACCATATTTATCGCGGAGCTCGGTGACAAGACACAGATCGCCTGCATCATGATGGCCGCCCAGAGCAAGAGCCCCTGGACCGTGTTCCTCGGCTCGGCCCTGGCCCTGGTCCTGGTCAGCCTGATCGGCGTCCTGGTCGCCCAGGCCCTGACCCAGGTACTGCCTCTGGGGCTGATTAAGAAGGGGGCCGGCCTGGGATTCATGCTCCTCGGCCTGCTCGTCTTTCTGGACGTGATGTGACTCCCTCCCGGCTTTCCGGGTTACGGCTTGATGAAAAGATCCTTTTCAGGCAGGGCGTTGAAAAATTTCAAGTGCAAGGCGCGAAAAAAATTCAAGATCGAAGCGTAGTTATCCTACGTGAGAGTTTGAATTTTTTGAAGCAACGAAGCAATTGGAAGATTTTCAACGTCCTGCTATCCCCCGATTGCGGACATGTTTCTTCCCCCGCAATCCGCGACTGTCTTTTGATGCAGGATCTCGTGGCCCAGGGGTTTCCGTCTGGCAGCCTGGCAAAGGACCCGTAGGAGTGCTTCCCTGCCGAGCTTTTCAGAGCGGAGAATGGGCAGAAGACGATATTCCCTGTCCGAAAAGAGGCAGGTGCGCAGCTTTCCGTCCGAGGTGATGCGCAAACGGTTGCAGCTGGCGCAGAAGTGCTCCGTCAAAGGAGAGATCACGCCCAGACGCCCATGGCCGGAGTCCAGCTCATACATGCGGGCGGGCCCGCTGTTCGCGTCCCTTCTGGCAACGGGAGTGAGGTGCGCGTATTCCCCCGCCTCGGCCAGGATCTCCCCGGCGCTCCAGACCCGGGAACGCTCCCAGGAAGAGTTCCCGCTCAGGGGCATGAACTCGATGAAGCGGACATCCAGCGGATAGCGCCGGGCAAGGTCCAGAAAGCTCGGCAGCTCGTCGTCGTTCACACCGCGCATGGCCACCACGTTGATCTTGATCCGGATCCCTTCCTGAAGGCCGTTTAGGACGGACTTCCAGACCTCGGGAAAGAGGTCCCTGCCGCAAAGCCGGGCGTAGCGCTGTCTGTCCAGTGTATCCAGGGAGATATTCAGCCGATTCAGGCCGACATCTCTCAGCTGCCTCATTTTGTCCGCAATCAGGGTGCCGTTGGTGGTGAGTCTGAGATCGATATCCGGAAAGCGCTCCATAATACGGGACAGGAAGTCGAGAAAGTCCCTGCGGGCGAAGGGCTCCCCACCGGTGAGGCGGACCTTGTCCACACCGAACTGTCTGGCGGCCGCGATGAGCTCAAGGCTCTCCTCGTAGGACAGGATGTTGCTGCGCGGCAAGAATTCCCGCCGCTCCATGGAGCAATAGTCGCAGGCCAGATTGCAGCGGTCGGTGACGCTCAGACGCAAGTAGCTGATTCTCCGGCCGAATTGATCCACACACGCGGAATGGCTCATCCTTGTTCCCGCCCTTGGTCTCTCGTTATCTGTTATCGGTCAGTTATCTGTTATCGGTTATCCGTGATTGGTTATCGGTTATCAGCTATCGGTGGTTACGACCCTCATTGCATGAACCGCGTCGAGAACACACCCCGGAAAGGAGCGGTTATGCTTGGGCAGGCCCCATACAGCGCAACACATGAAGCATTTCCCTCCGACCTCCGTTCCCCGTTC
>JAZKRN010000219.1:0-4848 GCA_036628655.1 Desulfohalobiaceae bacterium | reverse complement strand
ATTTCCGTGTCGTTTAATAGTGGGTCAAATTTAAAAAGACAATCTAAATGAGAAATTGCCACTCTATGTGACAGAACTTATAAGACACAGTATGAGTCCCCAAAAAATAACAGAAGCTCATGAAGGACTTTTTCAACAATCTCCTAGAGAAAACCATCTTTCTCCTCATAGTCCGAGTCGAGCTCCAGGTGCTCGATATCGCTCACCTTCTCTCCCTGCTCCGCCTTGATCCGATCGATCATCTGGCCCAGCTTGGCCTTGTCCGAGCCGTTGAGCATCGCAGTCTCCTCACCGACGACCCCCTTCTTGACCAACTGGGCCAGACTGAGGTCGAAGGTGGTCATCCCGTAGCTGGAGCCCGTCTCCTGGATGGTGTAGAAGGTCCTCTCCTCGTCCTCGCCGTTGAGGATCAGCTCATTGACCCGTATATTGTTGTACAGGATATCGAAGGCAGCGATCTTTTCCCCTTCCAGATCGGACAGCAGACGCTGCGAGACCACGTACTTCAGGCTCTCGCTCAGGCGTCCCCTGATGATTCGCTCTTCGCTCTGGTCCACCATGCCGATCATGCGATTGATGGTCTGCCCCGCATCTCCCGTGTGGAGGGACCCCATGACCAAATGGCCCGTTTCCGCGGCTTCCAGGGCGATGTCCAGCGTCTCCCGGTCCCGGATCTCGCCCACCAGAATCACGTTCGGGGCCTGACGCAGGGCGGAACGAAGCCCGGAGGCAAAGCTGGCGAAGTCCACCCCCAGCTCGCGCTGATTGACGATGCAGGCCTTGTGGTCGTGCACGAACTCGATGGGATCCTCCAAAGTAACGATATGATCCCGCTTGTTGTGGTTAATCGAGTTCAGCAGGGCCGCCAGGGACGTGGATTTTCCCGATCCCGTCGCCCCGGTGATCAGGATCATTCCGTATTTCTCACGCGCCATGGAGTGAAATATCTCCGGAAGATCCATCTCTCCGATGCCCGGAGCCTTCATGTATAACCGGCGCATGGCCACAGCCAGGGATCCCCTCTGGCTGAACACGTTCACGCGGAATCTGGCCTTGTCCCCCGCAACATAGGACAGGTCGCAGGCCCCGGTTTCCGCCAGCTCCCGGTAAAAGCGCTGCTTCTGCTCCAGGATGCAGGAAGCGATCGCCTCCATGTGCCAGGGCAGCAATTTCCCCAGCTCCGGCTGCAGGGGAACATCGATGAAATCACCGTCGCTCTCGGCCTGGACCGGCTTGCCCACGGTCAACAAAATATCCGAGGTCTTGGGCACGTAGTCCAGGACCTGGGTAATGATCGAATCCAAAATCGCTTTATTCATCAGACCTCCGTGAAATCCTGGGGAGGCTCATTCAGGAACTCGCGGAACTTGGACTTGTTCACCGCCTTGAGATAGGCCTGCTCCGGATCGATGATCTGTTGCTGCATCAGGTTCATGATGGAGTCGTCAAGGGCCTGCATCCCGTGCTTGCGCCCTGTCTCGATGGAGGAGTTGATCTGGAAGATCTTGTTCTCCCGGATCAGATTGCGCACGGCGGCAGTGGCGATCAGGATCTCCAGCGCGGCCACACGCCCCTTTTTGTCCACACGCTTGAACAGGTTCTGGGCGATAACGGCCCGAAGGGACTCGGAGAGCTGGGCCCTGATCTGGCTCTGCTGGCCCGAGGGAAAGACGTCGATGATCCGGTCGATGGTCTTGGAAGCGGAGATGGTGTGCAGGGTGCCGAAGACCAGATGCCCCGTCTCGGCCGCTTCCAGGGCCAGCTGGATGGTTTCCAGATCACGCAGCTCGCCCACGAGGATCACATCCGGATCCTCGCGAAGGCCGCCCCGCAGGGCCGAGGTGAAGTCCTGGGTGTCGCGTCCCACCTCGCGCTGGTTGATCAGGCAGTTGACCGGATCGTGCACGAACTCGATGGGATCCTCGATGGTCAGGATATGGTCCTTCCGGCACCGGTTCACATAGTCCATCATCGCGGCAAGCGTGGTGGACTTCCCGCTGCCCGTCGGCCCGGTCACGAGGACCAGCCCCTTGGGCAGCAGGGACAGGCCCTTGAGCACCGAGGGCAGGCCCAGTTGATCCACGGTCAGGATTTCCTGCGGAATCTCGCGGAAAGCCGCCGCTACGCCCCTGGCCTGCATGTAGTAGTTCACCCTGTAGCGGGCCAGTTGGGGCACTTCATAGGAAAAGTCCACGTCCCCGGTTTCCTCGAAGACCTTGATCTTGGGCTCCGGGGTGATCTCGTAGAGCATCTTCTTGAGCTCTTCGTGCTCCAGAACCTTGTACTTGACCCGCTGGAGCTCTCCGTGCAGACGCACAACCGGCTGCGAGCCGGAGGAGAGATGCAGGTCCGATGCGCCCAGCTCATGGACCATCTTGAAGAAGGCGTCGATTTGCGCCATAAATGTATCCCCGGAATCTCATTGGTTGGCAGAGACCTACTCCTCCTGCCTGAGGGACTTGGCGAACTTCCAGACATAGTTGCCCCCGGACAAAAGCGTCACCACCAGGGCGACAAGCATGAGCCCTTTCCCCCAGGGCTTGGGATCGAAACCCATCCAGGTGTAGTGCAGGACCAGGGGCACAATAGCCACGTCCTGGAGCACTGTCTTGAATTTGCCGAAAATATCCGCCGGGATCACCGTCCCCCGTTCCGCGGCCATGGCCCGAACACCGGTCACGACGAGCTCCCTGGCTATGATGAGGATAACGATCCACCCCGAAAGCCATTGCAGAGAGGTGAGCATGATCAGCGCGGAAACGACAAGCAGCTTGTCCGCGAGGGGATCAAGGAGCTTGCCCATGTTGCTTTCCAGATTATACCGCCTGGCCAATAGCCCGTCAAAAAAATCCGTGACTGTGGCGGCTATAAAGATAACCGCCGCCAAGAGGCAGGTAATCCTGGCGGGAAAATAGAGCAGGAGCACAAAGACCGGAATGGTAAGGATCCTGAGCAGGGTAAGATTGTTCGCCAGGTTGAACATCCTAGTCTTGGTTCTCGAAACGGCTATAGAAAGAGATGACCCGCTCGACATATTCCTTCGTTTCCTGATAGGGGGGAATTCCACCGTATTGATCCACTATTCCCGGTCCCGCATTGTACGCGGCGACAGCCAGTCTCATGCTGTCGTACTTCTCCAGCAGCCACCCCAGATAGCGCACTCCGGCGGCTATATTGTCCTCGGGATCAAAGGGATCCTCAACCCCGAGGTCCTTCTGGGTTACGGGCATGATCTGCATCAGGCCCTGCGCTCCCGCGGAGGACTCGGCCCTGCGCCGAAAGTCGGACTCCACCTTGAGCACCGCAACTCCCAGATCCGGATCCACTCCGTGTTGTGTTCCGTACTTGCGGACCAGCCATTTGAGCTCCTTGCGCGAATAGCGCTTCTCCCCGAAGACGGAAAAGGGCTTGTACTCCTTTGAATCCGGGGTATCGGTCACATGGAGGACCCCGTCATCGTCCTTGTAGTAGAAAAGCCCTTCCGCATGGGCGGATTGCCCCGCGAGGAACAGGAGCAGAACGAATGCGGCGACCACGGGCCAGCCCGGCTTCCCGGGCCCCGGATCAGGCCTCTTCCGCGACAAGCGGCACAAAATGGGCCTCCCCCACGTCCTGTTTCGAGATCCGGCCCTCTTTGCGCTCCAATCGAACCAGGCGTTGACGGCCTTCCCCCACTTTCAGGGGCAAAAGCATCACACCCCCTTCATCGAGCTGATCCAGAAGTGTTTCGGGAATTCTGTCTCCGCCGGCTGTGACCAGAATCCGATGGAAGGGGGCTTCCTCGGGCCATCCCAGTACGCCCGCGGCAAGCCGCAGCTTGACCGAAAAGTAGCGCATGGCGTTCAAGCGCTTCAGGGCATCCAGATACAGGGGCTTGATCCGCTCCACGCTGAAGACCTCCGCCCCCATTTCCGCAAGAACGGCAGCCTGATATCCGGACCCCGTGCCGATTTCCAGCACCCGCATTCCGGGCTCCACCCGGAGCAGCGAGCTCATTCGGGCCACCACATAGGGTTGGGATATGGTCTGCCCCTGCCCTATGGGCAGGGCGTTGTCGCTGTAGGCCTGGGCCTGGAGGGCCTCCTCGACGAATTCGTGCCGCTTGACCCTGCCCATGGCGGCCAGAACGGCCTCGTCCTCGATCCCCTTGGCCCGCAGCTGGTCCCGGACCATGGCCCTGCGCCGGAATCGCTGATCCACGGACCGCGCCTCGTGCCTCATCGCAGTTCTCTTCATCGGGCCGAGGCTGCCTTGCGGCTTGCTCCGGCGCCGTCGATCCCGGATTCCCGGACACGGTCCAGCATGGTGTGGATTCCGGACCGCGCGGCCTGCAAAAACTCACTGTACACACTGCTGACAGTGGGGGTGAGGCAGACGCGGCACTCCCTGAATTCCGGCTCAATGCCCATTAATTGCATCTGAAGCTCGTCACTGAAGACCGAGGAAAAGGCCACGGCGTTCAGAATCCAGGGGCTCCGCAGACTGGCCCTGTACTGCTGCAGCTCCTCGTGGTCGTAAACATACACCGTACCCGGCTCGTTGCCGCAGCACACCGTATCCAGGAGCAACAGCTCCTGACAGCCCTCAAAGAACAAGGGGTTCCACTCGAATTCGGTCCGATGCACGAAGCGAACATCAGCCGGCCAGTCCTCCCGGTTCAGGTCCCTGATGGCGTAGAACCCCAGGCCGTCGTCGCCGTTCAGGGCGTTGCCCAGTCCCAGGACCATGATGCGTGTGCTCATAATGCCACCGCTGTTCGCTTTTTGTTTGTAACTGTTCACCACTTTGCCGAACCGTAAGCCGACACGGGGCATTTTGTCTCATGCAGCTTTTTGTATGAAAATGTGT
>JAZKRN010000218.1:0-4854 GCA_036628655.1 Desulfohalobiaceae bacterium | reverse complement strand
CCCTGCACACCCGGAGCAGCTCGGCAACACTCCAGGCCTGGGCGATGCAGCCCCTGGGAGAATGCGGCGGCTCCGCGTCGAATATCTCCGACACGCTCCCCACTCCAGCTTCCCTCAGGTGCCTGCTCATAAAGGACAGGATTTCCCGGGCCCTGTCCGTGCCCTCCCCGCCCTTGAAGCGCATCGCCGCCCTCAGGTAGGGGCCCAGGAGCCAGGCCCAGACAGTGCCCTGATGGTAGCTGCCGTCCCGCTCTAAGGGGCCTCCTGTATAGCGCGGGCGATAATCCGGATGCTCCGGGCTCAGGCTGCGCAAGCCCACCGGAGTCAGCAGGTGCTTTTCCACCGCAGCCAAAACGCTCCGGGCCCTCTCTGGGGAGAGCAGGCCAAAGGGCAGGCTCAGGGCGAATATCTGGTTGGGCCGAAGGGCCGCGTCCCGGTATTCTCCGTCAATGACGTCATAGAGATACTGGCTGTCCTCCCGCCAAAACAAACGGTTGAAGCTCTCTTGCACCAAGTCGGCTCGATGCTCGTAAAACCCGCTCTCCTCAGTCTGGCCGGACAGGGCCGTGAATGCGGCAAGTATACGCAGGGCATTGTACCACAGGGCATTGATCTCCACAGCCTTGCCCTGCCTGGGAGTGACCACCCAATCCCCCACCTTGGCGTCCATCCAGGTGAGCTGCACCCCGGCTGTCCCTGCCTGGATCAGGTGATCCCCGTCCATGTGAATGGTGTATCTGGTTCCCCGCGTATAGGCATCGATGATTTGCTCAAGCGCGGGCAGCATCACCTCCTGAATAAATGGCTTGTCCCCGGAGGAGAGCCAGTATTCGTAGCTCGCGATGAAGAGCCACAGGGAAGCATCCACGGAATTGTATTCTTCCGGCTCTCCGGATTCGGAAAAACGGTTGGGCACCATGCCCTGGCTGATCTTCTGGGCGTAGGCCCGCAGGACTTCCCGTGCCCGCTCGAACCGTCCCGTGGCGAGGGTGATTCCCGGCAGGGCGATCAGGGCGTCCCGGCTCCATTCCGTGAACCAGTGGTATCCGGCCAGTATGGTATGCTGTCCCTCGTTGGCTCGAACCAGGAATTGATCGGCAGCCAGGGTCAGCCTGGCAGAGAGCCCTTCCCGGTCCGGCAGATCCCGGAGCAGATCCTTGCGGCGCTGCTCTTCCCGGGCCTTGAGCTCCCAGGCATCCCTGCCTTCCGGGTTCCTGGTGGAAGCAATCACACCGAAGCAGGAGCCGGCCTCCAGTGTCAGGCTGAAAAAGCCGGGGGTGAAGAGATCCTCGCGGAAATCCAGCCCTCGCTCCTGTTCCACAGGATATTCAAAATGGTAATACCATAAGGGCTGCTCCCGGTAGTGAGCCCCTGGTACGGAAAGAAAAAGCTCCGGCACTCCATCGTAGGGCCGCATACGGAACAGGCCGTCCCGGAACTCCCCCTGTTCCTGGATGGCAGTGTTGGCTGTGACCAGGGCGTGATAGTCCCTGCCGGACACAAAGGGCTGCAGCTTGAGGCTCACGGGACCGGGCGCCGAAGTGACCCGATACAGGACCAGGGTCGTATTTTCTCCCTGCACTGCGGCAATGGTCTTGCAAAGCTCCACCCCTGCGGCCCGGTAGGTCCAGTGCGGAAAAAGCCCTTTGCGAAAGCGGTGCAGAGAGGTAAAGCCCTGGGGATGAACAGCCCCGGGATAGAAGTTGCATCCCAGCTCATACTCCTGGCCGTCCCGAACAATGGTTTCCTCCAGCTTGGAGAGCAGGGCCATCCTTCCCGCGGGGGGCCGGGTGGCCGCCACCAGTAAACCGTGATAGCGCCGGGTGTGGGCCCCGCAAATCGTGGAACCGGCCCAGCCGCCCAAGCCGTTGGTTTCCAGCCATTCCCGCCTGCTGGCCTCGGTGGGATCCCCGGTGACAAAGTGGTCGAATTCAAGGCGCATCAGTCAAGGCTCCAGCTACTCGTCCCCGGCGGTCCTCAGATCCGACCGGCGCTTGATCAGGTTCGCAACCAATCCGCTCCAGCCGGTCTGATGCGCCGCACCCAGACCGAGCCCTGTTTCTCCGTGGAAGTACTCCCGGAACAGTCGAAGGTCCCGCCAACGCGGATCCCTTTGATAGGGGCTGTCTTGCGGCAGCCCGGGAACCTGTCCGCGCTCATCCCTTCTGAAGATATCCATCAGCCTCTCCGCCAAAAGGTCGGCCACTTGGCGCAGATTCAGCTCCTGCTCGCCGAGGCAGGGAGCGGACACCGTGAAGTTGGGGCCCAGGTAGCGGTGGAACTTGGTCAGGGCCTGGATCAGGGAATAATTGATCGGCATCCAGACCGGACCGCGCCAGTTGGAGTTGCCTCCGAAAAGATCGCTCTGGGATTCCCCGGGCTCGTATTCGATCAGGGCCTGTCCGATTCCCGGCACTCGGCCCAGGTCTTTTTTCCGGGCATGGCTTCGGCTTACGCTGCGGATGCCGTGTTTGGAAAGGAACTCCTCCTCACTGAGCAGCCTGCGCAGAATATGGGGCAGCATGGTGTGATCCACCAGGGACAGCAGCCGTTCGCCCTGCTCATTGGTGGCTATCGGACAGGCGCAAATGGTGTGTCCGTCGAACATGCCTCCTCGATATTCCTGGAGCAGCTCCTTGAACCGGGGCACCTGCTCCAGGAGGTCCGGAGTCACGATTTCACTTGCGAATAAGGGAATCAGGCCCACGTAGGAGTACACATCCAGACGGTGCGATTCTCCGTCGGGAGTGATCAACAGGTCCTTGAAAAAGCCGTCTCCGGGATCCCAGAGAGACAGCTGATCGGAAGCGTGGCCGGCGATGGAATTGGCAATGCCCAGGAACTGTTCGTAATACTGAATGGCCATGTCCTCGTATTCGCGGTGTTCCCGGGCCAGCTCCAGGGCCATTGCGGTCATGTTCAGGGCGAACATGGCCATCCAGCCCGTGGCGTCGGCCTGCTTGAGGCGATACCCTGCGGGCAGGGGGGTGGAGCGGTCATAGACGGAGATGTTGTCCAGCCCCATGAAGCCGCCCTCGAAGACGCTCAGCCCGTCACTGTCCTTCTGGTTCAGCCACCAGGCGTAATTCAGCATCAGCTTGTGCAGGATGCGCTGCAGCCAGTGCCGATCCCCGGCCCCTTTTTGCCTCCGTTCGGCCCGAAAGACCTTCAGGGCGGATATGGCGTGGATGGGCGGATTGACGTCGTCGAAAGCCCATTCATAGGCGGGCAGCTGCCCGTTGGGATGGAGATAGCGATGGGTGAGCAGGAGCTCCACCTGCTCCTTGGCGAAATCCACATCCAGACGGGCAAAGACCATGCAGTGATAGGCGAGATCCCAGGACGCGAACCAGGGAAATTCCCAGCTATCGGGCATGGAGATAACGTCCGCGGCCCTGAGGTGCCGCCATTTGCGGTTGCGCCCCTGCTTGCGCTCTTCCGGGGGTGGCACCAGGTCCCCTTCGAGCCACTGGCCCACATAATAGTGATAGAATTGCTTGTTCCAGATCATGCCCGCCATGGCCTGGCGCATGATCAGGCCGTCCTCACGGGTGCAGGCAGAGGCCAGATCCCGATAGAAAACATCTGCTTCCCCGCGGCGTTCCTCCAGCAGCTCTTCGAACCCGGTCCAGGGATCCTCTGTTCTCTCCGGAGTGAGCACCAGATCGACTTCCGCCGCCTCTCCCGGGGCGCAGCGGATCTCGTGCCAGGCGGCGCACTTCGTGCCGACCTGCTCCGGGTTCACTGCGTCTTCGTCCTGCTGCACAAGCCTGCGATGAAAGGCGTCCTTGACATAGGGCCCCGGATTGGCCGTCCCGAAAAGCTTGTGGTTGTTGGTTTCATTCTCCGTGAACAGGCATCGCGCCTGATTGCGTCCATAGAGCACATACTCGCCCAGAGTGGGATGACGCGCATCCACGGCCCAGGAGGCGTCTTCCGGCTCTGCGGCCCGCAGCACCGGCTTGGGGGAGGCATCGCTGCCCCAGGACCAGGTATTGCGGTAGCACAGGCTGGGCAGCACATGCAGGGTGGCCGCGTCGGGCCCCTGATTGACCACCCTGATGCGCAGCAGGATAACCCGCGGCGTTTTCTTGGCGTAGGTGATCTCCACGTCCCAGTAGCGGCTGTCCTGGAAGATCCCTGTATCCAGCAAGCCATAGGGAGGGTCCGCCCGGGAGCGGCTTTGATTTTCCTCAACGAGCCGGGAATAGGGAAATTCCTGCTGGGGATACTTGTACAGAAAGCGCAAGAAACTGTGGCTCGGGGTGGCATCCAGGTAATGATACAGCTCCTTGACGTCCTCCCCGTGATTGCCCTGGTTGGCTGTCACTCCGAACATGCGTTCCTTGAGAATGGGATCCCGGCCGTTCCAGAGCGCAACAGCCAGACACAGGCGCTGCTGGGTGTCGCAGATGCCGCCCATGCCGTCCTCGCTCCAGCGATAGGCACGGGAACGGGCTTGATCGTGATCAAAGTGTTCCCAGGCCTCTCCGCCGGGGCTGTAGTCCTCCCGGACAGTGCCCCAGGCCCGCTCGCTCAAGTACGGCCCCCACAGCTTCCAGTCCTCCAGGCCCTGATTGTACGCTTGCAGACGCTTTTTCTCCGGGTTGACCTCATCTTGTGCCATGGAGCTTTTCTCTCTTCACCTTTGTATGAAAATGTTTCCAATAGCTTGAATTATATGGAGATACAGCGCGGGAAGCCGCGCACTATTTTCATGCTTGGTTGTGCCCGGGTCGGCCCGGGAATGAAGGTTGTATGAAAGTGCGTTTAACTTGCTGATTTATTGGGGGAATTGTCGCGAGGCGAAGGCGGGTGGAGCGCTTCGCTGGGTTTCATAATACACCTTGGCTT
>JAZKRN010000217.1:0-4888 GCA_036628655.1 Desulfohalobiaceae bacterium | reverse complement strand
GAGACGGCACCCTTTATGGCGCAGAAAAGGATCGGTATCCTGGGAGGCAGCTTCAATCCGGTGCACAACGCCCACCTGCGCCTTGCCGTGGAGGCGGCGGAGCAGGCGGGGCTGGACCGGGTGGATCTCGTCCCGGCTGCAAAACCGCCGCACAAGCAGGACAGCCACCTCTTGCCCTTTTCCGAGCGCTGCCGCCATCTGGAGCTGGTCCTGCAGGGCCGCCCCATGTTCAGCCTCAACACCCTGGAGGGCAGGCGGGAAGGCCCTTCCTACACAGTGGAGACCCTGAGGGAATACCGCCGATCCAACCCCGAGGACGCGATCTTCTTCATCCTGGGTGCCGACGAGTTCCTCCATTTGCCCAACTGGCACCGCTGGGAGCTGATTCCCGAGCTGGCCCACCTCGTGGTGGCCTCTCGGGAAAAGGAGAGCCACGAAGCCATCCGGACCTTTATCGCGGACTGGTTCCCCTCTGCCCGAAACAGGGAACGGGAGCACCCTTGCTGGGAGCTTTCAGGCGGCGGGAGTCTTCAGGTGATCGAGATGCCCAGACTGGATATCAGCAGCACCCTGATCCGGGACAGGCTGCATCGGGACAAGAGTCTGGCCTGGCTCGTTCCGGAGGTTGTGGAGCGTGAGCTACGGAAAAAAGGGGAATAGCAGAGCGTTTTCGATCCACCGAAAGTCGCGATGGTTCCGTGCGCTGAAAGCGCTCGAATTTTCCAACGTTCTGCTAGGATGAATCCGAGGATTCCTCCACGAGATGGCTCAGGATGAGCCCGTAGAACTCTGAGGGCGGCTCTCCGGTATAGTGCCACCCCAGATGGTTGGCACAGCCTGCGCAAAGGGCGATGGTCCAGGCATATCCCGGAAACCAGGTGAATTCGGTGGTGGGATTGCCGGTGGCTTGGCAGCCCACGGCTCTGGCAAAACAGCCCACTTCAAAGAGAAGGCCGTACGGATTGGCGCATATATGGGTGTGCTGACCGTTGACAGCGATCTGCTCCGAGGAGGTGGTGATCCTGCGTCTGCAGAACTTGCAGAGGTAATTGATCCCGCTGAGCCCGATATCCAGCTCCTCTTCCGTTTCCGTCTCCGAATCGGACATCCCTGAGTCCCCGTTGCTCATGGAGATCACATGCGGCGAACAGCGGCTGCTGCCGCATCTGTCCATATCGGGACGGAGAAAGGCCGGAGCGCTTTTTCGCGCCGCGTTGAGACCCTCCGCCTTGTCAGGCCCTTCCGCGACAAGAAGCATTTCCTTTACCAGCAGCCCGGGATACACGTTTTGAGGCATACCAGCACATTTCCTGTGGGGATTGATCGGGTTCATGGCCCTGTATGAACAGGGTGCGATATACGCCTGATGAAAAGGCGTCTCCTGTCTTGCCCTGCTTCAATGAGCGTCGAGGCAGAATATAAACATTTTTGCCCAAGAACGCTACCTCGGAACGCGGTACACCTTTGACAGTATATCTTCTCTTTTCAGAGATTTCGCATCAGGAAGGGTCTTGTTGAAGGTACTTCGACACTTGATGAGGAAGCTGCCAGAAATCCAGGAACACTTTTCAGACGGGACTGGCAGGATCATCGGACAGAACCTTCGCCTAAAACGGTTCGAAGACCTCTGCAAAGGCTTTCAACCATGCATAGCAATCATGTTCAGGGGGAGC
Organism: Desulfohalobiaceae bacterium; assembly: GCA_036628655.1. Lineage (GTDB taxonomy): Bacteria > Desulfobacterota > Desulfovibrionia > Desulfovibrionales > Desulfothermaceae > JAIPDU01. The sequence continues at coordinate 3,215 of JAZKRN010000217.1, read as the reverse complement.
TTAATCAATACAATCCTCATTTCCGAGGCACCTCGGGCAGAACCAAGCATGAAAATGCTGAGCGCGGGGAGCCCTGTTGAATCCTGCCTTCGGCAGGGCAGCACGCTGCATTCAACAGGGCGAGTCGGGGATTGCGCTGATGCCTGTGTTTCATCTCGGTGTCCAGTGCCGAGAAGGGCGCACGCTGAGCGGCTTATGCCCCCGAGACACCGGTAGTTCTCCACAAACCCGTGACATCGCGAACCTTACGCTCGCTACCGGCAAGATCCCCATATCGCGAACAACAAGGGCACGCCTGTATATGAAACACGGCTTCAGCGCACATCCCCGTCTCTCCGCGCCGTATCTCCTGTTAATTCAAACTGCCCGAAAATAAGCTCATGGTTTTTATGGGGGAGGCATTGCGAACCCGGGATTGCCATCCTTTTCAGATTTTGCGAGCCATGAGGTGTTTGCAGGCATAGGGCAAAGTCGTTCTTTGCGGGTCAAAGCAAAGCGTTACCCGGGATATGACGAGGCGAAACAGGGGTGGAGCATGTCAGGCAAGGGCAGTGAGGTGCAGGAACGCGTCACGGTGCAGCGGATCATTTTTCAGGCACCTGATAGCGGCTTCGCCATTTTTCGGGCCGAACCGGAAGGGGATGGCGGCGGATATGTGGCCAAGGGGCATATCGGGGGCATTCAGGCCGGTGATGAGCTGAGCATCCGGGGAAACTGGGAGAAGCATCCCAAGTACGGAGATCAGCTGCAGATCGTCTCCTACTCCATCCCCGAGCCAGGTGCTGAGGATATCACCACCTTCCTGGCCAGTGAATACATTGACGGAGTGGGGGAGAGTCTGGCCCGGAATATCGTGCAGCGTTTCGGGGATCGCACAGGGCAGATCCTGGACAACGAGCCGGAACGCCTTCTCGAGGTTGCCGGCATCGGCCGGGACAAGCTGGAGCGCATCAAGGCCTCCTGGAGGGAGCACTCAAGCAAGCGCCGGGTCATATCCCGTCTGCACAGCTGGGGAATCGGCCCCATGACCATCCAGAAAGTTTTGAGCCACTGGGATGACCCGGACCGAGCTGTTGCCGCAATCGAGGAGGATCCCTATCTCCTGGCCTGGGAGATCGAGGGGATCGGTTTCGCCACAGCGGACAGGATCGCCGGATCCACTGGCATCGCCCCGGGTGATCCCAGCCGTCTCCGGGCGGGACTGGCCTATTGTCTGCAGGAGCGCGTCCGGAAGGCGGGCCACTGTTATCTGGACGCCTCCCAGCTGATCGGGGATGCCGCTGAAATGCTCGACGCCCCCTATGACGATGTCTCCGAGGCGCTTCAGGCCCTTTGCGAGGAGGGCGGGCTGGTTCGGGAAGGAGATCGGATCTTCCCCCCTGCGACGTACATGGCCGAGGAGAACCTGGCCCAATCCTTGAGCAGGCTCTCCCTGGAATACACCCCCTTTGACGCGGACGGCATGCTTGCCGAGTTCGAGTCGGAGAACCGCATGGAGCTCGATCCCAGGCAGCGCGAGGCGATCCTGTCCGCTCTGAATCATCAGGCCTGCGTGATCACAGGTGGACCGGGGACGGGCAAGACAACCATCATCAAGGCCGTCCTGAGCATCGCCGAGCGGATCGGTCTGGGCAACGAGGAAGATATCGCTCTCGTTGCCCCCACCGGCAGGGCGGCCAAACGCCTGGAGGACAGCTCCGGGCGCACGGCCAGGACCATCCACCGCCACCTGGGATATTCTCCGCACTCGGGATTCTTCAGGCACGAAGACAATCCCCTTCCGGAGAGGCTGATCATCTGCGACGAGGCCTCCATGCTCGATCTGTTCCTGGCCGAGGCTCTCGTCTCTGCGTTGCCTGGAACCACGCGTCTGGTCCTGGTGGGGGATGTGGATCAGCTTCCTCCGGTGGGCCAGGGCAATGTGCTCCGGGATATCATCGCCAGCCGCTTCGCTCCCGTGATCGAGCTGGAAACGGTCTACCGCCAGGGCGAGGGCTCCCGGATCACCCGGAGCGCTCACGCTATCAAGAAGGGGGACATGAAGGGGTTGAACCTGTCCGAGGATTCCGGGGACTTCGCCTGGCTGGATCTGGAGGCCGATGACGGAAGCAGTGCTGGCGAGGTTGTGGAGGGAATTGTAGAGCGTCTCGTCTTCGAACGCGGATTCGAGCCCAGGGCCGTTCAGGTACTCACTCCCATGTACAAGGCCAGGGCCGGGGTCTGGGAAATGAACAACAGGCTCCAGAAACTGCTCAATCCGCAGGGACGCCCCTTTCGCGCAGGGCAGCGCATGCTCCGCGAAGGGGACAAGGTGATGCAGATCCGGAACAACTACGAGAAGGAGGTGTTCAACGGGGACCAGGGCATCATCCGCTCCGTGGACGAGGAGGACAGCCGCATCAGCGTGGATTTTCCGGATCGCGGCCTAATCTATGAGTGGCACGAATTGGAGGAGCTGGTGCTCGCCTACGCCTGCACCGTGCACAAGGCGCAGGGCTGTGAATTCCCGGCTGTGGTCCTTCCTCTGCTTACCGCCCACTATGCCCTCTTGCAGCGAAATCTTGTCTATACCGCGGTGACCCGGGCCAGGCAGATGTGCGTCCTCGCGGGCCAGAAGAAAGCCCTGGGCATGGCCCTGGCCAACAATAAGCCGGTCCAGCGGAACACCCGGCTACAGGAGCTCTTGGAGCAAAACAACTCGCAGGGCAAAGGATGACGGCTCCCTTTGCCCATCGCCAATACCCCCTATGCCTGCGCAGACGCAGGCGCAACGAAGCATAAAATGGTGCGAGGCGAGTCAAGGTATGCGCAGATGCCAGTGTTTCATCCTGGGTTTCCCATGCCGGGAACAGCTTCAACGAAAGGGAATCAGCACAAAAGAGAACGTATGGTCTTGTCTTTTCATTGACATCGCGGGCCTGATGTCCGCCCCTCAGATGCGCTGGCCTCTCGCGAACAACAAGGGCAGCCACGCATATGAAACACGGATTCAGCGCACTCCCTGACGAGCCTCGCTTGGCTCTTTCTCCCGACAATTCAAGAAGTTGAACATCTTTTCATACAAAAAACCATGGCCTCTCGCCCCCTCTTCTTTCATGCTCAAACCGAGCACCACGGCACGCCGAAAAGAGCCTATTCCGTGTCTCCATCGGAGTCTTCGCCGCTGTCCCCGCGTTGCACCACCTCGATGCGGGCAGGGGAGGCACTGCCCTGCT
>JAZKRN010000216.1:0-4899 GCA_036628655.1 Desulfohalobiaceae bacterium | reverse complement strand
GAACGCAGAACGGGGAACCCCACTCTGTTGACAAGCAGGGAAAAATGCCGCATCGTTGTGGGGTGAGCCAAGCGGTGGGGCGCACGTCCTTCTTTTACGCTATCTCGCGGAGAGGTGCCGGAGTCAGGCTAAACGGGCCCGACTCGAAATCGGGTGGGCGGTCTCCGCCCCGGGGGTTCGAATCCCTCCCTCTCCGCCATCACACTGCAATGCGCAAGGCCGCTGACCCCAAAGCTCATTGCATACCCCGCCCCGAAAAGTGGCCTTGCCCCATGTCATCTTATGAGCAAACTCCATCAATCCTTCCCCCTGGACCAGTCCACCTACTACCTGATCATCCGCACATCCATGCATCTCAAGACGGCGCTCTATCGCGCCCTGCACAATTCCGAGTTGGGCATCACCCCTGAGCAGTGGTCCGTTCTCTGTTGCCTGTGGGAAGAGGACGGCCTCAATCATGCCGAGATCGCCAAGCGAACGGGCAGGGACAAGTTCACCATCACCCGCATTATCAACCTCCTGGAAAAGAAGGACCTCGTCCGCAGAGCTCCGGACTCCCAGGACAGACGACGCTCCAACATCCACCTCACCCGCGAGGGAGCCGACCTGAAGGAACCACTGACCCAAACAGTGGAACAATTCAGCCAAAAGGCCTTTGACGGGCTCTCCGAAAACGACGTCGAGCATTTGCGGCGCATCCAGAACAAGATCCTGCGCAATCTCGACTCCCACGACTTCTAGCAACTCTTCCCCTCCCATTCCTTTCTTTATGCATTCCTCCTTTTCCTTTCTTTTTTTTATTGTTTAATCAACAACAAAATTCCATAAGTGTATTGACACAATGATTTTGTTTGCTAATGTATAATTCTTTCTTTTGTCGATTTTTTGCATTTATTCCGCTTGTATTTCAATAAAATAGGAGGTTTCGCTTATTTCGACCTCAATAATAACGCACTTTGACCGCTGTACGGGTTGTAAAGTTTGTCAGCTGGCGTGTTCGCAGCACATTTCCGGCGGTTACAATCCCAGACGCTCCGTCCTCGGAATCCGAGCCTTCTGGGAAAACCTTGTCCATGAACCCATTGTCTGCGAACAGTGCTCCAATCCGTATTGCCAAAATGTGTGTCCCGTCGGAGCCATAAGCCTCAACGAAAGGACTGGGGCAAGGGAAGTGGATCATGACACCTGCATCGGCTGCGGCAGATGCGCAAAATACTGCCCCCGAGGGGTCATCTTCCTCGACCCGGACCTGAACAAGGCCGTGAAATGCGACCTGTGCCTCGGCGACCCGGAGTGCGTCAGGGCCTGCCCCACCCATGCGCTGGAAACCATCCCCAGGAGGCAAACATGAGCTACGGATACGCGGGACAATTTCTGCATGTGGATCTCAGCAGCGGCGAGAGCCGGAACCTCGCCCTGCCGGACTGGCTTGTGCGCGATTACGTGGGGGGCAAGGGCTTCGGGGCCAAACTGCTCTTCGACCTGCTGCCCGCCGGAACCGACCCCTTCGACCCGGACAACGTTTTCATGGTCCTGTCCGGGCCGCTTACCGGCACTTTGGCACCGGCCATGCGCGGCTGCATCGTGACCAAGTCCCCGCTGACCCATACGTTCCTGGATTCTTATTTCGGGGGCTTTTTCGCTCCGGAAATGAAGTATGCCGGATACGACGGGATCATTGTCACCGGCAAGGCCGATGAGCCGTGCTCCCTCAGCATCGAGGACGGCGAGGTCCGCATCGAGCCGGCACAGCACCTCTGGGGCCTGGACGCCCTGGAGACCAACGCGGCGATCAAGTCCGAGCAAAACGACGCCTCTGTGGCCGTCCTCTCCATCGGCCAGGCCGGGGAAAACCTGGTCCGCTTCGGCCTGGTGAGCTGCGAGTACAATCGCCAGGCCGGCCGCGGCGGTGCGGGGGCGGTTATGGGCTCCAAGAACCTCAAGGCAATCACAGCCAGAGGGAACGGCAAGATTGCTGTCCGCGATCCGCAGGCCTTTCGCGACGCCGTCCGGGACGCCCAGGCCGAGCTGGACGCCTCAGAAGACATCCAGGCCCTGATCGACTCCGGCACAGCCAACGCCGTCGGATTCGCCAACGAGACCGGGCTCCTGCCCAGCCGCAACTTCTCCGACGGAACCTACGAGGAGGCGGACAAGATCGACGAGTCCGCCCAGTCCCAGCACCTCTGGCTCAAGAGTGCGGCCTGCATGGGCTGCCCCATCCGCTGCAGCAAGATCGGAGCCGTCCGCTCGGGCCGCTACGCGGGTACGATCACGGACATCGTGGAATACGAGTCCGCCGCTCTCATCGGCTCCAATCTCGCAATCAGCGATATCCGCTCCGTGGCCCATCTGGTCAAGCTCTGCGACCGCCTGGGCCTGGACAGCATGTCCACCGGGGGCGTGATCGGCTTCGCCATCGAGGCCGCGCAAAAGGGCCTGATCCAAGCCCCCGAAGGAATAGATCTCGAATTCGGCAACGTGGAGGCGGCTGAGCACCTCCTTCGGGCCATAGCCCACAGGCAGGGCGAGCTCGGAGAGCTTCTGGCCCAGGGGGTGCGCCGGGCCTCGGAGCGAATAGGCCCGGAGAGCCTGGATTTCGCCAACCACGTCAAGGGGCTGGAGTCCCCTGCCTGGGGACCGCGCGGGGCCCCGGGAACGGGCCTGGCCTACATGACCGCGGATCGCGGCGGCTGCCATCAACGCGGACTGCCCGCTCCCCTCGAGGTGACCGAGGGCGAATGGGAGGGCCGTCAGGTCAGGGCCACGGAGATCGAGGGCAAGGCGCGGATCCTCATTGCCATGCAGGGCAACCTGGCCGGCACGGACACCCTGGTCAAATGCGACTTCGGCGGGATGGGTATTCAGCCCGAGACCTACGCCAAGATGGCCAACGCCGCGGCAGGCCTCGAGCTCGAGGCATCATCCTTCGACCGCGTCGGGGAGCGGATCTGGAACCTGACCCGCCTCTTCAATCTGCGGGAGGGCATCGACCCCAGCCAGGACACCCTCCCCAGACGCTTTGTCAAGGAGCCCCTGCCCAGCGGGCCGTACAAGGGACACCGCATTACCGAGGAGGAGATGCAGTACATGCGCTCCGACTACTATGCCCTGCGCGGCTGGAACGAAGAGGGCCGTCCCCGTGAGGACACCTTGCAGCGCCTCGGCATCAGCGGTGAGCCGCTTTTCGACGTGAGCCGTTGGGAATAATGAACACATCATAAAAACCGGCATTCCCGGGCCAGCCCGGGTATAAGAAACAGGGAAGTGCGAGGCGAAGGCGGGTGGACGCTGAAGCGCGGGTTTCATCCCGGGTTTCAGCGTCCGGTACCAGCAGCACCTTGTCGACATCCCCACAGCCACTCGCGTTTTGCTGGGATGCCGAATCGCGCTGCTTCTTTCAACCGAAAGCCCAATGGAACCTATTGCGGTCCCAACAAGGCCAAGGTGTATTATGAAACCCAGCGAAGCGCTCCACCCGCCTTCGCCTCACATCCTGCTTTCTCAATTTTTTTCAGTGAGTTGTTCGCAAGTACATCCAAAAAAAGGAGGCAACAGTCATGGATAACTACTACAAGACCCGCGAGCATCAGTGCATTACCAAATCCAAGCACGGGGTGGACGCGCTCCAGTCCCTGCCACAGTCCCTCGCCGAGCTCGGGGTGAAGAAGCCCCTGATCGTGACCGACCCCGGCGTGGTGGGTGCTGGCCTTCTGGACCACGTGGCCGCCGTCCTGGAGCAGGGCGGCTACTCCTACGCCGTCTTCGACCAGGTCGTGCCCAACCCCTATGTGGAAACCGTGGGCAGCGCCACCCAGGTATACACGGACAACGGCTGCGACGGCCTGATCGGCCTCGGCGGAGGCAGCTCCATGGATACCGCCAAGGGCGTGGGCGTGGAAGCCAGCCACGAGGGCTCAGTCCTGGACTGGGAAGCGGAAAAGCGGGATCTGGAGCGCCGCATCGCTCCCCTTATCACCGTGCCCACAACCGCCGGCACCGGCAGCGAGATCACGGTCTGGGCGGTGATCACCGATCCCGCCCGCAAGTTCAAGTTCAACGTGGGCGGTCCCCTGCTTTCCCCACACATCGCCATCGTCGATCCGCGCCTCCACGTGTCCATGCCGCCCTATATCACCGCTGGGACCGGCATGGACGCCCTCTGCCACGCCATCGAATGCTACACCTGCCACTGGGCCCAGCCCCAGACGGACGCAGCGGCCCTGCTGGCCATCGAATACGGGGCCCAGTATCTGCGCCGCGCCGTGGGCAACGGCCAGGACATCGAGGCCCGCTACGGCATGGCCATGTCCGCCCATCTTGCGGGCATTGCCTATGGCTCAGACAGCGCCGGCGCCATCCACGCCCTGACCCAGACCCTGGGCGGCATCAAGCCGGAGCTTCACCACGGCCCGGCTGTGGGCGCAACCCTGGGGGCCTTCATGGAGTACAACTGGATCGGCAATCCCGGCAAGTTCCGGCGCATCGCCGAGGCCCTGGGTGTTGAGGTCGGCGGACTCTCCGACCGCGATGCCTGCCTCCTCGGCGCCCAGGCGATCTACGATCTGGCCGAGGACATCGGCATCCCCTCCCTGGCCGATCTCGGGGTCAGCGAGGAGGAGGTCCCGCATCTGGCCGAAGCCGCGCTGAACGATCCTCAGAACTGCGGCAACGCCAGGGACATGGACCAGCAGGGCTATGAGTGGCTCTACAAGCGGTGCCTGGGCTCCATCTAACGGATCAGCCACATCTGAACGTTAAAGGCCGGTTCGCCCCGAAAGGGGCGGTCCGGCCTTTTTCTGCTCTTCCGCCGCAACCGCCATTCCCGGTCAGTGTCTGCCATAACGGGACCTCGCGGCTAATTTCTCAATAATTCAACAAGCTGGACACATTTTCATA
>JAZKRN010000215.1:0-4908 GCA_036628655.1 Desulfohalobiaceae bacterium | reverse complement strand
AGACGCCCTTTTGTCAACTCAAATAGGTGCCGGACAACGCCGCAATTGGAAGATTTTCAACGGCCTGCTAACCCAAACAAGCTACAACCTGTCCTTCCAGGTAGCGCATTCCTTTTTCATTCTTTGGACACTTCTCCATTTTCTATGACCGGGGAATACGACCAAACAACGGATGAGCAGGCAATTCGTGTTACTCATGGCTATTCCAAAGATAATGCGCAGGACCTTAAGCAGGTCGTCCAAGAGCTAATGGTTTCTCAAGAGGGTGGCATTCCTTTGCTTTCCAAGAGTTGGGACGGAAACACCGATGACCATCGATGTCTATTTGGCCAATCCAATTTTGGCGATATTTTTGCATAATTTTAAACAAAAAATAACGGAGCTTATAAGAAATGGCACAAGAAAGTAATACCAGTTTGCGCAATATTGCGATAATTTCCCATGTGGATCACGGCAAGACCACCCTGGTGGATGCCATTTTCCGGCAGAGCGGTCTGTTTCGGGCTGATCAGGAAGTAGACGATCGGCTAATGGACAATATGGATCTGGAGCGGGAGCGCGGCATCACTATTACCGCCAAGAACTGTTCGGTGATGTGGGAAGGGGTGCGGATCAATATTATTGACACTCCGGGTCACACAGATTTTGGAGGAGAAGTGGAAAGGGCTCTTTCCATGGCCGACGGGGCGGTTTTGTTAGTGGACGCTTGCGAGGGTCCGCTGCCCCAGACCCGGTTTGTGTTGAGCAAGGCTCTAGAGGCGGGGCTTCCCATAATAACGGTCATAAATAAGGTGGACCGACCGGACGGCCGGATCGAGGAAGTCCTGGAGGAAATCTATGATCTTTTCATCGAGCTGGGAGCGGATGAGAGCCAGTTGGAGTTTCCGGTATTATACGCGATAGGAAAGGAAGGATTGGCTTCCTTTTCCCCGCGAGATGCCGGGCAGGACTTGCGCCCCCTGTTCGGGAGTATTCTGCAAAATATTCCGGCGCCGGTGTACGATCCGGAAATGCCTTTGCAAGTGCTTATCTCCGATATAGGCTATTCCGATTTTGTTGGCCGCTTGGCCGTGGGCAAGGTGACCAACGGGGAGATTCGTCTTCGGGACAGCTTGGTCTGCGTTGGGGAAAACGGGGAGCAGCAGCCGGTCAAGATTTCCAAGCTGCAGGTCTATCAGGGAACCGAAATGCGTGAGACCACAGTTATAAAGCCGGGAGATATCGCTGTTATGGCCGGGCTAAGCGCTGTTTACATCGGGGATACCATCTGTCAGCAAAATGATCCGCGCCCGCTTCCCCGGATAAGTGTGGATCGGCCTACAGTGGGGGTGCGTTTTGTTGTGAACGACTCTCCATTGAGCGGACGGGAGGGCAAATTTGTACAGTTTAATCGGATCCGGGAGAGGCTGGAAAAAGAAGTGTTGGGTAATGTTGCCATTGCCCTGGAGGAGACGAAAAGCCCGGACACCATTCTGGTCCATGGAAGGGGGGAGTTTCAGCTCTCCATTTTGATCGAGACAATGCGGAGGGAAGGCTATGAATTCAGCGTGGGCCGCCCCGAGGTCCTGTATCGCTGGGAAGACGGACAACAGCTTGAGCCGATGGAGCGTCTGCTTGTAGACTGCGAGGAACAATTCATGGGGGTTGTTACGGAAAAGCTCTCCCTGCGCAAGGCCCAAATGCTCAATATGACCAACAATGGACAGGGCCGGGTCCGGATCGAGTTCTCAATCCCGGCCCGGGGACTTATTGGATATCGGGATGAATTCTTGACCGACACGCGGGGGAGCGGCCTTATGCATTCCCGTTATGACGGGTATGGCCCGGTGCGCGGCTCCTTCCCCGAGCGCTACACTGGCTCCATTGTATCGGATCGGTCCGGACAGGCGGTTCCGTACGCCCTTTTTAACCTGGAGCCTCGCGGGCAGCTTTTTGTCCAGCCCGGGGACCAGGTGTACGAGGGAATGATTGTTGGGGAGCACAACCGGGACCAGGATATCGACGTCAATCCGTGCAAGGCCAAAAAGCTCACCAATGTCCGATCTTCCGGGAAAGACGACCAGGTGACGCTGACCCCGATCAAGCCGCTTTCCCTGGAGCTGGCTATAAGTTTCATTCGGGAGGACGAGTTGCTGGAGGTCACCCCGCACTCTCTGCGTATGCGCAAACTTGAGCTATCCTGTCAAAAGCGGCATGCGCAAAGGTCCAGGGAGGCCAAGAGGGAAAAGATGCAGAGCTAGTTCACTAAGAGTTCAACAATGAGCTTGTCCCCTTGTGCTCACTATCAGGAGGGGAAATCTGTTCCAAGGAATCGGTCTGGGAAGTGTTCCATCGGATCATACTCCATGACTTGATATCCAGGGCCTATTTCAAGCTCAGGCTGACCTGGTTCTTGTCCACGTTCTTGCTCAGGACCACTATCCTGGGCAGGTACTGGTTGACAGAGAGCACTTCGAGGGGATGTCCGACCTTTTTATCGCTCAATTCCGAGATATGAACAAGTCCGTCGTTTTTCAGGCCGATGTCCACAAAGGCGCCGAAATCCACAACACTTCGCACGACCCCGGAGACGATGCTGCCCTCTTCCAGCTCATTGATATCGGTGACGCCTTCCCTGAAGGGTATCCGGGGCAAATCCTCCCTGGGGTCGAAACCGGGCTTGTCAAGCTCGAAGACAATATCTTGAAGGGTCTGCAGGCCCACCTTGAGCCTGTCGGCAACAGCGGGCAAATCATGCTCGGTTAAGGCCCGCAGGTCATATTCCTCTCTCAATCTCCGGGCCAGAGCATAGCTCTCCGGATGAATTCCGGTATTATCCAATAATTCCCGACTGGAAGGAATACGGAGGAAGCCGGCCGACTGTTCAAAGGCCTTGGGGCCCAGTCCCTTGACCCTCTTGAGATCCTGCCTGGTCCTGAAAGATCCGTTTTCCCTGCGGTCGGAGACCATGTTTTCCGCCAGCCTGGTACCGAGTCCGGCCACGTAGGACAGGAGGGATGCAGAAGCCCCGTTTGCATCCACCCCGACCCTGTTGACCAAATCCTCGGTCGTTTCCTTGAGCTTGCGCTCCAGGAGCTTCTGGTCCACATCATGCTGATACTGGCCTATGCCCAGGGACTTGGGATCGATCTTGACCAGCTCGGCCATGGGATCCCGCAGCCTCTGGGCTATGGAGACGGCACCGCGTATGGTGACATCAAGGTCCGGATATTCGCGCTGCCCGATTTTCGAGGCTGAATAGACCGAAGCCCCTGCTTCGGAGACCACCGTGTATTTCAGCTTACACCCCTCTTCCCTGTTCAGGCGGGCAAAGAATTCCTGTGTTTCCCTCGAGGCGGTCCCGTTGCCTATGGCAACTCCCTGGATATTATGGCGATGAGCCAGTTCCAGAACCCTATTTTTGGCTGTCTGGTGGTCCTTTTGGGGTGATGTGGGATAGATCACCGAATCTTCCAGAAAATTTCCGTTTTCGTCGATAACCGCCAGCTTGCAGCCGGTTTTGTAGGCAGGGTCCACACCCATAATCACCATGCCGCTCACCGGGGGAGTCATCAGCATCTGGCTCAAGTTGCGGCCAAACACGGAAATGGCCTGCCTGTCCGAACGCTCCTTCAATTCCGCATGCATCTCCCGCTCTATGGAAGGAAACAGCAGGCGCTTCAAGCCATCCTTGTATGCCGCGAACAGGAGCTCCGCCGAATCCTTGGCCTGCCTGGGGATCCTGTTTTGGTAGATGTTTTGCAGAATGCGCTCCTGGTCCAGGGAAATCCTGACGGCCAGCTCCTTTTCCCTCACTCCGCGCATGATGGCCAGGTAGCGGTGTGAAGGAATAAAGGCGATCTTTTCCCTGTGCTCCTGGTAATGGGCATAATGCCCCCGGGAATCGAAGCTCTTGCCCGGCTTGACCTCCAGAACTCCGTGACGGCTGATTTGGCGGCGCAGGATCTCCCTTTCCCCGGCATCATCGCTGAAACGCTCGGCCAGTATGTCCTGAGCGCCCTGCACGGCTTCGTCCCTGCTCAAGCCCCCTTCTTGCGCATAAGCATCAGCCTCCCGCCACAATTCCTCCTTGCTCAGCCCGGCCTTTTGCAGCACATCGGCCAGGGGGCCCAATCCCTTGGCCAGGGCCTGCCCGGCCCTGGTACTCTTTTTTTCCCTGTAGGGACGGAAGATGTCTTCCAGCTCGGTGAGCGTGCCCGCCTTGCGGATGCTTTGCTCTGTCTCGGCGTCCAGCCTGCCCCGTTCCCCAATCAGTCTCAAGACCTCGGACCTGCGTTCCAAAAGCCTTTTGCAATATCCATGTGCCTCTTCGAATTCCCGGAGCCTTTCCTCGCCTATCCCGCCAATCATTTCCTTGCGGTACCTGGAAATGAACGGGATGGTGGCCCCCTTTTCCATCAAGGAAAGGATACTTTCCACAACTTGTGCATCGATTTCCGTCTTTTGGGCCAACAGAGATACCAACTCGTCCATGCAAACAACCCCTTCTCCCGGTTCTTGACCTACGGACTGCAAAACATGCGGCGAAAATCAGCACAACAATAATGTGCCCTTGTGTTCCACTATGAACAGCACCAATCCATCGCTCCAGATTATCGATCCAGTGGAGCTCGCTGTCACTGGTTACCAGCACGGCACCCACAGCGAGTGCGTGCGCGACGATCAGCATTTCATGGGCCTTGATCCGCCTGCCCCATTATGCCTTGTTTAGTCTCTTCATGGAATACACCCCGCCAACCCCCTCCACTGGCTTAAATCGACGCTCATTCTTGGAGCGCAGCATATGCTTGACCTGGTCGAAGACCTCCCCCACGAATTCCTTTGATCCGATAATCCCGGCATCCGTAAAGTAACGTGTCCGATAGAGGAAACGGTCAACTCGGCTCACCCTGTATTTACGCTTTCTTT
>JAZKRN010000214.1:0-4948 GCA_036628655.1 Desulfohalobiaceae bacterium | reverse complement strand
TTCTCCGCGTCCCCTCCGCGCACTCCGCTTGCCCGGTTAAACCGGGGCCCCTTTGGGGTGTTTAACTGAGGCGTCTCCGCGGTGGGCTGCTCTTCTCACCACAGAGGCGCAAAGGAAGAAACCTCGAGAAGGCTCAGGTTCAGATCGGCTCCCCCTCCTCCATGACCCGGATGGGATCGCCGGCGCTGACCGGGCCGTCCTGAAGAACCCGGATAAAGATCCCTTCCCGGGGCATGACGCAATCCCCGGTTTGCTTGAGGATTTCGCATTCCCCGTGACAGCGCTTGCCGATCTGGGTCACCTCGCCCAGGGCCTGGGGGCCGAGACGAACTCGGGTCCCCACGGGCAGGGCCAGGAGGTCGATGCCCCGTGTGGTCAGATTCTCCGCGAAATCCCCGGGCGAGAGGTCAAATCCCCGGGCGCGCATCTTGTCAATGCTTTCCTCCGCGAGCAGGCTGACCTGCCTGTGCCACGCGCCGGCGTGGGCGTCGTCCTCCAGGCCGTGCTCGGCGCGGAGGAATCCGCTATCGATTTCCTGCTTGCGGTATCCCTGGCTCTCGCTGCGGCAAACCGCGATGATCTCAGCCATAATTGCTCCTTTTTCCTCCCACTTCGGACAGGTCTTGTAATCCTATCACTCACGACGCCTCGCGATTTCCGCTCCCGGAACCCCGCTGGATGAACACCCGCAGCAGGGAAAGGGCCGCCGGAGTCATCCCCGGTATCCGCGAGGCCCGGCCCAGGGTGTCCGGATCGTGCTCCCGGAGCTTCTGGCGGATCTCGTTGGACAGGCCCGGAAGCTCGTCGTAGTCCATATCCGCCGGGATGCGAATGTTTTCCAGCTCCCGGAACCTGTCCACCTCGTTCATCTGGCGGGCCAGGTAGCCCTCGTATTTGGCCTCGATCTCCACCTGCTCCGCCTCGCTCGGGGCCAGCGGCTCCTCGGGCGGAAAGCGACGCCGGACGAAGGAATAGTCCAGCTCCGGCCGCTTGAGGAGCTTGGCGATTGTCACCGGGGTGTTCAGGGGGCTGGTGCCTTGCTCCTGCAGGAAGCTGTTGATCTCCGGGCCCGGCGTGACCTGGGCGGCGTGGAGGCGGTCCAGCTCCTGCCGGATGGTCCGGTGCCTCTGCTGCAGATCCAGGTAGGTCTTTTCGTCGTGCAGGCCGAGCTCGTATCCTTTCTCCAGCAGCCGCAGATCGGCGTTGTCCTCCCGCAGGAGGAGGCGGTATTCCGCGCGCGAGGTGAACATGCGATAGGGCTCGTTCACGCCCTGCAGGACCAGGTCGTCGATCATGACCGCCATGTAGGCCTGGGAGCGGTCCAGCACGAAAGGGGGCTCATCCTGAACGCGCAGGGCCGCGTTAATTCCGGCCCAGAGTCCCTGGGCTGCGGCTTCCTCGTATCCCGAGGTCCCGTTGATCTGGCCGGCGAGATACAGACCGGGGACCGTCTTGAGCTCCAGGGTGTGACGCAGCTGCTGCGGCTGGATGAAGTCGTACTCGATGGCGTATGCCGGCCGCATGATCTCCGCCTCTTCCAGCCCCTGGATGAAGCGGACGAAGCGCTGCTGGATCTCCGGGGGCAGGGAGTTCCCCGTGCCGCTGACATAGAGCTCCTCGGTCTCCAGACCCTCGGGCTCAAGGATGACGTTGTGGAACTCGCGGTCCGGGAACTTGACGATCTTGTCCTCGATGGAGGGGCAGTAGCGCGCGGACACACCCCGGATGCTGCCGTCGTACAGGGGGGAGAGGTGCAGGTTGTCCCGGATGATGGCATGAGCCTGTTCGTTGGTGCGGCCAAAGAAGCAGGAGATGCGCGTCTCGGGCCGCTCCTCCGTGAACAGGGAGAAGGGGCGCGGCTCCTCGTCCCCGTGCTGTTCGGTGAGTCGGGAGAAATCCACGCTTCGTCTGTTCAGCCTGGCTGGGGTGCCCGTCTTCATTCGGCCCGTGACCAGGCCGAGCCCGCGCAGCTGATCCGGGAGGGCGTTGGAGGGGAATTCCCCGGCTCGCCCGGACTCGATGCGGGCGGTACCCAGATGGACCACGCCGCGGAAAAAGGTGCCGCCGGCGAGGACCACCGCCCCGGCCGCGTATTCCGTTCCCGCCTCGTCGGCAACGCCGTGGACGCGGCCGTTCCGGACGAGGAGGGAGGTGATCAGGGCCTGCTTGAGCTCCAGGCCCTCCTGAAGCTCAAGGGCGTGCTTCATCAGGGAGCGGTAGGCCGTCTTGTCGTTCTGGGTCCGTGTTCCCCGTACGGCGGGCCCCTTGCGGGTATTGAGCCTGCGGAACTGGATCGCCGTCCGGTCCGCGATTCGGGCCATTTCTCCGCCCAGGGCGTCGATCTCCTTGACCAGGTGTCCCTTGCCGATGCCCCCGATGGAGGGAGAGCAGGGCATGTGGCCGGCGGTATCCAGATTGATGCCGAACAGGGCGGTTCGGCACCCCATGCGGGCGGCGGCGAGCGCGGCCTCGCAACCGGCGTGACCCGCGCCGACAACGATGATGTCGTAGGAAAATCCCATCTTCACAGACTGTTCAATTTCACCTAAGATATTTGGTGGTTTGAGGTTCGGCGTTCAACGTTCCCCGTTCCCCGTTCAACGTTCCCCGTTCCCCGTTCTGGGTTTCGGGTTCGGGCTATTGGCGAAGGATCAGTAAATCAGTGAGTCAATGAGTCAGGAAGACATGGGGCTGGTAGAGCACTGGATCCGGTCTTTGACCTCTGCCGCCCCAATCTGTGACTTCCTATCTTTTTACCTCCGGAACACGCCAGCGACCAGTCCTTGATCACCCCAGAACCCAAAACCCTGAACGGGGAACGGCGAACGCTGAACCCGGAACTCGGAACGCGGAACATGGAGCAAAAGCCCTACCTCGACCTGAATACGTTCCTTCGCGGGCGCTTCGGCTGCAGGGTGCAAAAGATCAGCCTGGACGCCGGACTCGGGTGCCCCAACCGGGACGGCAGCAAGGGGCGGGGAGGCTGCGTCTATTGCAACGAACGGGGCTCCGGCACCGGAAACGCCGCCACACAGAGTCTAACCGAACAGCTCGGCTCCGCCAAGTCCTTTTTGGCCAGGCGCTACAAGGCGCGCAAGTTCCTGGGCTATTTTCAGTCCTTCAGCAATACCTACGCCCCCTTGCCCACGCTGAAAAGACTCTACGGCGAGGTTTTGGCCGATCCGGACGTGGTGGGCCTGTGCATCGGCACGCGGCCGGACTGCGTGGACGAGGCCACTCTGGACTATCTGGCGGAGCTGAACCGGGAATATCTCATCTGGCTGGAATACGGGCTCCAGTCCGCTCACGAGGCCACCCTGGAAGCGATCAACCGCGGGCACGGCGTGGACGCCTTCCGCGAGTCGGTGCGCCTTTCCCGCGAGCGGGGGCTTCTTACCTGCGCCCACGTGGTGCTGGGCCTGCCCGGGGAGAGCAGTGAGGATATCCTCGAGACGGCCCGCTTTCTGGCGGAGCAGGAAGTGGACGCGGTCAAGATCCACGGCCTCTACGTGGTGCGGGGCACCCGCCTGCACGAGCTCTACGCGGAGGGGCGCTACCGGCCCCTGCGGCGGGAGGAATACGTCCCCCTGGTGGGGGAGTTCATTTCCAGGCTGCCCGAGGGGGTGGTGGTGCAGCGCATCACCGGCGACCCGCATCCCGAGGAGCTGATCGCTCCGGAGTGGATGCTGGAGAAAAAGCGCAACCTGGAGGAAATCCTGCAGCATATGCGGGACCGCGGGCTGGTGCAGGGGGCTTGGGCAGAGCGCTGAAAAAGAACGTTCAGGCACAAGATTCCGTGATTCTTGAGAATGGAAACCGCCAAGTCGCCCTGCACCCATTTTTAAGGATTTGCAGGTAAAAACGTGGTTATTCAAGAATATGATTAGCTGTCTGGGTGCAAAGATCGCAGATATCCCTACACGTTGAAAAATGGGTGCAGAGCGACTTGGCGGTTCGAAATCATACATGTGTGCGGAACTGGGAGGCTGTATGCAGCGAGCCTGTTTGGCGGTTCTTCGAGTGGTTGTTTGCTGTCTCGCGATTGTGCTTGTGGGGCAAGCTCATGTCCTGGGAGCGGATAAGGTGCGTGTCGCGGTCAGCATTCCCCCGCAAAAGTATCTTCTGAGCCGCATCGGCGGGGAGCGCGTGGCTGTGGAGGTTCTCCTTCCGCCTGGAGCCAATCCCACCACGTACGAGCCCAAGCCGTCCCAGCTTCAGAATATCAGCCGCGTGAGCGCCTATTTCCCCATCGGGATCCCTGTGGAGTCGGCCTGGTTGGATCGTCTCCGCAGCGTGAATCCGGACATGCGGATCGCGCCCATGTACAAGGGGATTGAGCGCTTCCCCATGCCTCAAACCTATGAACAGGCCCTGCAACCGGGGGCGGACCAAGACGCGGTCTCCGGCCGGGGCCATCCCGATCCCCATATCTGGCTTGCCCCGCCCCTGGTCAGGATCCTGGCCCAGAACGCCCGGGACGAGCTGATCCGCCTCGATCCGGGCAACGCCTCCGTCTACCGCAAAAACTTTGCGGAGCTGGGCCAAAGCATCAACGAGCTGGACAACGAGCTCCTGGATCTCTTCGCTGACGCGGAAAACCGCTTCTTTCTGGCCTTCCATCCGGCATGGGGCTATTTTGCCCGCGCCTACGGGCTGAGCCAGGTTCCGGTCAAGCTGGCGGGCAAGAAGCTCACTGCCAGGCGGATGAATCGCCTGATCCGGATCGCAGGGGAAAAGGATCTGCGGACCGTTTTTTATCAGCCGCAGTTCTCCAGCCGCCCCGCTGATCAGGTGGCTGCGAATCTGGACGGCGGCGAGGCGGTCGGGCTGGACCCCCTGGCGGCTGACTGGGAGGACAACCTGCGGGAATGCGCCCGGAGCATCCGAAAGGCCCTGGATTAGCAGTGTCCGCTGATCGGATCTTTTGCGTTCCCCGTTCCCCGTTCAG
>JAZKRN010000213.1:0-4962 GCA_036628655.1 Desulfohalobiaceae bacterium | reverse complement strand
ATCCGGGAATGTCGATGAGGTGTTGCGTATCCCATCATGGGAAACCCGGGATGAAACCTGCGCTTCAGCGTCCACCCGCCTTCGCCTCGCGACATTTTCATGCTTGGTTGTGCCCGGGTCGCCCCGGGAATGTGGATTAAAAAGGAATCCAACCATCATTCTTGGGACGACCCGGGCACGGGGAAGTATGAAAATGCGAGCCTTGCCGGGGCGAGAAGCGGCGGACGGACGGGGTGTGCTCGAAAACAAGGAGGTATGGCATATGAATCAGTCGGAAGAAAAGGATTTTCTCAGCAAATGGCCGCACTATTTTCCCGGAGCGGAGTGGCCCCTGGCCCTGTACTACACCGATACCCCTCCGGCAGATGCGGAAAGGGTTCCGCCCCCTTCCGCACACAAATGCCTCATCGGCGTCCTGAACCGGGTCCGGAACGGCGCAGCCCTTGTCTTTGATGAAGAATCCCTGGGCTGCTTCGGAGGCAAGCGCTATACCGGATTCAGCCAGCAGCTCATACCCAACTTCGACTCCTTTCTCTCCTGCGGTATCCCGGGACAGCTCGAGGGCGAGCGCTACAAGAGAACCCCCGAGATCGTGCAGGGAGTTGTGCAGCACTGGCCCGACTTTGAGGCGCCTGCCGCGAATCTGGTCTTCAAGCGCTTCGATCGTCTCCAGGACGGGGAGCCCCCTGAGGTGATCGTCTTCCTGGCTCCCCCGGATGTGCTCTCCGGACTGTTCACCCTGGCCAACTTCGACTGGCAGGATCCCCATGGGGTAATCACGCCCTTTTGCGCCGGATGCGCAGCCATCATCCAATATCCCTATCTCGAGGGGGAGAGAGAGGCTCCGCGTGGGGTGGTGGGCATGTTCGATGTTTCCGCCAGACCCTTTGTTCCCAGGGAGACGCTCAGCTTTGCCGTGCCCATGAATCGTTTCCGGACCATGGTCGGGTTCATGGAGGAAAGCTTCTTAATCACAAAGTCCTGGGATCGTGTGCGAAAGCGCATGGAACGGGGGTGATCCCTGCGAATCAGAAACAAAAGGGTAATCAGAAAAGATATGTCGGATAGATCAGGACCTGTAGCGCAGCAGAAAACATGTCTGCTCCGAGCAATTTTACGGGGCAATAGGATGATACTGGGGGGAGCTATGCCAGCATGTAGGGTTATGAGCATTGCGTTGGTCTTTTTTGTTCTTGTGAGCTGCCAGATTGCTCGATCCGCTGATAACGGCACAGTGGAAAGGATGCGACGAGCGGCTCAAGAGGGGAATCCCGAAGTCCAGTTCAACCTGGGCCTGATGTATTTGCGGGGCAAAAAAGTCTCCCAGGATCGTGAGGAGGCAGCGCGTTGGATCCGAAAGGCGGCCGAGCAGGGTCATCCCCGGGCCCAGCACAGACTGGGAGTGAATTATCTTGAGGGGCACGGGGTCATGCAGGACAGTCTGGAAGCGGCGGACTGGTATCGCAAGGCCGCTGAACAGGGCCTTCCCAGAGCCCAGTACAATCTGGGGCTCCTGTACGAACAGGGCCGCGGCGTTGCCGGGAACGCGTCCAGAGCGGAAAAGTGGTATCGCCGTGCAGCGGAGCAGGGCTTCGTGAAAGCCCAGTACAATCTCGGTTTGGTGTACGAGCGCGGCAGGGGCGCGGTCGACCAGGATTATGAACAGGCGGCGGAATGGTACCGCAAGGCTGCAAAGCAGGGCATGGTCAGGGCTCAGCACAATCTGGGAGTGCTCTATGCACAGGGACGGGGGCTAGCCCAGGACGAGGTCAAGGCCTATGCCTGGTTCAGCCTCGCCGCAGCCCAGGGGAGCTCCAAGGCAGAGAAAAATATTGAGTCGTTGACCTCGCGGATGGAACCACCCGAGATCGCGGAGGCCAAGAAACTGGCCGCGGAGTTGCGGAGGAAGTAGTGGGTTGGCTGTTGGGCAGGAGAGTCGGACAAGAGAGCATATGGATTTTTTTTATATGAAAATACGTTCAACGTGCTGAAACGTTGGGATAAATTGTCGGGCGCGGCGAAACGGGGATGTGCGCTGAAGCCGTGTTTCATATACAGGCGCGCCCTTGTCGACGTCAGCGATCGGCGTATCTGGTGATGAGCACCTGGTAAGCCCGCGCTGGAGCGTGTGAGAGGAGAATATACACTCCATCAAATGAGCTGGAGCCGGTCAGTTTGTGCTCTTCACGGCATACAACGCCGGGATGAAACACTGGCTTCAGCGCAATCCCCGACTCGCCGCGCATCATTTTCATGCCTGGTTGTGCCCGGAGAAGCCCGGAGAAGCCCGGAGAAACCCGGAGATGACGGTTATGCGTACAAGGAGTTCCTGCGCTGTCGGCGCAATCCGAGCAGGGCCAAAAGGAGCGGAAAGAGCCCGGAAAACGAGGCCAGGATGAAGACGGCATTCATTCCGGCTGCGGCGAGAACACTGCCGAAAAGGGGCGGGGAGACGGTCTGGCCCAGGTAGATGGTGGCGGTGAAGACGGAGACCACGCTCCCGCGGTGCTCCGCGGGAGCGAGCCCGGCGGCGCAGGTGTTCAGCGCAGGGGTGAGGAGCCCGAATCCGGCACCCCATACAACGAGGCTGCCCAGAAGAAGCCCGAACATGCTCGCCAGAGGCACGGATGCCAGGGCCAGGCAGCACAGGGTAAAGCCCAGGGAAACGACTGCGTATTCAGAATAGCGCTCCAGGAGCCAGCCGGCCCTGGAGGAGACCAGGGCGGCGGTTCCTGCGCCCGTGGACAGGGCCAGTCCGGAGTGCAGGGTCCCAAGGCCCAGTCTTTGGACCACAACCAGGGGCATGTACACGACCATGGCGAAGAGCAGGACAAAGGCCATCAGGTTGGAGAAGAAGACCCACAGGGCCCTGGGCCGGAAAATATACGCCGTTAGGCCTTGGGCAGGGTCGGGTTTGTTTTCCCCGTCGGAGTCGGAAGTTTTTTCCACGCGGAGCTGCAGGCCCGCCAGGAGGGCCAGAGGCAGGGCGAGCCCGTAGAGCAGAAAGGGATAGAACCAGGCCAGGGCGGCCAATCCCCCGGCAAGGAAGGGCACAAAAGTGTTGGTCAGGGTCTGGAAGGTGATGCGATAGCCCATGGCCCGGCCTCGGTCCGCGCCCTGAAACAGGTCGCCGATCAAGGTCACTCCGGTGTTCATCATCCCGCCCACTGCCAAACCCTGTACGGCCCGCAAAAGGAGGACCGCCCAGAAGGTGCGGACCAGGGCGATTCCCGCGCCAGAGAGCCCGAAGAGGAGGAGGCAGGGAACGAGCACCGCCTTCCGCCCCCATCTGTCCGCGAGCAGCCCCAGGACAGGGGTTCCGATCAGGGCGAGGAAAGTGTATACGCTGAGCACCCAACCCACCCGTTCCTCGCTCACCTGGAGCGGATCCAGCATTGCCGGCAGAATGGGGCCGACCAGGCTTCCCCCGGTCACGGCTAGCACCACTATAGCGATCACGATCTGCAGATTCCGGCTGCGCAGTATTCCCATCCATGCTCCGCTGTATGGGGGTGCGGCTCACTCGCCTCAAATCCCGTCTTCATCGTCCCTTAAACAGGCCGCGCTCCGAAGGTGGCGGAAAGCGGCAAGGCGACCGGCGTCAAGGGGGAGGGCTCCATAAAACGGTCCGGTGGTCGAAAATGCGATTATTTTCGCTCGCCTTCCCGCTCCGCACAAGCCACACCTCCTTACCCCCGGCTCAAGAATGCCATTTCTAGGAGCGATTGAGCTCCCGCTGTGCCTGTCAGCGGGAGATTGAGTGAGGCCGTGCGGCCCTGTTAGCTTCTGAGGTGTTGCTCGTTTGAAGCGCTGCCAACAATGGCACACCAACGACGCTTAGGAAACCCACCCGCACACGAGGATTGAGATGGATTGGCTGCGCAAGCTGTTCCCGTTTCGTCCCAGGTTCCACGCCTGGCAGATCGAGGTGACCAGTCGCTGTGGCCTGCGCTGTCCGAGCTGCTTCCACAACAGAAAAGATACCGAGCGGCAGGATCTTCCCTGGGAGCACCTGCAGCGCCTCAAGCCGCACCTGGATCGCGTGGATAACGTCATCCTGCAGGGATGGGGCGAGCCGCTACTCTATCCCTATTTTCCCGAAGCTCTGGAGCTGGTCGCCTCGCGGGGGCCCAGTTCCGGATTCGTGACCAGCGGATACGGATTGAACGAACTCTGGCGGGAGAGGTGGTCCGTGCCGGGACCAGTTTCATCTCCTTTTTCATGGGCGGTGTGCGCGAGGCCACGCACGCTGCGCTGCGGCAGGGATCGAGCCTGGAATGGATCCGGGACGGCATTGCCCTCCTGCAGCGCGCAGCTGGGAGTCGGGGGCCGGGGGGACCGGAGCTTCAGTTGACCTGCCTGCTGCAAAGGGAAAATATCCGCGAGCTGCCTGAGGTGGTCGAGCTGGCGGCGCAGTGGGGGGCGGCAACAGTGATCGCGATCAATCCCTGCCAAATCGGCGACAGGGAGCAGGAAGAGCAGAGGCCCTTTGCCTGCGGCGTGAATTCGGAAAGGGAGCATGTCGAGCTCCTCGGTGCAGCGGCGGAGAGGGCCCGGGAAAGGGGGGTAGACCTTCGCCTGCCGGTTCTGAAGGGGAAAGAGGTCCTTGTCTGTGAGGAGAATCCGCTGCGGAACCTCTTTATCGCCTCAGACGGCGAGGTGGGGCCCTGTGTGAACATGCTTCCGCCTGCACAGCGCTTCAGGCATCTTTTCTGCGGGACCGAGGTCGAGGGAGCCAGACAGGGGTTCGGCAACCTGGCGGACAATGATCTCCTGCGAATCTGGAAAACCCGGGCCTACCGAGAATTCCGGAGTGTGTTGAACGAACGGCGCCTCATCGCGAGCAAGGAGCTCCCCCAGCGGGAGGAGTTTCCGGACCCGCCGCGCCCCTGCCGTAGCTGCCACAAGATGCTCGGCCTTTGACTGCTGGCGGGTGTTGAGAGTTCGTGACTCGTGACTGGT
>JAZKRN010000212.1:0-4987 GCA_036628655.1 Desulfohalobiaceae bacterium | reverse complement strand
GCCAAGGTGTATTATGAAACCCAGCGAAGCGCTCCACCCGCCTTCGCCTCGCGGAAAATTCCTCAACAATTCAACAGCTTGGCCACATTTCCATACAACCCTCATTCC
Source organism: Desulfohalobiaceae bacterium (assembly GCA_036628655.1). Classification (GTDB taxonomy): domain Bacteria; phylum Desulfobacterota; class Desulfovibrionia; order Desulfovibrionales; family Desulfothermaceae; genus JAIPDU01. Next base: position 4,879 of record JAZKRN010000212.1, on the reverse strand, counting down.
TGGGCCGACCCGGGCACAACCAAGCATAAAATGGTGCGCGAGGAGTCGGGGATTACGCTGATGCCGGAGTTTCATCTCGGCGTCCAGTGCAGGGGAGGGTGCACGCTGAGCGACTCATGCCCGCGAGACACTGGTTGTTCTCCACAAACCCGTGGCATCGCGAACCTCACGGTCGCTGCCGGCAAGATCCCCATATCGCGAACAACAAGGGCTCGCCTGTTTATGAAACACGGCTTCAGCGCACATCCCCGTCTCCCCGCGCCCGATAATTTCACCAAATAATTCGATATCTTGGCCACATTTTCATACAAAAAAACAAAAAAGCGCCTGTACCCGTGGCATTATGACGGATACAGACGCTTTCGCCGCATGAGTTCCCCCCTCATTGTCGGGCCACCTGCCTACTCCATGTTTTTCGCAATGAGCTCGGCAAACTCCCTGCAGCCTACGGTCTCGGCGTTGTCCATCAAGCGGGCCAGGTCGTAGGTCACCCTGCCTTGCTGAATGGTTCGCTCCAGGGCCTGATAGATCCTGTTCGAAGCCTCGAACCAGCCCAGATGCTCCAGCATAAGCGCCCCGGAGAGGATCAGGCTGGAGGGATTGGCGCTGTCCGTTCCCGCCCTCTTGGGGACGGAGCCGTGCGTGGCCTCGAAAACGGCCAGGTCGTCGCCCACATTCGCGCCGGGGGCCAGTCCCAGACCGCCCACCTGGGCCGCCAGGGCGTCGGAAATGTAGTCCCCGTTGAGGTTCGTCGTGGCGACTACGCTGTATTCATCGGGCCGGGTCAGCACCTGCTGGAACATATTGTCCGCGATCCGCTCCTTGATCAGCACTCTGTCCTCGCCCTGCTCGCGGGCCTCGTCCTCGCTCACGCACAAGTCCCCGAACTCCTCCCTGGCCAGTTCCAGGCCCCAGGAGCAGAAGGCCCCTTCGGTATACTTCATGATGTTGCCCTTGTGCATGAGCGTCACACTGGGGCGCTTCTGCTGCAGCGCAAAGCGGATGGCCCGACGCACGAGGCGCTTGCTCCCCTCCTCGGTGATCGGCTTGATTCCGATGGCGCTCTCCGGGTGCACATCCGTCTGATAGCGCTCCCGCATGAATTCGATGAGTCCCTTGGCCTCCGGGCTGCCCGCGGCCCATTCGATGCCGGCGTAGACATCCTCAGTATTCTCGCGGAAGACGACGATGTCCACATCCTCGGGCCGCTTGACCGGAGTCTGGATCCCCTGGAAATAACGCACAGGGCGAATACAAGCGTAGAGATCGAAGGTCTGACGCAGGCTCACGTTCAGGCTGCGGAACCCCGACCCCACAGGCGTGGTCAAGGGCCCTTTGAGGGCCACCTGGGCCTCGTCCCTGAGACTGTTCAGGGTCTCAGCAGGGAGGTATTCCCCTGTCTCGGAATAGGCCTTCTCCCCGGCAAGCAGCTCCTGCCATTTGAGCTCCTTTTCTCCGGAATAGGCCGTGCGCAAGGCCTCGTCCAGAACAGGGCGCGCCGCGGCCGAGACCTCGGGCCCTATGCCATCGCCCTCGATGTAATAGACGGTTTGTGACTGCATATCCGCTCCTTGCCCGATTTGCTGTTTTCTGCAGAAAAATGTGTCCAACTTGTTGAATTATAGAGAAAAAGCCAAGCGACTCGCCACGCAACATTTTCATACTTGGTTGTGCCCGGGTCAGCCCGGGAATGAGGGGTGTCTCCCGACACCTCCATCTTCCTCAACGACTCCTTCCTTGCACTGCTCGAGCCCTGCCTGTACAATGCCCATTCCGAGCAGTATTCAAAAAACGCCAACCTTCTATCGACGGAGCACTTTTATGGCGGAGACACCTCTCAAACAGGCGAAAGAAGCCCTTGCCGCAAAAGCTAAAAGTATACGCGATCTGGAGGCGGAAGCCAAGAGAAAGCTTCACGAGGAAGGGGATCAGGAGGCCTACAACAGGCTCCTCCGTGAAAAGGCCCAGACCATTCATTCCCTTCTTTACGAGGTCCAGGACGATCTGGAGGGCCTCCCTGGAGAGGTGCAGGACAAGATCGAATCGACCCTGGAAAGCATGGGCATCCGGGCCAGCCAAGCCCTGGAAGTGGACAGCCCCTTCTTTATGGCCATGCTCTTATACCCTGATGACTATACCGAGGGAGAGGACAACGAGCTGGAGCAGCTCATAACGCGCACACTGGACTCGAACAGCTGATAAGCGCGCACCACTTCCTGCAAGTACGCACAAAGCCCCTTTCCTTGGTGAGCTCCGCATCTGGCAGTACATGTCGCGGAGCGCGAAGAAAGGGGCTTTATCGATGCCCTACAGGCTGAGCCAGGAATCGGAATACAGGGCAAAACCCATGAGGACCCTGGCTGTCTTCACATAATCCGCCAACTCCTGGGAGAGGCTGTTCATATCCGGCTGGTTCCCGTCCATGGTATTGTGGACCACTTCCTCGATATCCGGCCGCTTGTCCTTGGCGATCTGGGTCATCATCTCATCCTTGGGGTCAGTGATGATGGAGGCCATCCCGGAACGCTTGAGCATGATCGCGTAGGTCTGGTTCATGATGGGCCGCAGATGATCCGGGATCCCGTTGGAGATATTGGACAGGCCGCAGGTGCTCTTGGCACCTGGGGCAATATCCTGGAGCATGTCGTAGAAGCCCAGCAGGGTCGGAGCGTGCTCCTGCTGGACATTGACCGGCGGAATGACGCCGTCGACCCATATCTTCTCGTTGGGGATGCCCTGATCGTTGGCCACCTGCACAAGCTCCACGCTCAAGGCGGCGCGCTCGTTCTCGTCCCGGGGCAACCCCTCCGGCCCCCACATCAGGGCCACGAAATCCGCGTTGTACTTGGCGGCCATGGGAAGCATCTTCTCGTAGTTCTCCGCCCGGCACATGATGGAGTTGATAATGGGGGTCTTTTTGCAGACCTTGAGGCCCTCCTCGATGGCCGCGGTATTGGAGGTGTCCAGGAGAACGGGCAAATCCACAACCCCCTGAACCGTCTCCACGATCCAGGGCATGAGCTCGTGGCCCTGCTTCTTGGCCGGCCCCAGGTTGATGTCGATGTAGTCCATCCCCTGTTTCTGCTGGAACTCGGCCTCCTCCTTGATCGGCTCGGGATCCCACTCCTTCATGGCCCTGCCGATCTTGGTGCCCATCACGTTCAGGCTCTCGCCGAAGCAAAACATTGCCATATCGCTCGTCCTTTGGTTTGAAGTATTGGCTGACAGAAGGATAAGGCCCTACCGGATCAGGCACTCACCTTGGACTTCAAAAAGGCCGGTATATGAGCCGCCTCCCTGGGTCCGACAGTTACCGTCCAATCCGGGATCTCGTCCTCGATCTCCCCGACGATGGCGGCGGCGTATCCCGGAATGATCAGCTCCTTGTGGCTCACCTTGTCCGCAATGTCGCTCTTCTTGACGAAGGCACCCACGTCGTCTCCGGCGAACTTGCCCGCGGCCCAGGCCGTGAGCACGGAAAGCCCTTCCGAGTCCTTGATCATCAGCCAGGCTGGGACCTTGCTCGACTCGGTCTCACCGGCCACAATAAAGTAGGTCAGGGCGAAGTTCGTGGTCACCATGACCGGCGAGTTCTCGTCCGGCTTGCCGATCTCGTAGATGCCCTCCTGCACCGTCATGGGCCGCTGCGGGTCGGTGTAGATGTTCAGCCGCTCCAGCAGCAGGGAGAACAGGTTCTCGGAGGCGAAGTCGGACAGGACCACGATGCCCCCGTACTTGGCGATGAACATAGAGGCGATCACCGTTTCCATGTCCAGATTGTTGGCCATATCGCAGGGGAAGGTAATGGTGGGGAAGCCCACGGAACGGTTCTTGGCCCGCAGCGCGGCTCGCCGGATTCCCACCTGGTCCTGGTAGGTCTTCTGCACATCCCGGGAGCCCGGATCCAGGACCAGCTCCTTGAGGCCCTTCTCTGTGAGCTTATCCGTCAGCTCCGGGAGCTCTTCCACGGAGCCGGCCTTGACCGCCAGGGGAAGGCCGTTGTCCAGGGCGAGCTGGCCGAAATCGTCCGCATTGTCCTTGGTTGCCGCGTAGATCAGGGGCCGCTTGAAGCCGCTGGCCTCGATCCCCGCCTGCATGACCTCTTTGTTGTCGCTCATGAGGACCAGGTTGAACTCCGTGCTCTCGGCCACGTACTTGGCCTTGGCGGCGAAGGCGTCCTTGTCCCCGTTCGCATCCTTCAAAGCGACGAGCTCGGGCCGGAGGGTATATCCCACGCGCTCGAACTGGAAGGCGTTCCAGACGATCAATTTGTTCTTGAACTCCTCCTCCGGCATATCCGAGGAGATCACTCCAGCGATAGGGGGCTGATTGAAAAAGGTCTTTTCGTGCCGGTATTCCACGGTTTCACCGCCCACCGTGACCGCACGGACTCCCTTGCCGATCTTCACCGGCCGGATGGGGGGAGCCGAGGCCTCGGCCAGCTTTTCCCGGGCCTCGTCGGAGACGTAGGGGCACTGATCCAGCTCCGCCTTGCCTGCGGCCAGATTCATGGCGAAGGCCAGGCAGGTGGCCGCCCCGCACTCCTTGCAGTTTGTCTGCGGAAGCATCTTGAATATCTGAATTCCTGTCAAACCCATAGAGCACTCCTTTGCGTCTTGCGCAACCCATTCTGCTTTCCCGCTCCACTGCGCCGTTCAAAACGGGCAGAGCGGCTGCGGCCCGCACGACGGCTCATCATGCGGTATCCCTGTGCCTCGGTTCACTCCGAAGCCGATCAATTCCATCCGTCTTTTCCTGTGAGGCGGAAGGCCCCACTGTACTTGTGTTTTTGCAGGCCCTCTGCTGACTTTCGCGTATTGAACCGAGCCCCCTCCCGCGTCAGAGGGAGGGGGCTCGGTTCGGATCAGCTGCTCATGAT
>JAZKRN010000211.1:0-5047 GCA_036628655.1 Desulfohalobiaceae bacterium | reverse complement strand
GCAGGTGTGGCAGCGGGACTAGGACAGTGCGCCCAAAATCTTCCAATTGCTGCGTCGTCCGGCACCTATTTGAGGTGACAAAAGGGCGTCTGATTGACTTGGCTTCAGAAATAGGTGCCGGATTCAAGCTTTCATGGAGGGGTAATCCAGTTCAAGCTTGAACTTTTTTCGCGCTTGACCCATGAAATTTTTCAACGCCCTGTCTGATAAGCCTTTTGTAAGCGTTCACAGGGTTTCTTCGAGCGCTCGTATTCAAAGAAAATGTACCGCCCGTTCGCTAGCGCTCACTCGACTTGGGGGACAAGAGGGACGTGATTTGAGCCCTGCAGACCGTTGCAGGGCTCAAGGCCCAGCCTCGGCTGCGCCTCGGCGAGCCTGCGGCAAGCGAAGCTTGCCTGCGTCTTTCCCCGCGGCAACGGTCCGCCGCGGGGAATGTCCCGTATGTCGAGCGACCGGAGGGAGCGGGCGGTTAACACCCCATATTCCGTAAATCCGCAACTTCAAAAAATCTCAACCTCTGCACCCCCTCAGTGACCTCTGTGCCCTTTGTGTTAAGCGTTCTTGTTCCCTGAATGGTTACGGCCTTTTCAACAGGCTGAGGAGCTTGTATGCGCCTGATCCGGGACCCCGATCTGGCGATCCTGCTTTCCGTGGTGATGTTCGCCGTCACCGGCGGCAGCCTGGTCGGCCCCATCCTCCCGGAAATGATCGCGCCCCTGGAGGCCACGCAGAAGAGCATCGGGTGGGCCCTGAGCGTATACACCCTCTTCGCCATGCTGGCCACGCCCCTATTGGGGGTAGTTGCCGATCGCGCTGGGAGAAAGCGGGTCATTGTCCCCGCGACCATCGGCTTCGGGCTGGCCGGCCTCTTGATCGCGTTCACCCGCTCCTTCTGGCTGGTCCTGGTCCTCCGCGCGATCCAGGGGGTCGGGGTCGGGGGGATGATGAACAGCGTGGTTGCGGCGCTCGGAGACCGCTACACCGGTTCTGAGCGGAACAGGGCCATGGGCTATCGGGTAACGGCCCAGTCCCTGACCAACGCCACTATTCCCTTCGTTTCCGGTGTGCTGGCGACAATCGCCTGGTTCGTGCCCTTCTTCATCCACGCCCTGGCCGTCCCCGCGGGAATTGTCGCCGCGTTCAGGCTCGAGGAGACGGGCAAGAAGGGGAGCAGGTCCGAAGGGTATATCCGACGGACCCTCTCCGCGATCGCCAATCCCCGGGCGATCTGGCTCTTCTTTTCCAACTTCATGGGCTTTTTCCTGCTCTACTGCCTGGTCGTGTACATGCCGCTGTACGTGGTCCGAGGGCTTTCCCTGAGCACCGGTCACGCCGGGCTGGCCATATCCGTGGGGTCGGGCGTGGTTGCTCTTGCCGCCTCTCAGGCCGCTCGGCTGCGGCGTATCTTCACGGAAGGGAAACTGGTCTTCGCCGGATTGGCCGCATGCGGCCTCGCCCTGTTCTGCCTCGGGCTCAGCGAAAGCTACGCGGGCCTGCTCGCGATCATGCTCCTCTGGGGACTGGGGTTCGGGACGCTCATGCCCGCTCTGAACGCGGCGGCAGCCGGGCTGGCTTCCGCAGAGCTGCGGGCGGGTGTGCTGTCCGTATTCACCCTGCTCATCTATCTGGGCCAGACCCTTTCCCCGCCTTTCTTTGCGCTGTTCATCGGCGAGGAGACCGTGCGGGCGGCCTTCTTCGCCGGCGGAGCCTCCTCCCTGCTTCCGCTGCTTCTCACCCTGGTCCTGGCCTGGCGCGGGAGCGCCGACCGGGACACTCCTTCCTGATCGGCACGGCCGGTGAAAATTGCTGGGTTCCCCGTTGTCCGTTCTGCGTTCCCCGTTCCGCGTTCCGGGTTCTGGCTACTCGCCGATGAGTGCTAGTGTCTAGTCACGTCTTAATTGACGCAATCATGAACACGCACAACTAACTGCGTAGAAGAAATATTCTTGCGCTGCGCCGCTGCGCCGTGGCGCGCCAAAACTCTTTTTCTTTCATTCAGGGTTGCTTTTTGTGGAGTTACTGTCCAGTGAAGCAGTATTTGGGACTTTTGCGAAGATAAGAAATAAAGATTATTTCCCGCAGCGACGCGGCGGCGCGGCGCTAAGAAAAAATTGAAAACGACGATTCACATTTGACAATAGACTAGGTTTCGGATTTCGGATTTCGAGTTTTCGGTTTTTGGGGCTGACGTCTGATGTCCGATGTCCGACGTCTGGGTTTCAGCACAGGCAATAAGCCGCTTGGGGAAAGAAAACCCTGAGGGTCTCAGAGGTAGGACCTGCCTCCCAGAAATCGGGCGCGGAAATAGGACTTGGAGAGGCGTCCCGTGGTCACCACGCTCCCGCTGGAGGCGGCGTGTATGAAGCGGCCGTGCCCGATGTACAGGCCCACGTGGGATGGCTTGCCCCGTCTTTTGGTGTCGAAGAAGACCAGGTCCCCCTTTCGAAGGCCGCTTCTGGAGACCGGCCTGCCGGAGCGATACTGCCTGTCGGCCACCCGCGGCAGATTGAGCCCGTTGTGGCGATACACCGCCATGGTCAGGCCGCTGCAGTCAAACCCGTCCCGTTCCGAGGTACCGCCCCATTCGTAGGGGGTGCCCAGGAAACTTTTTGCTGTGCTCACAAGCTCTCGCCGCAGGTATTTGGCCCCGCGACGGGGCATCCAGGCCGCGGAATAGCTCTGGGGATCGACCACAAAATAGTCCCGGAGCACGCCTCTGGAGGCGAGGCGCACTGCGCGCTCCTTTGCGCTTTCGCGGTCCGGGAAGCTGCCGAAGCGGACCTTGTAGAGCCCGTCCTGGTCCCGGAAGTAGTATGCGCTAAGGCCCTGGCTCTCCAGTCTGCGCATGAGCCCGGCGGCGTTGTCCGCCACGGCAAAGGCCCCGGCCTGCACGCTGTAGCCCACAAACTCCAGACGTTCGATTCCGGGTCGAGACTGTGAAGAGGGCATGCCCGGGGCACAGGCCGTTCCCACAAGGCAGAGGCAGGCAAGCAGGATATAGGCGAAGTATCGCCTGAACTTTCCAAAAGTTCTGTCACAGGGTTTGATCACGCGGGATATTCCCTCCTTGGGACGGATTGCGACGCTATTCCTCAACCTGGCCGGATAGTCGGAAAAGGATGGCTCAGAAGCTATTCAAGGTCGAAACGACGCAGGACTTCCCGGCATTGGCTCCGGGGGTCCGAGGTGTACAGGACACAGGCCTTCTCCAAATTGTATTTGAGGATCATGTCGTGGTCCAGGGTGAGCAGGACATAGCCTTCCTCGCGGCTGCGTCTGGCCAGCTCGGAGCGGGCCAGCCCGCCGCATTCGAGGGCGTCCAGGCCGGCTTCCCGGAGAAGGACGGCAAGCTCTTCCAATCCGTTGTCCGCAAGAAAACTGAGGCGCCGCAGCGGAACGGATCGCAGCCCGGTCACCGAGGTGATGTCCAGTGACTCAAATACAGGATAGAGGCTTACCCGATCTCCGGGGCGCACCAGGTCGGAGAGGGCAGCGGTGCGGCTGTTGATCAGGGCCAGATCCACCTCCTCCCGGGACAGCTCGAGCAGGTCGAGCAGTGCGGCGAGCGTTCGCTCCGACGGGAGCCGGACGGAAAAGCACCTGCCACGGCAGGAGGGAGGCAACCGATCGCCCAGTTCCTGGTAGCACCGGACCCGAACAAAGGAAGTGCTGTTTGTACAGTCTTGGGGAAAGCTCAGTATTTTGGGCTGCATGCGTTTCCGTGTATTGTTCCGAAGATGGTGTTCCGCGAGGCTACCTGAAAATGGGAGCCCTGCTTTTGTAAGCCTGTTCTTTCCTTTATAGTGGATGGGAAACGGCGGTGTCAAAACGGCAATTCCGGGGGAGGGAGCGTATGACGCAAGGAGAGGAGACAGCCTTGGTAACCGGAGCGGGAAGGGGACTGGGCCGCAGAGCCGCGGTGGAGCTCGCCCGCTCCGGATGGAAGGTGGCCCTCAACGGGAGGTCCCGCTCCCCGCTGGAGGAGACCGCCGAAGAGATTGAGGCCTTGGGAGGCGAGTGCCTGGTTGCGGAGGGCGACGTCTCGGATCCGCAGCAGGTGGCCGCTGTTGTGGAACGGACCGCTGAGTCCCTGTCCCCGGTGACGGTCCTGGTGAACAACGCCGCGAGGATCGGCCCGGCCCGGTTCCAGGAGGACGCGGATCCCGCCTCCTGGAGCGGGACCCTGGCGGTGAACCTGCACGGGCCGCAGGCGCTTTGCCGCGAGGTCCTGCCCCTGATGCGACAGCAGGGTCGGGGCCGCATCGTCAATGTGGTCTCCGGGCTGGCCTGGATGGCCTTCCCCCGCTTCAACGCCTACTGCACCAGCAAGGCGGCGCTATTGCAGATGACCCGGTGCCTGGCGGAGGAGCTGAAGCAGGATCCGGTGCAGGTCATGGCTTTGGATCCGGGAGTGATGGACACCGGGATGCAGGCGGACATCCGCAGCCTGGATGCGGAGCAGCTGGGACCGGTGCGGGAGCAGTTCCTGGAGATGCACAACAAGGGGATACTCCGCGATCCCGGGGATGTGGCGGAGCTTGTCGTGACGCTCGCAAAGCGCGAGGCGGAAGAGGACAGCGGGGAGACCTTTGCCCTGCGCGACCTGGAAAAGCTCCGCTCTGCAGGCCGTTGAAAATCTTCCAATTGCTGCGTTGCTTCAAAGAGCTCAAACTCTCATGGAGGTCACTACGCCCCAGTGAAACAGAAGAAGGTTTCACCCCGGTAGCATCACAAGGCTGAGCTACGGGGCAGGCGGGGTAAACGACGACCTTGCCCGGCACTCACTTTTTTTATGTTTGCTCGTAATATATTGAACTTCGGGGGAAAAAGTGAGTGCCGGATCGCGCCTTGCCCTTGAAATTTTTGAACGGCCTGCCCTGTACAGTGTGTTTCACAATCTGTCGTGTTACCCCATTATTATTGGGGTTCAGCGAGAGGGTTATATGGAGCGGTGTTTCCGGCCCAGCTCGGAAAGGAATCCCTCCACCCGGCCCATGCTCTCCTCCCAGGTGGGATGCCGCAGGAAGGCCTCCCTGGCGGCGTGGCT
>JAZKRN010000210.1:0-5064 GCA_036628655.1 Desulfohalobiaceae bacterium | reverse complement strand
ATAAATATTTAAAGGAAGTTGAACGCCTTCTCGCTGTTTGGCTGGGTATCGCCAGTTGATAGAAGCTGGAGAGTAATCCTTAAACTCCGCGCCTCTGCGCGTTCTATTCTTACCGAATACATGAGGATTTTAAGATTTCGCGGCAACGAAGGAGATGAGTGCGTTTTCGTCCAAACCCCTATTCCTCGAATTGGAGATAGTCGCCAATGACTACCTTGAGGCCGAAGCCGGGAAAGCTCACCTTGTACTTGTTCGGCGGGATGAACTGCACCACCTTGCCCCTGCCGAAGATTCGGTGCTTGCAGTACCCGTTCGCGCTGCTGCTCGCAGCCTCCTTCCGCGATGCGGCCTGCTCCGTTTTCTCCGAGCCGCCCGCGGCGATGGAGGGGCCACCGGAAGAGAGCCCCGCGGTGAAGCTCTCGGTCATCTGCTCCAGGCTCTCCTTGTCCAGCTCCTGGAGGAAGGGGCTCGGCGTGGCCGGGGTGCTTATCCCCTGGTTGCGGTTGTGCAGGGAGTGGGGAGCGGACAGGGCCAGGTAGCGCCTGGCCCGGGTGCTGGCCACGTAGAAGAGCCTGCGCTCCTCCTCCATGGCCTCGCTGTCCATGAGGGCGTGCTTGGAGGGGAAGCGCTCCTCCACGAGATCCAGGACGATCACAGCGGACCATTCCAGCCCCTTGGCGGAGTGGATCGTGGACAGGGTCAGCTTGTCCTGCAGCGGGTCCGCCTCTCCCATCTGTTCCGGCGGCTCCAGGCTCATGTCCGTGAGGAAGACGTCCAGCCCGCTGTAGGATGAGGCCACCTGGTGCAGCTGGTCCAGGTCGCTCTGGCGCTTGGGGTAGTCGTCCGGATAAACCCGCTTCAGCTGGGGCTGGTACTGCTCCAGCAGGCTCTCCAGGATGTAGTAGGGAGTGTCCTGCTTGTTGCGGAATTCCTGGAGGATATTGAGCGTATCCCGAAGCTCCTCGGCCTTGCCGCACTGTTTCTCCACGTACTTTTTGTCCCCCTCCTGGACGGCGCGATAGAGCTTTTCGCTCGTCTTGGGCCCCACGTTGGGGATGAGGGACATCACCCGCTGCCAGGCCGGCAGATCCCCGGGGTTCTGGATCAGGCGCAGATAGGCCAGAATGTCCTTGATGTGGGCCGCCTCGGTGAACTTCATTCCCCCGAACTTCTGGTACGCGAGCCCCGCTTTATTCAGCTGCACCTCCAGGTGGTAGGTGTGGAATCCGGCACGCGCAAGGACGGCGATATCCTGCAGGTCGAAGTCGCGCTTGAGATCGAGGATCTTGTCCAGCGCGACCCTGGCCTGGGTCATGTCGTTCAAGGGGGACAGGAGCTGGGGCTTGGGCCCGTCCAGGTTCTGGGAAAAGAGGCGCTTGTCGTACTTCTCCCTGGCCCCGGCCAGGATCTCGTTGCACAGGCCCAGGATGGGCTGGGTGGAGCGGTAGTTCTGCTCCAGCTTGATCACCCGGCACTGCGGATAGTCCAGGGTGAAGCCGAGGATGTTGCCCACCGTAGCGCCGCGGAAGGAGTAGATGGACTGGGCGTCGTCGCCCACGGCCATGACGTTGCCCTCGTCCCCGGTGAGCAGGCGGACCAGCCTGCCCTGGACCAGGTTGGTGTCCTGGAACTCGTCCACCATGATGTACTCGTGGCGATAGCGCAGGAAATCGCGGATCTCCTCGTTCTCCAGCAGGAGCCGCTCCAGGAGGAAGAGCAGGTCGTCGTAGTCCACCAGGGAATGGCTCGTCTTGTACTCCTGGTACAGGTCCGCGATGCGCTGGATCTCGTCGTAGTAGACCAGCAGATGGCTGGAGTCCCGGGCCAGGACCTCCTCCAGGGAGAGCTCCTTGTTCCGGCTCTTGCTGATCAGGGAGTAGATGGTCCCCTTCTTGGGAAAGCTGCGGTCCTTGCGGCCGATTTCGTTGGACTCCTTGACCTGCTTCACGATCTCCTCCGAGTCCGGCCGGTCCAGGATGGTGAAGCGGTTCTTCAGGCCCACAGCGCCGGCGTAGCGGCGCAGAATGAGATTGGCGAAGGAGTGGAAGGTTCCGCCGGTCACGCCGTGCAGGCCCTGGCCCAGCAGATGGCTGGCCCGGGTGAGCATCTCCCGCGCCGCCTTGCGGGTGAAGGTGAGCAGCAGAATGGACTCCGGGTCCACCCCGAGCTCCGCGAGATGGGCCAGGCGGTAGACCACGGTGCGGGTCTTGCCGCTTCCGGCCCCGGCGATGACCAGGACCGGGCCCTGCAGGGTAGTGACCGCCTCCAGCTGGGAGGGGTTGAGGTCGTTTTCCAGGTCGAGTTGCATATGGTCTCAGGTGATGATCAGGTTTTGGGGTTGTCGGAAGAAATTGAGCATCTCCTGTCCCGTCTGGCGCACGGTGGAGACGTCCGCGCCGGAGCTGTCCGCGAAGAAGGCGTCGTCCGCGGTGTGCGCGCCGGTGCGGCCGAAGTGGCCGAAGACGTCCCCGCGGTTGAACTTGGCCTTGAGATCGTAGCCGCGCGAGGGGAGACAGACCAGGTCCGGCATGTGCGGGAAGGGGCAGTCCGGGTAAATGTCCTCGCCTCTGAGCACGTCCTCGAAAACGGGCTCTTCGCCGCGGGTCAGGCCGGAGAGGGCGTCCGCGATCTCCTCGCGGAGGCTGCTCGCTTCGGCCGGGGAGAGGCTCCCCTTGGCGAAGCGGTCGGCCCGGTGCATCACGATCCGCCCCGGATCCAGGGCCAAGGCCTTGCTCCCGGGACCGATGACCGAGGCGTCGGTCTCGCTCTCCGGCTCGCCCTGCAGATGCAAGAGGCCCGCCTCGTTGAGCCAGGCGTTGACGTCCACCTCGGTGGCGAGCTCCGCGAAGCCGTGGTCCGCCAGGGCCAGCAGGCGCTTGGGCTCGGGCAGGGCCTCATACCGTTCCAGGACCTCCTGCAGCAGGCGGTCCATGCGGTGCACCACCTCCAGGCAGTGCCCGTGCCAGGGATCGTTCTCGTCGCGCAGGGAGGGGAAGAAGAAGTGGCCCATGCGGTCCATTTCCGTGAGCACGAGCACGAAGAGGTCGAAGGCCAGATCGGGCCAGAAGAGCTCCAGGGCCCTCTGCCGGGACCGGAGCGTGGCGTGGAGCTCGGAAAAGAGGTGCTCCGCCTCCAGGCGGCCCTGCCTGGTGTCCGCCTCGAGCTTGTATCCTTCCGAGGCGAGCATGGTGCCCATTATCTTGGGATGGACCGCTCCGGACAGCTCCGGGGCGGGGAAGCCGGAGACCAGAATGCCGTGCACCGGCCAGGCCGGGTAGGTGCCGGGCAGATTGATGATCTTGCAGAAGCGGCCTTCGCGCCCAAGCTCGTCAAAGACGCTCTCGCAGCGCACCTGGGTGGAGTCGGTGAAGTACAGGGTGTAGCGCTTGGGGTCCAGCTCGGTGAAGCCGAATATTCCGTGGGTTTCCGGGCCGGAGGCGGTGTAGAAGGAGGTCCAGTTCACCGGGGAGAGCTCGGGCAGATCGGAGCGGATGGGGTGGCTGGCCTGCATCTGCAAGAGGGCTTTGATGCCTGGCAGATCGTGCCGGGCGGTCAGGTCCTTGGCCAGGCTGTGGGGCAGGCCGTCCAGCCCGAGGACGATCATGCGGGGGCGTTTGTGCGAAATCATTGGCGCAATGTAGCAGGAAAGCGCGCTATTGGCTAGGAGAGCACGCAGCGTAAACGTTCACAGGGTTACTCCAAGCGAGTATTCAGAGGGTTAACCGCCCGTTCGCTCACGCTCACTCGACAATGGGGACCCAGAGGGACGTGATTGGCAAGCGAAGCTTGCCTGCGCCTTCCCCGCGGCAACGGTCCGCCCTGGGCACTTGGCTCTGGGTACTCGGCTCAGGGCTCTGGGAACCCAGCAGTCAGCACCGAGCGCCGAGCGCCCAGAACCCAGCGCCAAGCAATGAAGCGACCGGAGGGAGCTGGCGGTTCACAAACTCTTCACCGTCTCTAGCCTGAGACCGGACCCTGTGGTATAAATGGATTATACTGGAAGGAGTTGCGTAGCGGAAGAGTCTGAAGGCTGGAAGGCCAAACCGTGAGAGGCCGGGATGCGCATTTATCAAGACATGAACGAGCTGGTGGGCAGAACCCCGATGGTCTATCTGAACCGGTTGAGCCGGGGTTGTCATGCCAGTGTGGCTGCCAAGCTGGAGTTCTACAATCCCTGCTCCTCGATCAAGGATCGCATAGGGCTCGCCATGATCCAGGCCGCGGAGGACCAGGGCTTGCTTGACCAGGAGAGCGTGATCATCGAGCCCACCAGCGGCAATACAGGCATAGCCCTGGCCTTTGTATGTGCCGTAAAGGGGTACAAGCTTGTCCTGGTCATGCCCGAGAACATGAGCCGGGAGCGCAGGGCCCTGTTCAAGGGTTTCGGGGCAGAGATGGTTCTCACTCCTGCCAAAGAGGGCATGAGCGGGGCGGTGGAAAAAGCGCGGGAGCTGCTGGAATCCACTCCGGGTGGTTTTATGCCCCAGCAGTTCAGCAATCCGGCCAACCCGGCGGTGCACCACGACACCACGGCCCGGGAGATCTGGGAGGATACCGACGGCCGGGTGGACATCTTTGTCTGCGGAGTGGGCACCGGGGGAACGGCAACCGGTGTGGGCCAGGTCTTCAAGGAGAACAAGCCGGATGTTCAGGTGGTGGCGGTGGAGCCGTCCGGGTCTCCGGTTCTCACCGGGGGCGGCAAGGGGCCGCATGCCATCCAGGGCATTGGAGCGGGTTTCGTGCCCCAGGTGCTGGAGAGGCGGTTTCTGGACGAGATCGTCCGGGTTACCGACCAGGAAGCCCTGGATATGGCCAGGCGCCTGATCCAGGAGGAGGGCATCCTGTGCGGCATCTCCTCCGGAGCGATCGCCAAGGCGGCCCTGGACGTGGCCTCCAGGGAGGAAAACAAAGACAAGCTTGTGGCATTCATCGTTTGCGACACAGGGGAGCGCTACTTGAGCACCGCCCTGTTCCAGGATGAGGAGTGAATCCGGGAGCGGAGAAGGCCTATTAACCGCCCGTTCGCTCCCGCTCACTCGACATGGGGGACCCAGAGGGACGTGA
>JAZKRN010000209.1:0-5085 GCA_036628655.1 Desulfohalobiaceae bacterium | reverse complement strand
GAACCCAGAACGGTGAACGGGGAACGACCTACTGCTGCATCCGGGTCAATCTGGCGTAGATTCCCTGGGCGCGCATGAGCTCTTCGTGGGTGCCGGATTCCGCGAGTCTGCCCCTGTGCAGGACCAGGATCCGGTCCGCGTGCCTGGCCGTGGCCAGGCGATGGGCGATGGTGAGGGCGGTGCGACCCTGGAGCAGGCGCGCAAGGGCCTCCTGGATGCTTTGCTCCGTTTCGGAGTCGATCGCGGAGGTGGCCTCGTCCAGGATGAGCAGCTCGGGGTCCCGGGCCAAAGCGCGGGCCATGGAAACGAGCTGGCGCTCGCCCACGGACAGGGACTGTCCCCCTCCGGAGATATGCGTGTCCAGTCCATGTGGCAGGCGCCGCACGAGGCCCCGGCAGTTGGCCTGGTCCACGATCCGCTCCAGCTGCTCCTGGCTCAGGAAGGGGTAGCCCTGCAGGATGTTCTCCCGCACTGTTCCGGCGAAGAGGTAGGGATCCTGCATGACCAGGGCGATTTTGGCCCGCCAGGCCTCGAGGTCCAGGGAGCGCAGATCCGTGCCGTTGATCAGGATCCTGCCTGTTTCGGGATCATAGAAGCGAAGAATCAGATTGATGATAGAGGTCTTGCCCGAGCCTGTGGGACCCACCAGAGCGACTTTTTCTCCTGCCGCCATGGACAGGGATACGTCCTCCAAAACCCGGTCTTCGCTGCCATAGGAGAAATGAATGTCCTCCAGATCCAGCCTTCGCAACGGGCCCGGATCGATCGGCGCGCCGTCCTTGGCCGGGAGCGGCTGGATCCGCTCCTCGCTCTGCAGGATGAGCATGATCCGCTCCGCAGAGGACAGGGCGTTTTGCATGAGGTTGTACTTTTCGGTAAGGTCCCGGATGGGGCGAAAGAACATGCGGATGTAGGAGATGAAGGCGACCAGGGTCCCCAGGCTCATGGTCCGGGCGAGGACCTTGCCCCCGCCGTAGGAGATGACCGCGGCGATAGCGATGAAACTGAGCACTTCGACCACGGGCATGAACACCGCCAGAATCCGGATTTGCCGCATCCCGTCCAGATAGTAATCCCGGTTGAGCTCGCGAAAGGTGCGGTCGTTCTCCTCCTCGCGGCGGAAGAGTTGGATGACCCGGATGCCGTCGATCATCTCCCCGAAGCGGGTGTTGATCTGGGCGATGCGGATGCGCAGGGAGCGGAAGACGTCGCGAGCCTTGCGGCCAAAGTAGATCGAGGCCAGGGCGACAAAGGGGAGCACGGCAAAGGAGACCAGGGCCAGCTCCGCGTTGATGAGAAGAAGCACCGCGGCGATGCTCACGAGCATGACCACGTCCTTGAGCACGAAGGAGATGAAGTTGGTGAAGAACTCGTGCATGTTGCTCACGTCGTTGCAGACCCTGGTCACCAGCCTGCCCACGGGATTCCGGTTGAGAAAGGCCAGGGACAGGCCCTGGATGTGGCGGAAGAGGCGCACGCGGAGGTCGTACATTACCCTTTGCCCGGTGTATTCCATGACCAGTTTCTGCAGGAAGCTGAATCCGAAGTTGGCGGCGATGAGGCCCAGAAAGAGCAGGGTGATCCGGGCGAGGCCTGCCAGATCGCTGCTGCGTAGGGTGCGGATGTCCTCTTCCGGCAGGCTCGAGAGCTCGCTGTATTTGATGCGAGCCCTATCCCCCTCGATGCGGAAGGTGTCGGGGTATTGCTGCACAACGTCGCGCTTGTCCGGGCTATCCAGGACCACGGAATAGACCCGGTCCCCGGACTCGGCCTCCGAGGTTTGCTCCGCCGAGGTTTGGGGCACGATGTAGCGGTCGATGGCGATCTTGGTCACATAGGGAACGGCCAGCTCGCAGGCTGTGACCAGGAGCACCAGGACAAAGGAGAGGACGAAAAACAGGGCGTAGGGCCGGATGTAGGGGGCCAGATCGCGCCAGAGCCCTGGCCCGTATCCCTCGCGCGGCTGTTCCTCGTGAAAGGTCCGGGCTTCAGAGCGCATGGATCTCCTCTTCCAGCTGCTGCAGATGCCAGGTTCTGGCGTAATACCCGCCCAGCCGCAGGAGCTCGTCGTGGGTGCCCTCCTCGGTGACGCTCCCCTGATCCAGCACCAGGATGTGATCCGCGGAGCGCACAGCCGCCAGGCGATGGGAGACAATCACAAAGGTGCGCTCCCGGGCCTCGCGCCACAGTGTGTCCATGAGCGCGGCCCCTGTCTGGGAGTCGACCTGGCTCAGGGGATCGTCGAGCAGGAACACGGATCCGCCGTGCAGAAAGGCCCTGGCCAGGGCCACTCGCTGTTTCTGCCCCCCGGAGAGGATGACCCCCCGCTCACCCACCAGGGAATCCAGCCCGTGGTGCAGGGACTGGACCGTCTCCCACAGCTGGGCCTTGCGTACCGCCTCCTCGAGGCGCTCCTCGCCGACGCTTTCGTCGTCGAAGGTGATGTTTTCCCGGATGGTCCCGGAAAAGAGGAAAGGGTCCTGGGGAATCCCGGTGATCACCCGCCGCAGCTGGCCCAGATCCGCCTCACGCGCGTCCAGCCCGCCGATGCGGACCTCGCCGCTGTCCGGATCATAGAGACGGGGAACGAGGTTGAGCAGGGTGGACTTGCCGCTGCCCGGCGGGCCGACCACGCCCAGGGACCCGCCCGGGGGGAGGGTGAAGGAGACGTCGCGCAGGGCCCTGTCGCTGGCTCCGGGATAGGCGAAGGACACGGAGCGGAGCTCGATCCCCGGAGTTGTTTCCGGAAGCCTTCGCGGCTCGGGGGGGCTGCGGATATCCAGGGGAGTGGCCAGGATGTTGCCGATGCGGTCCAGGGAGGCGCGGCCCCGCTGAATGAGGTTGATGACCCAGCCCATGGCCATCATGGGCCAGGTCAACAGGCCCAGGTAGTTGACAAAGGCCACGAAGTCGCCCGCGGTGATGGCTCCGGTGACGGTCTGCCGTCCACCCGCGTAGAGAACGATGGCCATGCTCAGGTTGGTGAAGAAGAGCATCATGGGGAAGAAGGCGCCGGTGGTGCGCACCAGGTGCATGTTGCGCCGGAAATAGTCGCCTGAGGCGTCTTCCACCCTTTCCGCTTCGTCCTCCTGCAGATTGTACGCCTTGATGATCCGCATCCCGGCGAAGCGTTCCCGCACCACCTCGGTCAGCCCCGAGAAGGAGCGCTGCACCTCCTGGTAGCGGCTGTGCAGGCGGCGGGTGAAGAACATGGTCCCCACCACGATTCCGGGCATGGGCAGGATGACGAACAGGGTGAGCTTGGGGCTGATCCAGGCCATGAATCCGGCCGCTGCGAGGCCCAGAAAGATGGCGTCGTTGAGCGCGACCAGCCCCATGCCCGTGGCCTGCCGCACCTGCTGGATGTCGTTGGTGGCGTGGGCCATGAGGTCGCCGGTTTCGGTCCGGTCGAAGTAGGGCGCGGACAGGCTTTGGATATGGCTGTGGAGCCGGTTGCGCAGCCCTTCCTCAACACGGCGGGATGTGCCCAGCAGGCATCTTCGCCACAGATAGCGGAAGAGCCCCATGCCCAGGGCGATCCCGACGATGTACAGGGCGTAGGTGACAAGCTTGGAGGGCTCGATGCGGAAGGCGGTGATGTCGTCCACCGCCAGCTTGATCACGCGGGGGATGAGCAGCTGCAGCACGTCCACGACAATCAGGCTTGCCAGGCCGATGAGCAGGACCGCCTTGTGTTCACGGAAATAGGGCTTGAGCAGGGATAATCCGTTCATAGACAGGGCTCGGGCGGTTGCCGGCGAAATTGCCGGAGCGGGGGAGATCCAAGCGCATTCGCCGCACTGCAGCATGCAGTGCTCATCTTGAGTGTGATACGCGGCATGACACCATTTTTACCATGTGTGCGGAGGGAAAGAAAACAGTCACTTGGGGGGAGGAAGATTGTACTTGCGCACAGGGAATTTTCGATTGGCAAGGTCCTTGTTGTTTTCGGGCTCCGTTGGCAATAGCTGATAAAGAAGCCGGGCAACTATTCACTACCTTGCGAAACCGTGATCTTCACGGGGCCTTTTTTCATCTTGCACCTTCGATTCTGGATTTTCTAACGCTCACCACGTGGGGGCATCCCTGCCCCCACCCGGCACTCACTTTTTGTTTCAGCTCGTTAGTAATATATTGAACTTTGGAAAAAGTGCGTGCCGGGTTTCCCCCAAGTGGCGAGCGAAGAAAATCGAACAGAGTCTCCGTTGAATTGATTCAAAAAGGCCTCGGGAAGATTTACGCTGAGGCCAGAGAAGTGGTGAATAGTTACGAAGCCTGAAGGTATGGCCATATCTATCGACATCCGATATCCGATATCCGAAATCCGGGATTCACCAGACACCAGTTATGATTTCATATCCAGGCAATAAGATGTCCTGGCAGGTGACCTCCGGCGTACAAGAAAAGTCCGGAAGCCCCGATTACAGGGCTCCCGGATGGGAAGGAGGGTTTGTGCTAGTTCCAGGGAGGGGAAAGATTGTCTATCTGTAGCCGTGGCCACCCATCATGTGTCCTCCCATTCCGCCCATGTGGCCGCCGCGGTTTCTGCCGCGCTGCATCCCCATGCCGCTTCCGGGCTGTTGTTGCCGTCGCTGGTATTGACGCTGCCGGGGCTGGCGCTGCTGAGGCTGTTGCATCATCCTGCGCAGATTCTGCTGGTCCCTGGCCAGCTTCAGATTGAGCTCGCGGACTTTGTCCACGTTCGGATCATTGCGATTCAGTTCTCGATTCAGCTCGGCCGTGGTCGAGGCGATCTCTGAGCGGAGCTGTTCCAGGCTCTGTCCCTGGACATAGGACCGCTGCACGGACGTGGTCCCGCCGTTTTTCATGTTTCCTCCCTGCCAGGCCGGGGCCTGAACGGCCAGGAAAAGTGTCGCCAGCATTCCCGCCAAAAGTATGGTAATGGTCCGCATTGTCTTCTCTCCTTGATCGAATTCCTGTCTATGTGTCTAGTGTTAGCAATTCGCGTGCCATTGTGGGGGCAGAGCGACAAAAGCGTATGCCGGAGCATGAGAAAGAGTTGCTGAAAGGTAACTATTCACCACCTTGCCGGACCGTAAGCCGACACGGGGCATTTTGCCTCAT
>JAZKRN010000208.1:0-5102 GCA_036628655.1 Desulfohalobiaceae bacterium | reverse complement strand
GCGGACTTTCTGGGAAGGAATTTTTAGAGTCATGGGAAATAAAAGAGTTACAAAAACGTTTGTCTGTTGGCTTAACATCGCACGAAAGAAAAAAGTTGCATAATGTCGCAAAAAAAATTGATGATGTTGTGAAGAATTTAAGTGCTAGACCTTTTGTGCAGATAATGTCAGGTTCTACAGCTAAATCCTGTGCAATTCAAAATAAGAAGCGTTCTTTCAACATTATATATTTAAGTTATGAATCTTGTTCATGGAAAATCGAATCTCATAGGTACATATGGGACTGGGAAAAAAATTGTTTTATTGATTATCCTTTGAAACAATATCAGTTTATAAATAAATTTCCATAAGTATAATCTTGAGTTACATCGTATGTTCGTAAATAAAGTACAATTGTGTTACTGAATAAATGGTAGATTTTTTTAGTAGATCTACAATATTAGTGGGTTATGCCCATCAGTACTTTAATAGCTACTTTTCATCCATTAGGTAGAAAGTAGCTGATGGATATGATTGAAAAAGTACATATGGGGACATCCATGATAGTGGCAGTCAACCCAATTCTGCACCCATTATCTGAAATGTGTGCAGAATCAAGGGCAGACCAGTCCGATGAGCAGCTGTTGGTGCTCTGTTAGCCTCCCTGAATCCCTGCCTTTCTTGAAATAGATGATGGCGCTCACCGAGCCCATGAAAGCCTGGTGAAATCCTGCCTTCGGCAGGGAGCCCTCTGGGCTCATTTCACTGGGCAAGCTTTTCAGCCAGACATCTATTTGCCGTCCTGCCGATGCGAGCGAAGGCATATGCCGCTTCTCGGCAGACGGAATATCGAAAGGAAGAGAACGACAGGATCTCCAGGATGAACAGGATTGCTGAAGGCCTCGCGGGGAAAGAGCTGCAACTCTTTTCCCGCAAAATCCCGTTTATCCAGTAAATCCTCTCAACTTTCTTCACTCTTCCGAAATAGGTTACAGAAGCGGCTCAGGACCAAGTGACCCACGGACTGCTTCTTGGGGAGGAGGAAGAAGCGTATGCAGGATTTTCTCCAGGAGATCGGAAAATACAACATACGGGCAGCCAAGCCGGACCCCACTCGCTGTGCACTGCTGGTCGTTGACATGCAGGAGTACTTTCGGCCTATCGCCCTATCTGCAGCTGACAATATTTCTCGTGTTTTGGCTGCCTGCCGCAGCCGCTCAGTGCCTGTTGTCTATACCCGGCACGGCCACAAGGATATCTCCGTAGACGGAGGCATGATCTATGAGTGGTGGGGCCAGAGCGTGACCTACGGAGCCGGGGAGTGGTGGATCATGCCGGAAGTGGCCCCGGAGGAGGGGGATACGGTCCTGGACAAGCGCCGCTATTCCGCCTTTCGCGGAACGGAGTTGGACGGGATGCTGCGGGAGCTGGACGCCACGGAGGTGATCGTCACCGGAGTGCTGACCAACTGCTGCTGCGAGAACACCGCGCGAGAGGCCTTCGATCTGGATTACAGGGTGTTTTTCGCTTCCGATGCCACCGCGGCCGTAAATGAGGAGCTGCACCTGTCAACGCTCAGGAACCTGGCCTTCGGGTTTGCCTACGTGCAAAGCTCGAGACAGCTTGCCGAGGCGTTTTGAGATCCTGGTCCGGGTTTCAGCCTCGTTCGGCATACACTTGAGGCCATAATGAGCACAAGGTGACTGGCACTTTATGTTCTATTCTCGGAGAGGGTGATGGTCAGTCTGGGCATGGCAACTTCCCGGTGTTTAGTCACCAATAAACCACTTCCTGGACGGGGTCACCCGAACAGCTCCGCATAGATCGCCTCGATGCGCCGGGCCTCATCCTCGGTCAGGTCCTTGAACTCCCTAGTTCTGGCCCGCCGGGACAGACATCCCTGATTCTGCCGCAGAAACCTGAAGAGGAGATTCAGGGTCGGTTCCGGCATGTCCAGCATGGACTCCACCCTGGACCGGAATTCATCATACAGGCGCAAAAAGGTGGTTTCCTCCGGCAGCTCCCTTTCGATGGTCTGGCGCACACAGTCGTACAGGAACTCCGCATGAGGGGTAGCGTCGAAGTAGCGGTAGAAATCTGCGGTGTCATTCAGAATCCGGACATTTCCCCGCTCGGTGGGCTCCCATTGAATAGCGGGAAGCAACCTGGCGGAGTAGTCCCGCAGCACCTCGCGGTATTCCTCGATGCGCTGCAGGAGCACCGCTGAGACCGGGAAGACCACTGCCGGCGGATTGAAGCCCCGCTCGGCGAGCACGTGGTGGATGAGATAGCGATGGATGCGGCCGTTGCCGTCCTCAAAGGGGTGGATATAGATGAATCCGAACGCCAAAGCGGCGGCCGCCACTATGGGGTCCAGCTCCCGACCGGGGCCATTCTCAAAGGTGAGCAGGCCTTGAATGAGCTCCGGCAGATCCTGCGGCCTGGCGCTTAGATGCTCCGGGATGGGCTGGCCTGTGTGCCGGTCGTGCTCACCGACAAAACCGCCTTCCGTTCTCAGCCCCTGCCTCACGAAGCGGAAATCGCCTATCACAACTTCCTGCAGCCTGATAAGCTCCTCCAGGTCCAGAGGCCGGCTGCCTGCCTGACCCAGGGCGCGGGCCCATCTCTGGATTCTGTCCCGAGAAGAGCCCTCTCCCTCTATGGCATAACTGGCTTTGGAATCCTGGAGCAGGAGGAAGGCGGCGCTGCGGGCGAGAACATCCTGGGGGACTTCCTGAATCACGTCCCGTGCCCTGTCTTGAAGATCAAGGCCCATGAGCTCCAGCAGTATGGACGTGCGATGCACCATGGGACAGAAATCCGGCGTCCCCGGAAGATTGTCCCTAACCTTGTGCCTGGGGGAGGTTCGCCCCTGCCCGGCCAGTTGCATGTCCGGATCCACGACCGGGACGTATCGCCCGGCCCTGGCGTCAGGGAGGTCCAGATTCTGTCCAAGCAGCCATTCATACAGAAACCAGATGCGCCGGGCATAGGTTCCGGTGGGCTGGGCCCTCACCAGATCCTCGATCGGTCTCGGCCCGGTGGCCTGGAACAGTCGCTTCAGCACAGCCAGATCCAGGCCCTCGTGCTTCAGGGCAAAGCCCAGGTGGCCAGGGAGGCTCGGCTGCGGAGCGTGGCGAGGGGTGAGGATGAGCCATCCCCGGGCACGGATTTTCCTGTGCCGCTCTCCTGTGGCAAGCAGGATCCTGGGGAGCACAACATTCAGCTCATAGGCGTCGATCAGGGCGCTGTAGCCTGCCAGGGTAGCCTTTTCCGGGAGACGAGATTCCCGAAAAAAAGTGACTGGGCTTGAAAACTGATTTTTGGTCATGAAAAAGAGTCTTTATAAAATGTTAAGCATGAAAGTTGATTTATGGCACGGGTGGGGGCTCGCGTCAACTGCATAGAAGGAAAGGTTTCTTGATGACAGTGCGCACGATTGACTGGGAAGGGTTAAAATGAGGGTGTTATCGTTAGAGGCGGAAACCAATGATTTCCTTCACCTGATACTGAGCAATCTAAGTAAGGGTGTAGACCAGGATCGATGAAGGGCGGGAAAAGAGTTGCGGCTCTTTCCCCGTTAGGGTTTCCAATAGGAAGCATATGGAATATGCTTTTTATCCATGTTGTATATCCTCTTGACATATCCCGAAGGGGGTTAGCTTGTCTTTGCTGTTTAAGCAAGGAGAAGACCCATGACCACGAAAACCCGTATCTTCAAGAGCAATCGCAGCCAGGCAGTCCGTCTGCCGCAGGATGTGGCCATGCCGGAGACTGTGAAGGATGTGGAAATCATCAAGGTGGGCAATAAGCGCATCATCATGCCTGCGGGCCAATCCTGGGAGGATTGGTTCCATGCGCCAGGGGTGTCCGAGGATTTCATGCAAGGCAGGGAGCAGCCGGAGGATCAGACTCGCGAGACACTGTAATGCTCAAATACCTCCTGGACACCAATATTGTCATCTACACCATAAAGAATCGCCCTGCCCAGGTAAAGAGGCGGTTCATGGAGCACGAAGGCCGCATGGCCATTTCCACGATAACCCTCGGAGAGCTCGTCTACGGCGCGGAGAAATCACAGCATGTTGAGCAAAATCTCAACGACATCGAGGCCATGGCCGCTAGGCTCGAGCTCTTGCCCTTCGACAGCGGCGCGGCCTATCATTTCGGCCAGATCCGGGCTTCGCTGTATCAAGAGGGTAAGCCCATCGGAGCCTACGACATGATGCTCGCCGGCCAGGCAAGGGCATCCGGCTTGACCCTGGTCACGAACAAGGTGCAGGAATTCGAGCGAGTGCCCGGGCTTTTACTCGAGGACTGGAGCGTCTCCAATTAAAGAGTGAGCATATGGGGATATCCATGATAGTGGATGTCTACTCAATTCTGCACCCATTCCAAGCAATCGGCGCAGAATCAAGAGCAGACCATACCGGCGCGCAGCTGTTGGTGCTTTTTTTAGCCTCCCTGAATCCTTGCCTTTCTTGAAATGAATGATGGCGCTTATCGAGCCCATGAAAGCCCGGTGAAATTCTGGCTTCGGCAGGGAGCCCTCTGGGCACATTTCACTGGGCAAGCTTTTCAGCCAGACATCCAATTGCCATCTGCCGATGCGAACAAAGCATAATGCCCCTTCTCGGCAGACGGAATATCGAAAAAAAGAGACCGACAGGATCTCCAGGATTGATGAAGACTTCGTGGGAAAAGAGCTGCAGCTCTTTTCCCGCAATTTCCCGTGACCCAGTAAATCCTGTCAAATTTCTTCTCTCTTTTGAAAGGCCAGTCTCGGGGACTTTCATCAAGCACATCAAGCAATGAGCATAAAATACCAGGAACATCTTTGATTCTTAACGCACATCTCGTACATGGATTCGTGTTTCCAGCAATTCCAACCTCGCGGAAAAAAAGAAACAAAGAACAGAACTATTCACCACAGTCAAAAGACGCGGTGGAGAACACTCCCTTAAAAAGCATAATCATTTTGGGGTTCCGGAAGGGCTCTTAATGTGGAGAGCACATGGGCTTCTTCCTGACACCCTGCCATGGATCAGTGCCTCCCCTCCCTGTAAATCCACTCCAGGAACTGGGTATATACCCGCCAGATGTGTGGACCGTATCCTCCGGCC
>JAZKRN010000207.1:0-5119 GCA_036628655.1 Desulfohalobiaceae bacterium | reverse complement strand
ATAGGTGCCGGATTCAAACTCTCATGGAGGCGAACTACGCCCCAGTGAAACAAAAAAATGTTTCACTGGGTAAACTACGACTTTGCCCGGCACTCACTTTTTTTATGTTTGCTCGTAATATATTGAACTTCGGGAAAAAAAGTGAGTGCCGGGTCGCGCCGTCCCTTGAAATTTTTGAACGCCCTGCCGATAAGGGTTTTCAACAGCCTGCTAAGACGAAGAGCCGGGGAGCCCTTCGCTTAATCCCGATCCAGCTCCCTTGCCAGATCTGGGGCGCGCTCGCTCAAGTACTGCCGTACAACCTGGATGTCCGCAGGACACCAGGCAAGCCGGACAAGCTCCCGTCCCCCGGACCAGAGTATGCGCTCATGCTCCAGGGGTGTCGGCTCCCCCTGCACAATGGTGCAGAAGTAGGGAATGAGCCGGATCTTTGCCTCCGGCTCCCGATGCAGGACGGGCTGCAGTCTCTGAGCGACATCAACGACGATCCCCAGTTCCTCCCCTATTTCCCGGCGCAGACATTCGGCCTCGGTCTCCCCCGAAGCCACCTTGCCGCCGGGGAACTCCCACAGCCCGCCGCGGTCGGCGTTCTCGGCCCTCCTGGCCGCGAGGACCTTTCCTCCGGACTCGATGAGGGCGCATGTCACATCTGTTGCCATGGCAGGTCCCATTTGTCCCATGAGATCGGCGGTGTTGCCGGCCGAATGAAAAATGCCGCCCCTGGCTTCGTATCCGTTTCTGCGGCCTGTGGATCAGGCCTTGGGCCTCTGCAGCACCGCTGTGTAGAAGAACTCGTTCACGCCCGGCCAGGTCGGGCTGAAGGACCGCTTAAGCCCGACCCCATTGCCCGCCCCGGAGAGGAAATCCCGGATGGCGAGCTCGTTCTCCTCCGGATTCAGGGTGCAGGTCACGTAGATCATTGTCCCACCCTCGTGCAGCACCTCGAGGCCGCTTTCGAGCATGTCCCGCTGGATCCGGGTCAGTCGCTCGATTTCCTTGGGGGTGCGCTTGTGCTTGATGTCCGGTCTGCGGCTGAGCACCCCGAGACCGGAGCAGGGAGCGTCCAGGAGAATCGTGCCTGGCCGTCGTCTCAGGCAATGCGTGGAGGCGGCGTCGTGCACGAATCCGGGCACCCGCGGCAAAAGGAGCCTTCCCATCTCCCCGTGCAGCCCCCTGATCTTCTCCCGGCTCAGGTCGCTGGCCCAGATGGGGCCGTCCACGGATTCCGCAAGGGCCGTGGTCTTGCCTCCGCGGCCGGCACAGGCGTCCCAGATCGGGGCGGGCCAGCTGGCTGGTCCGAGCTCGGCCAACAGGAGCTGAACCGCAAAGCTCTGTCTGCTGATTTGCCCGGAATCCTCCAAGTCCGTGAGGGAGACCGATGGTGAGCCCTCCAGGGCCATTCCCCACGCACTGGGAAGGGTATACTCCGCTTCCTCCGCGAGTGCGGCGTAGATCTCCTCCGGCTCCGGCAGTGTTCGATTGACCCGTAGTCCCGTGTACGGCGGCCGCAGGCTGGCGGAAAGGAGACTGCGGCAGGCGTCCTCTCCATAGGCGTCGCGCCACATGCGCACGATCCAGCCCGGACAGGAATAGTAGCGTCCCAGGAAAGTCGCCCGGTCCGAGGTGCCGTGCCAGAAGAACTCCGGATCGTGCGCCGCATCCCCCCAGCGGATGACCCCCCGGAGCACCCCGTTGGCCAGCTTTCCCATCTTGGCGGAAAACCGTTTTTTCACATACTCCACATACCAGTGCACCGTGGCGTATTCCGGAACACGCAGATGGTGCAGCTCGTACACGGCCAGCCCGAGACTCACCACCAGGCCGAAGGGGAGCTTCTTGAGCTTGCCCTTGACCGTTCGGGCCAGGATGAAATCGATACGGGTTTTGGAGCGGAGATAGCCGTAGGCAATCTTGGTGACCAGCTTCTTGTCCGCCTCATTCAGGGCGGATGCGGCGAGCGTGCGATTGATTGCGGCCTGCAGATCCTCGCCCCGGAGACAGCTGGTGACCGCTTTGATGCAGGCGTTGCGTGCATTGGCGCTCACTGCGGAGAAGGCTCCTCGTGTTCCGGTTCCCTTTTTGTTCTCTCGGCTTCACTGTTGCCGTCATCCTCGCTCCGCAGGAAGCTCCGGATGGCCAGCTCCAGCTGCGGCAGGGGGACACGGGTGTCCAGGCAGGGGCCGTGGGGCCGCTCGTTGAGGATCCCGTACACCGGGAGGGGATAGGTGTCCTGGATGCCGGAGGAAAGATCCCTTTCGCAGGCAACGGCGATGATCAGCCGCGGCCTGTTCTGCACCACGATCCGTCTGGCGATGGTGCCGCCAGTGGCAATTGCCAGCTTCACCCCGAAGGACTCGCTGAAGCTGAGCAGATCGGCAATCTGGCACTCACCGCATCTGCGGCAATTGTTGATGTTGTAGGTCAGGCGGTACTTGCAGAGGCTGTTCTGCAGACAGTGGGGCATGAGCAGAAGGATTTCCTCCGGGAAGAAGGTACTGCGCTCCGCCTGGACGATGTCGTTGTTCACCTGGACGAAGGAGGCCCGGATCCGCTCCTTGGACAGCCCCATAAGTCTGCCCACTCCGATCATCAGGGGAAGATAGCAGGTCACCGCGATTCCCCTTATCCTTCGGGAGAAAAGCACGGGTCGCTTGAACAGGATGTTGAGCACCAGGGCCAACGAGGACCAGATAACCAGAAGGGCGGCCAGCACAACCAAGCCCCCGAGCACCCATGGGGCTGCAGGATGAATGGTGGTCAGCCCGATATAGGGAATGAGCCAGAACAGGCCCAGAAACAGGACCACCAAAAAAGAGGTGCCCGTAAGCAGGCCGATGAAAAGGCGCTTGCGCACGGCGGTGGCATCCTGGATACTCTCCGTGGGCCTTAAGGAGGTTATATCCGTGAACTGGGTTTTGGAGGAGGATCGCATGGCCTAGCAGCCTGTTGAAAAACCTTATTTGGCAGGGCGTTCAAAAATTTCAAGGGTCAAGCGCAAAAAAAGTTCAAGCGCGGAGCTTACCCGATGAAACCTTCTTGTGTTTCACCGGGGCCTAGTGAGCCTCAATGAGAGCTTGAACTTTTTGAGGCAAGGAAGCAATTGTAATTATTCAGCATCTTGCGGAACCGTAAGCCGACACGGGGTGTTTTGCCTCATGCAGCTCCGACTCTGGTTTTTCTAACGTCCGGCACTCACTTTCCAAGAGGCATAGACTATTTGGGCAAGCGTCCAGAAAAGTGAGTGCCGGACGAAGAAAATCTGGCATAGTCTCCGCTGAAATGATTCAAAACACCCCGTGTCGGCTTACAATGATCAGTGGAGAGGTGAATAGTTACGCAATTAAAAGATTTGGGGCGCCCTGCTAAACGAGGTATCCGTTGTAAAAGTCCCGCGCCGTGAGCGGCTTGCCCGAGGCCGGCTGAAGCGTGCTCAGCCTGTAGACCCTGTCTCCACAGGCTATGCCCAACCGCCCCTGTCCGTCCAGCCCGAGAACCTCTCCGGCATCCGCCTCGCCGTCTTCCTCTCCGGGTGTTCCCGGATGGATCCCCACCCGGAGCTCTCTGCCGGAAGAGGTACGCAGGGTGCAATGGGCCCCGGGTACGGGGTGCAGGGCCCGGATCCGGTTATGGACCTCCCAGGCCGTCCTGTTCCAGTCGATGCGGCGCGCGGACTTGTCCAGCTTGGGGGCATAGCTTGATCGTTCCGGGTCCTGGGGGATGGGTACCAGTCGCCCTTCGGCCAAAGCGGTCAGGGTCCCCGGCAGCAGGTCTCCGCCCATTTCCGCGAGCTCATCGTGCAGGCTGCCCGCGGTATCGTCCACCCCGATGGCGAGGGCCCTCTGCTGCAGGATGGGCCCAGTGTCCATGCCGGGTTCCATGAGCATGGTGGTGATGCCCGTGACCTGCTCCCCGTTGAGCAGGGCCCACTGGATCGGGGCGGCCCCGCGGTAGCGGGGAAGCAGCGAGGCGTGCACGTTGACAGCGCCCAGCGGTGCGGTCCGGAGAAACTCCCCCGGCAGGATCTGGCCGTAAGCGGCCACCGCGAGCGCATCCGGAGCGATGTTTCGCAGCTCCTGCATGCTCTGCCCGTCCAGCTTTTCGGGTTGGTACACGGGAATACCGCGCTCGGAGGCAAGTTTCTTGACCGGCGGCTCCAACCGCTTCCTGCCCCGACCGCCGCTGCGGTCCGGCTGGGTGAACACCGCCGCCACTTCCACCCCCTCGGCCGCGAGCAACCGCTCCAGGATGGTTGCGGCGAAATCCGGGGTCCCCAGAAAGACGGTCCGAATAGGAGTCATGCCCCGTTCCCCAGCTTGCGCATCTTTTTCTCGTACATGTTCCGCTTGAGCCGGCCCACCTGGTCCACAAGGAGCTCCCCGCGCAGATGGTCCATCTCGTGCTGCAGGCAATAGGCAAGAAGCCCGCTCGCCTGCATCTCGCGGACGGATCCCTCCAGATCGCGCCAGGACACGGTCACCTCCTCGGCGCGACGGACAGTGCCCTTGAACTCCGGAAGGCTGAGGCAACCCTCTTCGCTTTCCACCTCGCCCTTGGCCTCGACAATTTCCGGATTGACCATGACCAGCAGGTTATCGCGCTGCTGCGGGCCGCTCACATCCACGGTCACCAGCTTACAGTTCTCGCCCACCTGGGGAGCGGCCAGGCCGATACCGCCTTTTTCGTACATGGTATCCGTCATTTCCCGGGCCAAGTCCCGGATAGCCTCGGTGATCCTGTCGATATTGGCGTTGTCCCGATAAAGGACAGGATCGGGAAAGACCTTGATTTCCTTGACCATTGTATTCAACCCTTAATCGAGCGGCTCGATTCGATTTTTTAGCGGGCCCTTCCTGCCCAACACCTGCGTCCCTCTTGTGTGTGCAATAATCGCTTTCCCACTGAACTGCCCGCCATACAACTTTCATTCCCGGGCTAAACCGGGCACAACCAAGCATGAAAATGTCGCGAGGCGATGGCGGGTGGACGCTGAAGCGCAGGTTTCATCCCGGGTTTCACATGATGGGATACGCAACACCTCATCGACATTCCCGGATCACTTCCGGGGAAGCAGGATTCAAATGGTGTGAATGATGATGACTGGAGGGAATCAATTACACCT
>JAZKRN010000206.1:0-5181 GCA_036628655.1 Desulfohalobiaceae bacterium | reverse complement strand
TGTTGAAGTTGATGCCCACGCTGTCCCCCCAGACCTTGTACGCGGCG
The DNA here is from genome assembly GCA_036628655.1 of Desulfohalobiaceae bacterium. Lineage (GTDB taxonomy): Bacteria > Desulfobacterota > Desulfovibrionia > Desulfovibrionales > Desulfothermaceae > JAIPDU01. The sequence goes on along the minus strand of JAZKRN010000206.1, from coordinate 5,134 downwards.
ACCCTGCCCGCGAAGCGCAGGTTGTCGTTGACCTGCGAATCCATGCGCAGGCGGAAGCGGAGGGTGCGAACGGCGTCGTTGTCCACGTCGATCTTTGAGGGTTCAACACTTTTCAAACCCTTTTGAATAAATTGAGCATCCTTATTTTGAAAACTTGACATATTTTGCTTCAGTTCTTGATAGCTGGACCGCACATCCTGCATGTGCAGAGACCACAGCCGCGGCTCCATCATGACGGAGAGCTCCACCTTGTCCGCGGCTGTGTGCCGTTCCGTCTCGGAAACCCTGTCCTTCAGGGATTCCGTGTCCTTCTGCTGCTCCTCGCGCAGCTCATCCAGCTGTTGCTGGAGATCTTCCACCCGCTGCTCGAGGTCGCTGTCCCGGCTCGCCTCCTCCTGGGCGAGGGCCGCGCCGGTGAAGAGCATGCAGGACACGATCGCGGCGATAAGCAGTTTTTTCCCGATCATAGGGAACCTCCCTGTGTTGAGCGGGGCCCGCGTTGGCACCTACCCGCATGTGGCGGGCTGATCCGAGTCATAGGCGTGCTTGAACAGATAGGTGAAGATATCGCCCAGCTTGTCCCGGGAGAGATTCTCCCATTCCTCGGCGCATTCCAATTCCTTGTAGGCATCGAAATCGCTCTGCCACTGGGCCTGTGTCTTGGTGTTCGGCTGCAGCTCCGTGGCCGAGCTCCCGTCGTGGCAGGATCGGCAGCTCTTGCGGTACATATACTTTCCCCTTCGCTCGTTGCCGTCCGGAGAGAAGCCCGGTCCGGCAAAAGCAATCCCCAGGCTGCCCACGGTGATGAACATGATGCACAAGGCGGCCAGCCAAGTCCTTGTTTTGCCTTTCATCCTCGATCCTCCTTGTTTGAAAGGTTCCTCCAGCGCCCCGAGCCCCGGGGCAAACGGGGATCAACTATTTATCCCTGTGAACTATTCATAGGGATAATATTTCATAGCTGAAACCTTTTGACAACCCCTTCTTCGGATTTTCATGCAAAAACTTTTCCATACAGGGGAGATTTGAGTACAACTTTCCGAAATGGAGGAGTTTTTTTCGACAAGAAGAGACGGGATTCTCCAAGGGGCTTTGAGCTATAGGGGCTATTAAGATCGCGTATGCCGAAGCGAAAAGCCCCATGAGCACAAAAAGCACGATCAGGTGTGCTGACCCGTTTCCGAGGCAAGCCTTTGCCGGAGGGAAGCTATTTCGGCTGAAGAGAGGCGGAAGGGAGAGAGGAAGGTTCTGCACGGGCTGCAGGCAGCGCCCCTACCGGATGTCCTTTTGGTGAAGCATCGCTGCTGAGCCAGCTCCTCGAGCCAATGGGACAGGAAGCGGCCCGGGCATTCTCGTGACCTTTTCCCCATGGCATTCTGGATTCCTGAAATCCTTAGGGTCGGGCGAAGCAATTCAGACGGGGCTTCGGTGAGGAGATACAATATATCTGTGCCCATGTGCGACGAAAGAGCAAGGTGTTGGATTGTTCCGAAAAAAAAGAAACAAAAAGCCTCAAAAACCATGCAAAGGCTCCGGGCATTCCTTCGTTTTTGTGATCCCGCATCCCCAACACGGTCTCGACATTTGTTTAATCACCTATTTAATCGTCTGCTTATACAGCATGCCGCCACGGTTTGATCGCCGCACTGACCATCTTCATGAATGCATGCGGATTCAAGGGGGTTATCCTCCAAACCTGAGCCGAGGGGTTTTGGCATGTAGCATGCATTCTTTCAAAGAGCTCAGGCTCCATAAAGGGCTGCGCCTCATTGGATTCCGGACAAGTATGTCACGAAGCGGCGGGTCCCGATTACCGGGCATGTTCTTGCTGACAACAAAATCGTGTCCGGAATCATGAGCATGAGGCGAAAGGAAAAGCCGGGAATCCGTACATACTCCTCAAGGGGAGAGGGGTCCGGTTTCCGCTGGAGAGGCCGGTCCGGCCGGCAAAAATCCGAAAAGGAGAGAGAACCTATGTGGAAAAGACTGCGCATCATCGCCTCGACTGGGCTCATCGTGCTGCTCATGCTTGTTTTCGCAGCAGGGTGCGCCCAAAAGGACACCGGAACGGATATGGGCCACGAGCCGGGAGAACCCGTTCCGACCGTGGAAAAGGAAACAGACGTACCCAATCCCTACCACACATTCGTTCCCACGGAATTCGTCAAATCCATCGTCAGCGACAACCTGCTCCTGGAGGAGTCTCCTGACGATGTCCTTCTCATTGACGCCAGGCCCAAGCGCGCCCGTTACGACAGGGGACACATCCCCACCGCGGTCAATCTGCCCAACTCGGATTTCGAGGAAAGGGCGGAGGAGGTGCTTCCCGAGGACAAATCCACTCTCCTGGTTTTCTACTGCATGAGCCCCGGGTGAAGCATGAGCCACAAATCCGCCTGGAAGGCGGAAGAAATGGGCTATGAGAACGTGGTCGTCTATCCCCTGGGCTACCAGGGATGGGAGGAGCAAGGATACAGGACCTGGACCAAGGAGGACATAAGCGGGGCTGAGGAGCCCGAAACAGCCCAGAAAGAGGAGGAAGCTGCGGAGCCCGTCAAGGCCGCGGATATCCCGGAAGGCGAATACACCGGTTCCATCGATCCGGATTTCTTTCGGGAAATCGTGGAGAACAGGCCGGAGAGCGTTCAGCTCATTGATGTGCGGGACAAGGAGGAGTTTCAAGGAGGGCATTTCCCCACTGCCCAGCGGATGACCGTGGATGAAATCGAAAAGAATATGGAGGAGTTCGACACATCAAAGAAACCCATCGTGTTGTACTGTTCCACCGGATCCCGCAGCGGCGAGGCCTATTTTATGTTCCAGGACCTTCGGCCGAAGCTGGATGTCTACTATCTGGATGCAAAGGTGGATTTTGAAGATGATGGCTACAACATCGAGTAAAACAACAGGCCCCTCTCTTGCAACAGAGAGGGGCCTGTTTACGCGCTTGGGCGGTCGAGCTTGGCGAACCTCTCGACCTCTCCTTCGAGACCTGCAGTCGACAGAAGCCGTTGAGTCCGCTAGTAGACAATGTCTTTCTGCAGATCGATACCGTGCTTGCGCATCCGGTTCAAGACGGTCACCCTGTTGATACCCAACAGCCTTGCCGCCTGCGCCTTGTTTACGCCGCTTTCCCTGAGCGCCCGGATCAGCTCTTCCTTTTCCCGATTGCCCGATCCCTCGCTGCCTTTTGCCATGACGGAGCCCGCCTGGGCAGCTCCATGTCCCTTCAAATATTCCGGTAAATGCTCCGGCCGAATAACGTCTCCTTCTGCAAGGACATGGCTGTAATCCATGGCATTTTTCAGCTCACGAACATTGCCCGGCCAGGAGTAATGCATGAGTATGTGCATGGCCTCTCGGCTTACCCCCTTGATATCGTGAGAATCTTCCCGGGAGAGACTCTGGAGGAAGAAGTCCACCAGATGCGGTATATCCTCCTTGCGTTCCCGCAAGGGCGGAATATGGATACGAATAACGTTGATGCGATAGTAGAGGTCCTCCCGGAACTGCTCCTCGGCGATCAGATGGGACAGATCCTTGTTGGTCGCCACGATGATCCGCACATCCACGGACACGCTCTGGTTTTCCCCCACCCTTTCGAAAGTCTTGGTCTCCAGGACTCTCAGGAGCTTGATCTGCATGGACAGGGGCAAGTCCCCGATCTCGTCCAGGAAGATATCCCCGCTGTTGGCGGCCTCGAAGCGTCCCTTGCGATGCTGGAGGGCTCCGGTGAAGGCGCCCTTGACATGGCCGAAAAGCTCGCTTTCCAGCAGGGATTCGTTCAGGGCGGCGCAGTTGACTTGAATAAAGGGCTGTTCGGACCTTGGGCTCAACTTGTGGATGGCCTGGGCCACAAGCTCCTTGCCGGTTCCGGATTCTCCCTGAATGAGCACGGGTAAATCGGTTTGAGCCGCCTTTTCAACCATTTCGAATATTTGTTTCATATGGCGGGAATGGCCGATCATTCCCTGAAAATAGGGCTCCTGGTCCAGGCTCCTGGAAAGCTGACGCAATTCCCGATCCAGCCTGTCCATTTCGGAAATATCCGTCACCACCTCCACCGCGCCAATGGTCTCGTTCTGCTCATTGTACAGAACCGTGGCGGTTTTCAGTACTGTCACGTAGGAGCCGTCCTTGCGCACCATATTGCATTTGCGCTTGATAAGCTCCCGCCGGTCGAAAAGCTGGCACCAAGCCTCATTCGAGGATCGCAGCAACTTGCAGGCGTCACACTTGAAGATCGTGCAGATCTCTCCCTGGAGCTCCTCCTTGGTGTAGCCGGTAATTTCCTCCAGGGCGTTGTTCACCATCATAATCGTTCCGTCATCGCCGACAACCAAGAGGCCTTCCTGCATGAGCTCAACGATATTGTGGCAAAAGTCGTTCACGGACTCACTGTGTTTCATGGACACAACTCCAAGGTTCCTCTCCGGACTCCAGATCGGTCCGGGAATTGCTCTTTATGGGCGGAAGCCGACTCCCTTTTTCCCGAGTCTCGGGAAGCCCTCTGGACTTGGCAAAAAAAGCTGGTGAGATGTGGCATTTTCTTGGGCGAGGCTCACATCCCGTTCGTCTTTCGGCTCACCCTTTCACCTATTATACCTTCCGGGAAACCATTTTGCCACTGCTCCTCGAAAAGCAAGTATTGTCAACAAAGAGCCTGGCCCTATATACGCCATCTCTTTGCCCTTGCCTGCTTCGCCCCCTTTGTTCCCCTGTTTCCGGGCACCCGGAGGAACACGTGCAAAATTGCAAAACAAATATTTACCGCTGTGAATAGTTCATGGGCACAATATTTCACAGAGGAAACGTATAGACAACCCCTGGAGCCCAAATAAAAAAAATTTGTAACTATTCAGCACCTTGCGAAAACGTAATCTTCAGGGGCCCTTTACCTCCATCTTTTCCGAGGAGCCCCATCGGCAAGTAGCCGCGGCGCTTCAATACCGGCACAAAAGCAGCCGAAAGACGCCCAACAACAGATGAGCCCCCTTCTCAGCGGACATGCCGCTGTGAAAGGGGCTCAATAAAGCGCTCCCTCAGCTGAAAGAAAAGGACATTATTCGGCAAACGTCCTGCGCAGCTCCTTCTTGTTCATCTTGCCCACGCTCGTCTTGGGGATGGCGTCCAT
>JAZKRN010000205.1:0-5271 GCA_036628655.1 Desulfohalobiaceae bacterium | reverse complement strand
AGTACGTAAAAGACAGAAAGTTTTTTGAAGTCTGCAACTGTGTCGCAGAAATTGATTTGACTTTCTGCTTTTTCTGCAATCAGCTCTACGATATATAATCAGTGCGTGTTCCAAAGAACACAATGGTTATTTCAAGATGAATTCTGTATATGCTTGAAATAATCTTTCTCTAGATTTCGCTTACCTGGCATATATGGCAGGTTTCCGGGATATTCTTATCAGGGTTACCTTCAATGTCACTCTTTTTGTACGTTGTATGGTTGAGGTCATTAGCCTTCTTTGCATCTCGAAAAAAGGCAAAGAAAGGAGCCAGAGCATATGTGCGGAATCATAGCCTATACCGGGACGCAGCAAGCGGTTTCCGTCATCCTGGACGGACTCAAGCGCCTGGAGTACAGGGGATACGACTCAGCAGGCATCGCCTATCCAGACAACGGGAATCTGGAGGTGGTCAAGTCTTCGGGCAAGCTCCACTGCCTGGAGCAGAGCCTGAGCTGCATCCCGACAGAGGCACGAACCGGGATTGGGCATACCAGGTGGGCCACCCACGGAGTGCCCAACCAGATCAATGCCCATCCTCACCTGGATGGCAGCCAGACCATTTCCCTGGTGCACAACGGGATCATCGAGAACCACGCCATTCTGAAGCACTGGCTTGAGGCAAGGGGCCACCACTTTGTCTCTGAGACGGATACCGAGGTCCTGGTGCATCTGATCGCAGATTATACACGGCAGGGGTATTCCGTTACCAACTCCCTGTCCGCGGCCTTGAGCCATGTCCAGGGCAGCTTCGCCCTGGCCCTGATCAGCAGTCAGCACCCGGGCTGCATCTGGGCAGCCAGGCATGCGAGCCCCCTGGTTCTGGGCAGTGGCCCAAACGGATACTTCGTGGCTTCGGATATTCCCGCCTTCCTGCCTCACACCAGGGATGTGGTCTTCCTGGAGGACGACGAGCTCCTCGTGGTGGAGCCTTCCAGCTGGCGTCTGTACCGCGCCTCTTCCCTGGAGCCCCTCAGCCGGTCTGTAGAACGGGTGGAGTGGGACCTGCAGGCCGCGGAAAAGGGCGGATACCCGCACTTCATGCTCAAGGAGATCCAGGAGCAGCCTCGGGTCATCCAGGACTGCCTGAGCGGCAGAATAGACTCTGTGCAGGGCACGGTCACCATTGCTGAAGTGGAGCAATTGCCCCTGCCCTCCCGCATCCGGATCCTGGCCTGCGGGACCTCTTTCCATGCTGGGCTCTGGGCCAAGTACCTGTTCGAGGAGTGGGCGGATATCCCGGTGGAGGTGGAGATCGCCTCTGAGTTCCGCTACCGGAATATCTCCTTTTCTCCTGGGGAGCTAGCACTGGCTATATCCCAGTCCGGGGAGACAGCCGACACCAAGGCGGGCCTGGACATCGCCAGAGGCAAGGGGGTTCCTGTGCTTGGGCTCTGCAATGTCCTGGGCTCCTCCATCGCCAGGGCCTCGGACGCTGTGCTCTACACCCAGGCCGGCCCGGAGATCAGCGTGGCCTCCACCAAGGCCATGTGCAGCCAGATGCTGGCCCTGTTGCTTTTGGCGGTGTACTGGGGGCGCGGCAAAGGAGTCCTCTCCAGAGAGGCAGAAGCCGAGATTGTCGCCGGCTTGGGTGCTCTGCCCGGGGATCTGGAGTCAGCAATCCCTCCCATGCGTGCCAGGGCCCAGGATTATGCCCGGCAGTTCAAGCAGGCCAAGGGATTTTTGTATTTAGGCCGGGGGCTGGCCTATCCCCTGGCCCTGGAAGGGGCGCTCAAGCTCAAGGAGATCTCCTACATCCATGCCGAGGGCTATGCCGCGGGGGAAATGAAGCACGGCCCTATCGCCCTGGTGGAGGAGGATTTTCCCACCTGCGCTCTGGATCTGGGTGACAGGGTGAGCCCCAAGCTGTTCTCCAACCTGCAGGAGATCCGAGCCCGCCAGGGTCCTGTCCTGTTGTTGGCTCCGGAAGAGGTGGACTTCGCAGAGGCGCAGCATTGGGAGATTCCCGGCCTGTCCTGGCCCCTTGCCTCGTTTGCCGTGTTGCCCGCGATCCAGCTCTTTGCCTATGAAATGGCTGTATTGTGGGATAAGGATGTGGATCAGCCCCGAAATCTAGCCAAGAGTGTAACTGTGGAGTGAATGCATGCACGAGCACTTAATACACAAGCTCAATTCCAGACAGGCAGTTATCGGTATTATCGGCCTGGGCTACGTGGGTTTGCCCTTGGCCCTGCGCTATCTGGAGACCGGATATTCTGTCCTGGGCCTGGATTCCGACAGATCCAAGGTGGACAGTCTCATGTCCGGGCAAAGCTATATCAGACATATTCCCTCGGATTCAGTGCAGGAGCATGTGCAGGCAGGAAGGCTCCAGGCCACGGTAGACTTTGCCAGAGCGGGCGAGGCGGATGCCCTGATCCTGTGCGTGCCCACCCCTCTGGATGGGCACCGGGAGCCCGATCTGACCTATCTGATCGGCTGTACAGAGGAAATCCTGCCCCACCTGCGCAAGGGACAGGTGATTTCCCTGGAGTCCACCACCTATCCCGGAACCACGGACGAGGAGCTCAGGCCCAGGCTGGAAAGGGCGGGATTCACAGTCGGCCAGGACATCTTCCTGGTTTATTCCCCGGAGCGCGAGGATCCGGGCAATGCCAGCTTCAGCACCAGGACCATTCCCAAGGTGTGCGGCGGCATTACCCGACAGTGCCTGGAAGTGGGGCAAGCTTTGTATGGCCAGGTCATAGACCGGGTGGTCCCGGTTTCCTCCACTGGGACTGCGGAAGCGGTCAAGCTGATGGAGAACATTTTCCGCAGCGTGAACATAGCCCTGGTCAACGAGATGAAGACCGCTTTCATGCGGATGGGCATAGACATCTTCGAAGTGGTTCGGACCGCTTCCACTAAGCCCTTCGGGTACATGCCCTTCTATCCAGGGCCAGGCCTGGGCGGGCACTGTATCCCTATTGATCCCTTCTATCTAACCTGGAAGGCCAGGGAGTACGATGTGGCCACTCGCTTTATCGAATTGGCTGGAGAGGTCAATACCTCCATGCCCTATTTCGTGGTCCAGCGGGCTGGGGAGGTGCTCAACGAGTACGGCAAGCCCCTCAAGGGCTCCAAGATCCTTTTATTGGGACTCAGCTACAAGCCAGAGGTGGATGACGACCGGGAATCCCCAACCTACAGGGTCATGGAATTGCTGGAGGACAGAGGGGCTGTTGTTTACTACAATGATCCTTTCATTCCGGAAGTCAGACCTTCCAGAAAGTATCCCGGATTCGCTGGCCGCAGGTCCAGGCCGATAGTCAGTGAGGGATATGACCTGTACATTCTGTGCACCGCCCACAGCAGCTACAAGGATATCGAGCCAGCTGATCTGCAAGCTCCGGTCCTTGACACGAGAGGTTTCTTCGAGAATGGTTCAGACAATGTGTACAAGGCTTAAGAAATATCCATTTGCCATCTACTTGTTTCTCGTACACCCTCTATCAGGCAACGCCTCGAAATAACTTTTTCATCTATGGTTGAGATATGCACTACTTAGTGACTGGAGCAGCGGGATTCATTGGCTTTCATACGGCAACAGCGCTTCTTGAACGAGGCGATTCCGTAGTCGGACTGGATAACCTGAATGACTACTACGATCCAAGCTTGAAGTTGGCCCGGTTGCAGCGCCTCCGAGAATTTGATCCTTTCACGTTTATTCAACGCGATCTGGCTGATCGTGACGGTATGGCTGATCTCTTTCAACACGAAGGCTTTGAGCGCGTTATCCATCTTGGTGCCCAAGCCGGTGTTCGCCACTCCCTCACTGATCCGTACAGTTATGTGGACAGCAATGTCATGGGCACCCTCAATATCCTCGAGGGGTGCCGCTACAACCATGTTGAGCATCTGACCTACGCCTCCACCAGCTCGGTGTATGGCTCGCACACAAACATGCCTTTCAGTGTGCATACCCACACCGACCATCCCCTTGCTATATACGCAGCCACCAAAAGAGCTGCTGAGCATATGGCCCACAGTTACGCCCATCTCTACGGAGTGCCGTGCACCGGCCTTCGTTTTTTCACTGTGTACGGTCCCTGGGGGCGTCCGGACATGGCCTTGTTTTTATTCACCAAAAACATGCTCGCAGGGGAGCCCATCGATATCTACAACTACGGCAACCACCTCCGGGACTTCACCTATATCGACGACATCGTGGACGGGGTTTTGCGCGCCTCGGACAATATTGCAACCCAAGAGGCGTCGTGGGATCCACGGGATCCGGATACAGCAACCTCCAACGCCCCCTGGCGTCTCTACAATATCGGGGCCGCACAGCCTGTACCCTTGATGCGCTTTGTCGAGGTGCTGGAACAGGAGCTCGGTCTCGAGGCAGAAAAAAGATATCATCCCCTGCAGCCAGGTGACGTTCCCGAAACTCATGCGGACATCTCCGATCTGGCACGAGATACGGGCTATTCCCCCCAGGTGAGTGTGGAGGAGGGAGTGAAGCGTTTTGTGGCTTGGTATCGGTGGTACTATCAAGTCTGATTCAGCAACTTCTTACCCATTTCGTGCATTGCATATTTTGGGTAAGAAGATCCGCAAGACATATTCTGGCCCTGGCCAGGGAAATGCTCGCGGGACAGCTCAAGGACCGATGTATGGAGCGGAGCTTCTTTTTCTTCTCCACCGGGATGTCGCATTTGCGGCAATTCGAGAACAGGATCCTGGAGGCCCCTTGTGCTGCTCATGAACAGCGGCATGGAGCATGTGGATATCTACGGGAAATGGATGCAGGGGATGCTGATACATGGGCAGGATAAGGATGAGATCCTCAGCGGATGGACGAAGCAGTCCCTGCCCGGAACAGGGGAAGCAGTGAGGCGGAGACTAATGCGCATAGCCAGGCAGACCCGCCCGAGCAAGGAATGGCACTGGATCCGCCATAGGCTCCTCTTCCGCTAGAAGACAAGGATTTGTTACCCATGGCGTGCATAGCAAATTTTGTGTAATGCAATGGCTACAACGAGTGACTTACCCATTCCGTGCATGGCAAATTTTGAGTAATTCAATTTGCATTTACCCACCTCATGCATCGCACTAAGTGTGTAATTACTATCCATTCCTACTCATTTCATGCATGGCATGTTTTGGGTAGCCCAGCAGGGCGAAAGCTACAATTCCTTACCCATGTATTGCATTGCGCAAAATGAGTAATAGAATGCTCATGTTACCCGTGATGTGCATGGCATATTTTGAGTAGTTATCAGGCTTTGT
>JAZKRN010000204.1:0-5304 GCA_036628655.1 Desulfohalobiaceae bacterium | reverse complement strand
TCAGCGTCCACCCGCCTTCGCCTCGCGACATTTTCATGCTTGGTTGTGCCCGGGTCTGCCCGGGAATGAAAGTTGTATGAAAACGTGTCCAAGATGTTGAATTGTTTTGTGAAATTGTCTGGCGCGACGAGACGGGGATGTGCGCTGAAGCCGTGTTTCATAAACGTGCGAGCCCTTGGAGCTCGCGATATGGGGATCTTGCCGGCAGCGACAGTGAGGTTCGCGATGCCACGGATTTGTGGAGAACAACCGGTCTCTTGCGGGCATAAGTCGCACGGCGTGCGCCCTTTCCGGCACTGGACACCGGGATGAGACACAGGCATCAGCGCAATCCCCGACTCGCCGCGCGCTATTTGCATGCTTGGTTGTGCCCGGAGCGGCCCGGGAATGAGGGTTATACCGAAATTTGGGAACAATTCAATCTGATCGAAGCCATTCAATTGAATCGATTCTTCGTCTCTTTCACCTTTTTCGGCAGACCCTTTTTGAATTTCTGCCGTTGTTCCTGGAGGTTCTATGCGGATTACCGTTCTCGACGGGTATACCACAAACCCCGGTGACATAAGCTGGCAGCCCTTGCTTGAACTCGGCGAGTGCGCCATATACGACCGCACGCCTCCCGAGGAGTTCTTGGACAGGGCAAAGGATACTCAAATCCTTCTCACCAATAAAGCGCCTATTGCCTCCCATCATCTGGACCAGCTCCCTCAGCTTCAATACATCGGGATGCTCTCCACGGGATACGACGTCGTGGATGTGGATGCCGCCGCACGCAAGAATATCCCGGTCACCAACGTTCCCGATTACGCCACGGATTCGGTCGTTCAGATGGTATTCGCCCATATCCTGCATTTCACGCAACGTGCCTCGGACCACAGCCACAGTGTTCGCAACGGCGGATGGAGCGCTCGCAGCGATTTCTGCTACTGGGAATACCCTCTCCTCGAGTTGTCCGGACTGACCCTCGGTATCGTGGGGCCGGGACGCATCGGAAGGCGTGTGGCCAGGTTGGCCCGTATCCTGGGCATGCGTGTGCTTTGCTATTCATTCTCAGGCAAGGGCGGGCCCTTTGAGGAAGCCGAGCACGTCGACCTGGACACACTGTTCGCGGAAAGCGACGTGTTAAGCCTTCACTGCAGATTGTCCGAAGAGAGCAGAGGAATGATCCATGCCGACAGGCTGGCCCGGATGAAGCGTACGGCCCTGCTTATCAACACCGCTCGCGGCTCTCTGGTGCGGGAAAGGGATTTGGCGGACGCCCTGAACAGCGGGACTGTGGCCGGCGCCGGCCTGGATGTGTTGGCCCAGGAGCCCCCAGATCCGGAGAATCCCTTGCTCACTGCGAAGAATTGCCTCATCACGCCCCATAATGCCTGGGCCACCACTGCCGCGAGACAGCGGCTGATTCATGATGTTGGCGAGAACATTCGGCGCTTTCTGCAAGAAGACCCTATCAATGTGGTCAATACCTGAATCCGAAGGAATGTGTCCGTGTTTTAGTTTGTCCGGGAGCTTTGCAGGGAAAACACCCCGCATGAGGAACCGGATTCGGCCTGAAAATTCCTGAGCACGGAACCACTCTGGGATGCGCAAACTGTACCTGCTTATGGGCGCGGCCTGTCTGGGCCTTTGTCTGCTGGTTTTTTTCCAGGGAGGAAGCCAGCGCCTATTGTCGGGTCTGTATCAGGGGGGCGCCATGCTTTTGCGCTTGAGCCCCCTCTTGCTTCTCGCCTTTGCCTGTGCCGGTCTCATGACCGTGATCATCCCCGAAGAGACCGTTTCACGGTGGCTGGGTAGCGAGTCCGGATGGAAAGGCCTCTTTCTGGGCGGGTTCGCGGGAGCTCTCCTCCCCGGAGGACCTTTCATCTTCTTCCCCATAGCGGCTTCATTTCTGGTGTCCGGTGCAGAGCTGGGGACCGTGGTCTGCTTTGTAACCGCAAAGAACCTGTGGACCCTGACTCGGATGCCCATCGAGATCGCGCTTCTCGGACCGAAGCTGACCTTTGTCCGCTACGCCGTAACCGCGGTTTTTCCCATCCTGGCGGGCCTGCTCGCGAATCGACTCTTCCCGGGGGCGACTGAGGCTATCCGCCGCGAGATCCGCGAGCTGCAAGGGCGGTCCAGCAATCAGGATCGGAGTGAATGAGACATGGAGCTGTTGCCCGCCATCGGTCTGCTTCTCATTATGAGCGCGAGCATGCTCCTCATCGGCAGAAGACGGGGAGACGGCAGCGACATCCGGGGACTGCGGACAGGAGGGAAGATGTTCCTCAATCTTCTTCCCCTCTTGCTTTTGGCCTTTACCCTGGCCGGATTGCTCCGTGTTGCCTTGCCCCCGGAATTGATACGATCCTGGCTGGGTGCTGAAACCGGATTGACCGGCATTTTTGTGGGCGGTGTGTGCGGAGCCCTTGTTCTGGGCGGTCCCTATGCCGTGTTTCCGATTATCGCCGAGGTGTACAGGATTGGCGCAGGGATCGGCCCAGCCGTGGGCATGATCAGCGGCTGGGCCCTCTTGGGGGTGGCCCAATTGATCATGGGGATTGCCTTTATCGGGGTGCGCTTTACTTTGATCCGAACGTTGATAGTGCTGGCTTTCCCATTTGTGGCCGGGTTAACGGTTCATTTTCTGGCTGACTGGGTATAGACGCGACCCTGACAAGGTTCGTTGCGAACAGGAGGTGTGAGGTGAATGGGAGCGATCCCCTAAGAACGGCAAAGACAAGCACTGCAGCCGATACCCGGAAAAGGTTTTGCGTGGGTGTCTTTGACTCGGGTATCGGAGGGGTGTCCGTTCTGCGAGCCATTCACGCCAGTCTGCCGCAGCTGGATCTGCTTTACGTAGCGGATTCGGAGCACGCGCCGTACGGCTCTCTGCGGGACGCGGATATCAGGGAGAGGGCGCACTGCGTCACGAAGTTCCTTTTTCAACAGGGAGCCGATGCTGTGGTCCTTGCCTGCAACACGGCAACCGCTGTTGCGATTCAAAACCTGCGTCAAACGTATTCACGCCCCCTCGTAGGGGTGGAACCGGCGATCAAGCCCGCCCTTGACCGGACTCGCACCTGTCGCATCGGGATCCTCGCCACCCAGGTCACTCTGGGAAGCGAACGGTTTCGGAGGCTTTCCGACTGCTGGAGCGATAGGGCGGAAATTCTGACCCAGCCCTGCCCCGATCTGGTCCTGGAGGTGGAAAAGGGCAATTGGGAAGGGGGACGAATACGTTCCCTCCTTCAATCCTATATCGACCCGCTGCTCACGGAAGGTGTGGATGCCCTGGTGCTCGGGTGCACCCACTATCACTTTCTAAAGCCCCTTCTCAGCCAACTCGCCGGTTCGGAAACCGCCATCCTCGATCCCTGCTATCCGGTCGCAAAACAGCTTGCCAGGGTGCTGTCCGTGGAAAGTGCGTTTCCACATCCGGAAGAGGAAAAATCATTCCGGTCTCCCCAATTCTGGACCAGCGGAGATACGGCCTTTTTTCAGGGGCAGCTCGATCGGATCTGGGGACGAAATACGTGTGTGAAGAAATTCCCTTTGTGAGCTCCGTCGCTGGGCCCGGGCCCAGTTTGAAGATCAAGAAAACTGTCAGGACAATGTTCCAGCTTCCGGGCCCTGGCTAGAGGTTATGGGCGATAGGCGATGGGAGATGCGAGCCTCACAGCTGAGCGCTCTCCCACGGATTAGGGCTCACGGATCCCGGGCTTACGATCGTGGAGTCTTTTATATGTAAATGTAAATAACTTATTGAATGAGCGAAAGAAATCAGGAAGCGAGCTGGGTTTCATAATACACCATGGCCTTATTGGAACCGCAATAGGCGAAATAATTTTGAGGAAGTAACCGATCTGGTGAGCAAGCGTCTGGAAAAGGTCTCCACCTTTTTCTACGTCCCCTCGCTCAAGTATCTTCGCAAGGGGCGCAAGATCAGCGGGCTGAAATCGGCCCTCGCCTCGGCGATGCGGATCCAGCCGGTGCTCACCATCAAAAGTGGGGAAATCGTCCTTTCCAGCCGCTTGACCGGTGAAAGCTCGGAAATCTCGGAGAAGTTCCTGGAATGCATCCGGGAGGACCTCCAGGACAAGGAAATCATCAACCTCGGCATCGCCCACGCCGGGGATCCGGAGATGGCCAGGGAGATGAAGGAGCTCATGCTCGCGAATTTTCCCTGCAACAATGTGTACGAATCCAATGTCGGTCCGGCCATCGGCTTGAATACCGGTCCCGGGTCAGTAGGGGTCATGTATACCCGAAAGTGATACGGCTCGGGGAGGCGGGAATGGTGCCCCTCGCGGTACCGCGAGGGGCACTGGGAAGTTATTGATCGTCCTTGTGTTGCCAACTGCAACTGTCCTTGCTCGGGCCTCATCCCTTGATACCGAATTTGGGCAGGACAAACTTGACCAGCACCACCCATACTCCCAGTATGAGAGCCAGGGTTATAAAGGGTTTCATGCCGCCTCCGTTGTTGAGTGGTTATTCGATCTCATTACCGGTCAGACGCCGATAGGCCTCGAGGTACTTCTCTGTTGTGGCCTGAGCCACATCCTCGGGCAATCTGGGCGGCTCACCGGTCATATCCCAATTATTCCGTAGCCAGTCCCGAAGGTACTGCTTGTCGAAGCTCGGCTGGCTTTCTCCCGGCTGATAGCGGTCCAGCGGCCAGAAACGGGAGGAGTCTGGGGTCAGGACCTCATCAATGAGCAGGGGCCTGCCTTCGTGCAGACCGAATTCAAATTTCGTGTCCGCGATGATGATTCCGCCTTCCTCGGCAAACGCGCTCCCTCTGCGGTAAAGATCGAGGGAAGCCTCCTGGACCTCTTCGAAAAGCTCATCACCCAGGGTCTGCCTGGACTCCTCGAGAGGGATGTTCTCGTCGTGTCCGCCCGCTTCCGCCTTGGTGGAAGGGGTGAACAGCGGTCTGGGGAGAGGGTCCGACTCCCGCAGACCCTCGGGGAGCTCGATGCCGCAGACCGCGCCGCTCGCCTTGTAATCCTTCCAGCCCGATCCGCTGATGTAGCCGCGCACGATGCATTCCACAGGCAAGGGCTTGGTCTTGCGAGCGATGACGGCTCGTCCGTCCAGCATTTCCCTGTAGGGGCGAAGGGCGGACGGAAACTGATTCGCATCCGTCTCCAGGAGATGGTTGGCCACATTGTGCAGGAAGGTCTCCATCCAGTGGGTGGTGAGCTTGTTGAGGACCACGCCCTTATAGGGGATGGGATCCGGAAGGATGACGTCGAAGGCGGACATGCGGTCGGTGGTTACGATGAGAAGGGTTTCCTCGTCGATCTCGTAGATATC
>JAZKRN010000203.1:0-5397 GCA_036628655.1 Desulfohalobiaceae bacterium | reverse complement strand
TGTGCGACGAAGTCGCCAGCGCCGAATAAAAGGGAACTGCAGGTTTACGCAGACGGTGGATAGTTACAAACGGTTATCCCTTGGAGCCCAGCCGAAGGCCGCCGTGAATGGGGAAGACCTCCCCGGCTAGGGCCTCGTTGCGGTAGAGCTCGCCGATGAAGGAGGCCACCTCAGAGGGCTCGACCAGCCTTTCGATGGGCACGTCATCCAGGATGCCCTGCAGGGCGTTCTGGTTCATGTTCCGCACCATCTCCGTGCCCACGTATCCCGGAGCGACTGCGACGCAGCGCAGGCGTTCCGCCAATCCCTTGCGGAAGAATTCCGCGGTGATCACTCTGGGCATGGTGGCCATGGCCGCCTTGGTGGAGGAGTAGTTGATCTGGCCCGCGGTCCCCTGGGCGCTGGTGGAGGAGACCAGGCAGATGAGCCCCCTCGAGCCGGTGTTGACCATCTGCTCCGCGCATTCGCGCACGGTGAGAAAGACCCCGTTGAGATTGATATCCACTACCTGCTGGAAGTCGAGCAGGGACATCTTTTTCTTGACTTTTCCGGTCTCCTTGTCCGGGGACAGAAAGAGCCCGTCCTTGATGATTCCCGCGCAGGGCAGTACGAGATTGATTTTTCCGTAGGCGTCGATCGCGTCCCGGGCCAGGCGCTCGTTGTCCTCCTCCAGGGTGACGTCGCAGATGCGGGAGATCACGTCCGCACCGCTTTGCTGCAGCTCCTGTTTGAAGGACTCCAGGCTTTCCTCGGTGAGATCGGCGAGCACCGCCTTGCCGCCCTGCTCGGTCCAGTAATTGGCGAACTCTCTGCCGATGCCGCTCGCGGCGCCGGTGATCACTGCGACGGAATCGCGTATTTCCAGCATGGTTGCTCCTTGGTATTTTGGTTGGGCCTGAGTCCAATAGTTTCTTCCTTGCCGCTGCCTTTGTTCTGTCTCCAGAAGCAGTTCAACCCTGTTTGTTTCAGTATACCGGATTTTACCCCATGTGAGCGAGTAGGTCCGTGTATAGATCCATGGTTTCATCCTGGAACAGGCGCGGATCCATTTGTTTGAGCTCGGGGCTGATAAGGGGCCTGAAGGCCATGTTGGCCATGATGTCCCGCTCCATATCGATGCCGGGAGCGATTTCCACGAGCTCAAGGCCATCCGGGGTAAGGCGGAAAACGCATCTCTCGGTGACGTAGAGCACCGGCTGCTCGCGGGCCACAGCGTATTCCGCGCTGAAGGTGTCGTGCTCCACGCGCTCCAGGAATTTCAGGTGCCTGCCTTCCTGGCGGATGCGGAGCTCCCCGTCCTCCAGGGCGATATCCAGGCCTCCGGCGGTGAAGGTCCCCACAAAGACGACCCTCTGGGCCTTCTGGCTGATGTTGATGAATCCGCCTGCCCCGGCCAGCTTGGAGCCGAACTTGCTCACGTTGAGGTTGCCCTCCCGGTCCGCCTGAGCCAGTCCCAGGAAGGCGATATCCAGGCCGCCGCCGTCGTAGAAGTCGAACTGTTCCGGCTGGGTGATCAGGGTTCCCACATTCGTGGCGGCGCCGAAATTGAGCCCGCCGGAGGGAATGCCGCCGAAGACCCCCGGCTCGGTGGTCAGGGTGATGTGGTCCAGGATGTTCTCCTCGTTGGCGATGTTGGCCACCCCCTCGGGCATGCCGATGCCCAGGTTGACCACAAACTCGGGTCGCAGCTCCATGGACGCCCGCCTGGCGATGACCTTGCGCGCGGAGAGCTCCATGGGCGGGATGGACTGCATGGGTTTCTTGACCTCTCCGCTGAAGGAGGGGTCGAAGGGCTCCCCGAAGGTCTGCCAGTGGTGCGCCGGCTCGGAGAGGACCACGTGATCCACCAGGCTCTCGGGCAGCACCACGTTCCGCGCGTTCAGGCTGCCGGCCTCGGCGAGCCGTTCCACCTGCACGATCACCGTTCCCCCGGAGTTCTTCGCCGCTGAGGCGATGGCCAGGTTTTCCAGGATCAGGGCCTCCTTCTCCATGCTGACATTGCCCCGGGTGTCCGCGGTGGTTCCCCGCAAAAGGGCCACGTGAACGGGAATGGTCTTGTAGGCCAGGTATTCCCTGCCGTCGAAATCGATCAGCTCCACCAGGTCCTCGGTGGTTCGAGGGTTGATCTTGCCTCCGTCCTTGCGCGGGTCCACAAAGGAGCCCAGCCCCACCTCGGTGATGGTTCTCGGTTTGTGGGCGGCAGTATCCCGGAACATGTGGGAGATGACCCCCTGGGGCAGATTGTAGGCCTCGATCTCGTTGTTCACGGCCATTTCCTGCAGCTTGGGGACCAAGCCCCAGTGACCTCCTACGACGCGCCGGACCATTCCCCGATGGCCGAGATGGTTCAGGCCGCGCTCCTTGCCGTCCCCCTGGCCGGCGGCGTAGATCAGGGTCAGATCCCGGGGTTCTTCCTGTTCCTGAAAGCGCTTTTCCAGGGCGATCGCGAGGTATTCCGGAAAGCCGGTGCCCACGAAACCGCCGGTGGCCACGGTATCCCCGCCCTGGACAAGTTTGGCCGCCTCGTCGGCGGAGAGGAGGGTCTTATTCAATGAGGCGCTTTCCCCAGCCTGAGTTCCGGATGCTGTCATATTCTCCGTTCTCCTTGTTTTTTGAGGTTCCAAAGGAATAAAGCAAAAAACAGGCCATCTGCCACGGCGCTGCAGGAGGAAAGGCCCAGTGCGAATCCAAAGGATTTTGTCGCGTTTATTCAAGGGGATACGAGGTCAAGTGGTGTTTGCCAGGATGAGGAGCAGACAGATGAGTTCCCAAGAGGCGGTCCGTGTATGTAGCATGTTTACTACATGTAGAGAATTTGCTACATATTGGCCATGAGGAACGGGGAAAAGGAGGCGATGGGGCCTGATATGCAGGAACAGGGCCAAACAGGAATGAGCGGCGCGCTTACAGGATTCGCCGGAGACAGGGACGAGCAGCTGGAGATGTTCCGGCTCGTGTTCGATGCCATCCACAACGGGGTCATGGTTACGGATGCCGAGGGGTACCTCCTTCTCATGAACAGGCCCTACGGGGAATTCCTCAAACTGGACCCGGAGAAGCAGATCGGAAGGCACTGCACCGAGGTGGTGGACAATACCAGGATGCATATCGTGGCCCGCACCGGGGAGGCGGAGATCAACAAAACCCAGCGCATCCAGGGCCAGGACATGGTGGTCCAGCGCATTCCCATCCGCAGGGCCGGGGAAGTGGTGGCGGTTTTCGGCCAGGTCATGTTCAAGGACGTGCGGGACGTGGGCAGGCTGGCCAGCCAGCTCTCCCTGTTGCGGTCCAAGGTCCGGCTCTACGAGGAGGAGCTCTACAACCTGCGTTCCACTCGCTACACCCTGGAGAGCATCGTCAACAGCAGCCCGGAAATGGATTCCCTGAAACGGGAGGCCCTCAGGGCCAGCGAAAACGACTATCCCGTGCTCATCAGCGGCGAGAGCGGAACCGGCAAGGACATCTTCGCCCAGGCCATCCATCAGGCCGGTCCCAGAAGGATCCATCCCTTTGTCCGGATCAATTGCTCGGCCATCCCCAAGGATCTTATGGAAGCGGAGCTCTTCGGGTACGTCAAAGGGGCTTTCACCGGCGCCCAGTCAGGAGGCAAGCCGGGAAAGTTCGAGCTGGCGGATCAGGGAACGGTCTTTCTGGACGAGATCGGCGAGCTCCCTTTGGAAATGCAGCCCAAGCTCCTGCGCATCATCGAGGACAAGGAGTTCGAGCGGGTGGGGGGAACGCGCGTGCTGCGGCCCGACTTCCGCATCATCGCCGCAACGAACCGGGACCTGGAGCGTCTGGTCGCGGAGGGTGGCTTTCGCACCGACCTCTTCTACCGACTCAACGTCATGTGTCTGGATATACCCCCTCTGCGGCAGCGCCCCGAGGACATCCCCGTCCTGGCCCGGCATTTTCTGGAGGGCATGGCCCGCGAGGCCGGTTTGCGTCATATCCCGCTCGATCAGGAGGCCGAGGCCTTGCTGTGGGACTACTCCTGGCCTGGGAACGTACGGGAGCTGATCAATATCCTGGAACGCGCCCTCGCTTCCAGGGAAGGCGAGGGGCTCAGCCCGGATGATCTGCCCTTTCACCTTCGCGGAAAGCGGACGCAATCCCTTGCCGGACAGGGCAGGGGCACGCTCAGGGAGACGGTGGAATGTGCGGAAAAGGAGGCGTTGCGGCAGGCCCTGCAGGAGTCGGGACAGAACAAGACGCTGGCAGCGAGGAGCCTGGGCATTCACCGCACCCTCCTGTACAAGAAGATGAAGCGGCATGGCCTTTCTTCCTCAAGCGGGGTGTAGCAAAATGGCTACAAAAGATTGAGCAGCCCGGTCAGGCCTCGAGGTCATGTCGGCAAATCCGGTTTTTGTTCGGGACTCGGTCTTCCCACCCGGAATCCGGAGATCCGGAGAACAAAAAGCGCCGGTTTGAGCCCTGCCGGACAAAGGAATATACTTCCCTCGTTTTCCGCGGAATGAAAAGGGGAATAACTCCTCAAAGAACAAGGAAAAGATATGCCAGTCACCTTTGAGCCTGTTCGGCCCAAAAGCATTGCGGAGCAGGTCTACGAGCAACTGCGCGACCTCATCTTCCGGGGCCAGTTCAGCCACGGTGAAAAGCTGCCCCCGGAGCGTGAGCTCGCCCAGTCCCTGGGGGTAAGCCGGCCCACAATCAAGAGCGCCATCAGCAAATTGGTGAATATGGGGCTGGTTGAACAGCGGCAGGGGCAGGGATCCTTTGTCCGGACCTTCCGCTCGCAGTATCTGGATAATCCCCTGCGAGAGCTTTTGGATTCCAGTGAGGTCGAACTGAGCGATCTTCTGGAGGTGCGAAGCGGGATGGAGGTTAGTGCGGTGGGTTTGGCCGCCAAGCGGGCCACCCCCGAGGACATCGAGGCGCTGGAGAACTGCCTCGGGGACATGCTGGACAAGGTGGACCAGGGACAGGTGGGCGCGGAGGAGGATGTGGCCTTCCACATGAACATCGCCTACGCCACCAAGAATCCGGCCCAGATCTTTCTCATGAAGCGCTTTTACGACCTGCTCTTTTACGGCATTCGGGACAGTCGCTTCTATCTTTTGGAGAGCGGCAATCTGGAAAACATGGGGCAGCAGCACTCGGAGATCCTGGAGGGCATTCGCAACGGCGACGAGGAAGGGGCGCAGGAGGCCATGAAGGGGCACATCCACTTCGTTCGGAATTTCTGTCGCGGCAGGGGGCTGTGATTATCTGGCGCGGAAATTCCGGATAGATCGCGCCTTAATGAGGAGGGAAAATGCGAGGGCAGGCTTGTCCTGTCCTTTGGCAGCTGGAACGAGCCGGATCAGGCGCTTTGGATGATGTTTTTTTGTATGAAAATGTTTCCAATAGTTTGAATTATATGGAGATACAGCGCGG
>JAZKRN010000202.1:0-5518 GCA_036628655.1 Desulfohalobiaceae bacterium | reverse complement strand
CTGCGGGGTCGTAGTACTCCTGCCGGGTCATGGGAGATGCTCCTTGGATTCGGGTACACCGCATGGGATCCACTGATGCGAATGATTATTGTATCAGGCGTTTTTTGGTTCGCCAATGGCTTCGGCCGTGAAATTTCGTTCATCTGAGCGTCGGACGAGATTTTTTGTATGGAAATGTGTTCAACTTATTGAATTGTTGAGAAATTAACAGCGAGGCGAAGGCGGGTGGAGCGCTTCGCTGGGTTTCATAATACACCATGGCCTTGTTCGTACCGCTTGAGGTGAAATTGGGTCCAATCCAGACGGAATACACACCATTTGAAGCCTGCCTCAAAGAAAGTGTTCCGGGAATGTCGATGAGATGTTGCGTATCCCATCATGTGAAACCCGGGATGAAACCTGCGCTTCAGCGTCCACCCGCCTTCGCCTCGCTTTTTCATGCTTGGTTGTGGCGGGGTCGTCCGTGGTGAGGATTGTATGAGCCAGAATAGCATGACCGCCAGGATTTCGGTGATCGTGCCGGTCCTCAATGAAGCAGAGCGTCTGCAATCCTTTCTGGAGCACCTGCAGCCCTTCCGCCGCCAGGGTGCGGAGGTGATCGTCTGCGACGGGGGCAGCACGGACGGCACACCAGGGATTGCCTGCTCTGGCGCGGACCGCGTCCTCGATGCGGAAAAGGGCAGGGCGGTGCAGATGAATTCCGGAGCACAGGCCGCCTCAGGAGATATCCTCCTCTTCCTGCACGCGGACACCTCTCTGCCTCGGGACGTGCTGGAAAGGATCGAGGACAGCCTGCATTCGGGATACGGCTGGGGGCGCTTTGACGTCCGCCTCTCCGGGCAAGGGCTGCTTTTCCGCCTCATCGAGATCCTGATGAACCTCCGCTCCCGCTGGACCGGCATCGCAACCGGAGATCAGGCCCTGTTCGTAACCAGGGATTTTTTCCGGTCCGTGGGCGGTTTTCCGGAGATTCCCCTTATGGAGGATATCGAGATGAGCAGCCGGCTCAAGCGGCATGGTCCGCCCGCCTGTCCGCGGAGCAGGGTGCACGTCTCCAGCCGCCGCTGGGAAGAGCGGGGCGTATTGCGCACTGTGCTTCTCATGTGGGCCCTGCGGGCTTGCTACGCCCTGGGCGTCGATCCGGAACGGTTGGCGCGGTGGTACCGGTGAGTCGGTGTGTCAGTGTATCAGTGGTCAGTAGGTCAGTGAGTCGGTGTGTCAGGAAGTCAGTGAATCAGTTGTCAGTAGATCGGTAAATCGGTATGTCAGTCCCTCGATTAATCGGTTGGTCAGCGCGATACTGAGTCACCGACTAACCGGAACCTAGTCATGAAGTATCCCTTCACGGGGTATTTTTGAACTTATCCAGCGGAGGTTCCGTCGATTTTCTTCGTCCGGCACTTACTTTCTTTAGGCTTGCCCAAGTACTTTATGCTTCCGGGGAAAAGTGAGTGCCGGACGTTAGAAAATCCGGAACCGGAGGTTTCAAGTGAAGAAATGCCCCGTGAAGGGTTACGTCACGAATATGACGTATGCCCCAAACAATGAGACCCATGAAGCCCGAATTCTCCTCTTCGCCAAGGCCCCTGATCCGGGGCGGGCCAAGACCCGGCTCGTGCCCGTGCTCGGCGAGCAGGGTGCTGCGGAGCTGCAAAAGCGCCTGATCCGGAACGCCCTGGACAGGGTTGTCCGAGAGGCAATGCCGCCCACGGAGCTCTGGTGCGCCCCGGACTCGGAACACCCATTTTTTCAGGGTCTGTCGCGGGAGTATTCCGTCACGCTGCGCGATCAGAGCGGGGGAGATCTGGGCGCAAGAATGCTTGCGGCTGCGCGTGACGGTTTGGCGGAAACGGGGCACGTGATCCTGCTGGGCACGGACAGCCCCGAGCTGTCCCCGCACCTGATCCGGCGGGCTTCGGACGCGCTCGCAGGAGGGCGGGATGCGGTGATTGGCCCCGCCCACGATGGCGGATACGTCCTGCTGGGCCTCTCTCGGCTGCAGGAGGGGATTTTCCGAAACATACCCTGGGGCACGGAGCGTGTGCTGGAGGAAACGAGGCGCAGGCTCGCCCAGCTCGGTTTTTCCTGGGAGGAGCTCCCCTCGTGCGGTGATCTGGATCGGCGCCAGGACCTTGAACGTCTGTATCAGAGCGGCTGTTCGGAGATCCAGGATCTGGTGCGGGGCCTCTATCCAAAAAGGGCTTGACAAAATTCTTTGCTTCACGCATGGCCTTAGTGGAACCTTTCACGGCATTCCTGTGGCAATGGCATCCGGTTCCGAGCTTGAGAGGGTTTTTCTGCTGGACAAGCGCGAGCGAGACAAGGACACTGAGCGCGAGCCCTCCTCCCGTGAAGGGTTCCAATAAATGCCCGACATCCGCCGTTCGGCTTACCGCGATCTGGAGCCCGTACGGAAGGATTTCATGTATCGGGCCGCGGATAGGCAGTGATCCGCGGTCTTTTTTTGTGTGGGGATCAACCCGGAGAAGGAGCTGTTATGGACACAAGGATCACCCTGCCCCAATCCGAGATACCGCGTTTCTGGTACAATCCCATGCCCGATCTCCCCACATCCCTGGCTCCTGCCCTGGATCCGGAGACCAGGGAGCCTCTGACTCCGGAGAAGCTGGAACCCATCTTTCCACGGGGGCTCATCGAGCAGGAGCAGAGCGCGGAGCGCTCCATCGAGATTCCGCAGGAAGTTCGGGAAACCTACTCCCTGTGGCGCCCCACTCCGCTCATCAGGGCCAGGAGGCTGGAGGAGGCCATCGGCGCGAAGTGCCGCATCTACTACAAGGACGAGTCCGTGTCCCCCACGGGATCGCACAAGCCTAACACCGCAGTGGCCCAGGCCTACTACAACAAGGCGGAGGGCATGTCCCGGCTCGCCACGGAGACCGGGGCAGGTCAGTGGGGTGCTGCGCTCGCTTTCGCCTCCCAGATGCTGGGGCTGGACTGCACTGTGTACATGGTTCGGATCAGCTTTGAGCAAAAGCCCTACCGCAGGATTCTGATCCGGACCTATGATGGACATGTGTATCCCTCGCCCTCGGATCACACAAGGACTGGCGCGGAAATGCTGCGCCAGGATCCCGAATGCAAGGGAAGCCTGGGGCTGGCGATCTCCGAGGCGGTGGAGGACGCCGCGAACAGCGCGGACGCCAATTACTCCCTGGGCAGTGTCCTGAACCATGTCCTGATCCATCAGACCGTGCTCGGCCTGGAGACCAAGAAACAGCTGGAATCGGTCGGGCACAAGGCGGACTATTTGATCGGCTGCGCCGGGGGCGGAAGTAATTTGGCGGGCATGATCCTCCCCTTTCTCCCGGAAAAGCTCGCCGGGGAGCGGATCAACTTCCTCGCCGCCGAGCCCAAGGCGTGTCCCACCCTGACCAAGGGGGATTTCCGCTACGACTACGGGGACATGACCAAGCTCACGCCCCTGATCAAGATGCACACCCTGGGCCACGCCTTCATGCCTCCCCCCATCCATTCCGGAGGGCTGCGCTATCACGGCGGGGCGCCCATCCTGTGCAACCTTGTGCAAGAAGGGCTGGTCCAGCCCGAGTCCTACTTCCAGGAGGAGTGCTTCGAGGCGGCCAGACTTTTTCAGGCCACGGAAGGGTATCTCCCCGCCCCGGAGACGTCCCACGCCATCAAGTCCGCCATTGAAACGGCCAAGACAGCGGAGCCGGGTTCGAACGTGGTTTTCCTCTATTCCGGCCACGGCCTGCTCGACCTGGCGGCGTACGATTCCTACCTGCAGGGCAATCTGGACAACTGCGAGCTGCACAGGGAGACCATCGATCAGGCCCTGCAGTCCTGTCCGGATGTATAGCGGCCGGGAATGCCTGAGGACGTTGTAAGTGTTGAGCGGTTAAGTTGAAAGTTTCCATCCTGCCTGCCTCCGGCAGGGCGGCTATGCTGTATTCAATAGGGTTCGTCAACTTCGGTGAATGCGTGCAGGGCAGGCCTTGCTTAGCCATTTTCCCCAAAATGCAATAGGTTGACTACATTCCCATCCAAAAAAACGCCGCCGCGGGTTTCGGCCCGCGGCGGCGTTTGTGTGTACGGCCTTCGGAAAGAAGGAAAAGCCATTTCCGTCTTTTCCAGGCAAAGAGAGCGGTCCCCTCCCGAGGAGAGCTAGTCGATCTCCAGGCTCTGCTTGATCGTGGACCAATCCAGAAGGGAGTTGATCAATTTGGCGCCGTGGTTGATCTTGACCTGGTCCCGGAGCTTGATGCTCTCCAGGATCTTTTCCATTTTCTTGGCCACGCTGTAGGTGTCGTCCCGGACCACGATAATGGGCACTCCCAGATCCTCGGAGCGGGTGAGGATGATGTCGTTGGGATAGAGGTTTCCGGTCAGGATCAGGCAGGGGCATTTGCCCTCCAGGGCCACCAGCTGCAGGTCCGAGCGGTCTCCGCCCACGATCACCGCGGAGTTGGGCTTCTTCCGGAAGTGGGTCATGAAGTTCTCCACCTGCATGGTGCCGATGAGGAAGCTTTCCGCGACCACATCCGATTTTTCCGGGACGGAGATGATCTTTCCGCCCAGCCTGTTGGCCAGGTCACTGATGCGGATGGCGTTCAAGAGCGAGTCCTGGGGAGCGGTCGCCAAAATCTTGATTTCCCGCCGTTCCAGAAGCGGCTTGAGCATGCTCTCCACCGTATCCATCCTGGACTCGGGCACGCTGTTCAGGATGGCTCCGGTGAGGTCCTCGCCCAGCTGTTCCTTGGCGCTGATGAGGTAGTCGTAGGCGAATTCCTTGAAGAAGCGGTCCACGAGCACAACCTTGGTTCCGAGGGCCTGGGCCACGTCCACACCGGCAACGTTGCAGTATTTGCCCGCGTGGAGGAAGCTTCCGGCCCCGCAAACGAGCATCACGTCCTTGTCCTTGCTCAGGGTGTTGTAGGCCTCGACGATGCGGCCCATGAGGTCCGGGCACCCCTCGGCGAAGACCTGCATCTGCAGGTCGTGGGTGGCCACTACCGGCGAGACGAGCTCGGGATCGTCGTCCAGGCCGAGCACTTCCTGGACGAAGGCGGCGTCCTCGTCGGCCATCTTGTCTCCCTTTTGCACGGGTGATGTCCCCACGGGGCGCATATAGCCCACATTGTAGCCCTCCTTCTGCAGCTGCAGACCCAGGGCCATCACGATGAGGTTCTTGCCGGCGAAGCCCGCAGTGGAGCCTATATACAGTCCAGTCATGGCCTCCTCCTCTGGATTCTTCCGCGTTCACGACGCTGGGTGCGGCCTCGACGCTCCAGACAATCAGGAAGCAGAGGCCGCTTGAGCGTCAGCTTAATACAACTGCGCCGTGTTGTCAGTCCCTATTGCCATGCAAAACCGTCTTGTGTCCGAAACAACTCCCATGCCTGCGCAGACGCAGGCAGAACCAAGTATGAAAACGCTGCGCGCCGCGCCCAACACTTTCACGAAACAATTCAACAGCTTGGCCACATTTTCGTACAACCCTCATTCCCGGGCGGACCCGGGCACAACCAAGCATGAAAAT
>JAZKRN010000201.1:0-5608 GCA_036628655.1 Desulfohalobiaceae bacterium | reverse complement strand
AGCAGGAACTTGCTCGTGGCCACGGAGATCTTGAGCGGGGCACCCATCATCAGATTCAGTACCGGGATGTTGGCCCATCCCGCGCCCAGGCCGAACATGCCGGCCACCAGGCCGATGAGGACGAAGATGAGCAGTCCCGCCCAGGTCCGGTGGGTCTTGTACTCGTAGATCTTGCCCGATGTCTCCTCGATGTAGGAGCCGTGCATGCCCAGTGCGAGGCCCACCGCGTCCTGCTTGGTCACCACGGGATACTCCACGTTCTTGGAAAGCAGCAGCAGCAGGGCGATGAAGATGATGGTCGCGCCCAGAAGGATCTGCACGATGGTCGTGGGCAGGGACAGCCCGATGAATGCACCAAGAATGGCGAAGGACGAGGCGATCAGGGCCACCGGCAAGGCGAGGCGCAGACTGGCCAGTCCGCGCCGCAGCAATCCGGGCCCCGCCATGAGGGCTCCGGCGAGGGCCACGAACAGGCCCGCTCCGCGGACGAAATCCAGATGGAAGGGAAAGAAGGCGCTCACCAGGGGCACATAGAGCACTCCGCCGCCGACGCCTGCCAAGACGGCCAGAATCCCGAGCACGAAACAGAATACCAGGAGCACCAGCGGCCAGAACCACCAGGGCCAGTCACTCCCCCCGCCGGCGGCGCCAGCGGATTCAGCCGCGGCGTAGACAGGTGACGTAAAGAGCATGAGGCTCAGCCAGAGAAAAATCGGAGTCACCCTTCGCGACATCCAGTGGATCATATAACCCTCCTCACGTTTGTCATCCCCTCTCGACGAACTTGTGAAATCAAACACAAAACCAATGAGACTGGGTACTAGGTTTTGACCGTCTTGTCAAAATGGGAGTGCGGGATCTGAATAGAGCGGGAACGGGAATTTAAGGGGGTAGGAAGAATCTCTGGAGCCGTTGAGTCGAATACAAAGCGAAAAGGCCCGACGCGAGGTTTTTTCTTTCCACACGCCGGGCCTTTGTGACATTGTGAACGTGACGCCGAAGGCGGGAATTATTCCATGCTGTGGGTGAAGGTCTGAAAATGATGGTCCACCAGCATGGAGGTCTTGACCACGCCCTGCTCCTTGCGGGTGGAGATGAAGTCGAGATAGTGGGTCTTGCCGTATTCGTCGGCCACGGTCACCCGAGTGCCGTCATTGAAGCCTCCCTGCTTGAACCAGACGTCCGGAGGCAGAAGCCATGTCTTGCCGTAATTCTCCCGAAAACGGAAATAGCCCACTGCTTCGCGCGGGAACTGGAGGTAAAGGCTCAACTCGTCCTCGCTCGCATTGCGGCCCAGGGCCTTCTCCAGCTCCTGGTTCTTCTGTTCAAAGTCCGCATCCGGCGGATTCCATATGCCGCCCTCTTCCTCCAGGATGCGATCCCAGCGCTTGCCATCGCGGCGACGATGCTCCAGGACCTTTTCCAAGATCCAATCCGAAGGGCGGTGGAAGGGGAAGGGCCCGTAACGGCCGAGCAGGAGCCGCTTCAAGTCGTCCGTGGGCTGCTCGAAGCGGCCGTAGAGGACGTTGTTCACCGCGGTGGCCCAGAGGATCTGGCTCCCCGGAGTGACGGACCAGATTTCCCCGAACTCCTTGTTGATGACCGCGAGCTCTTCCGTCACCTCGTGGATCCGCTCCAGAAGGCCCAGCTTTTCCGCCTGCTCAAAGGCCATGCTCGCGGCTCCGCCTGTGAGCTTGTGCCGCTTTACCGTGGGATCGAAGGCCTTGAACGGCGTCTCGAAGCGCTCGTAATAGCGCCGCTCCCTGCGAATCTGGTCCGAGGCGTCCAGCAGGGGCTGAACCTTGAGCCCCGGCGCGCGATAGCCATACTCGTTCAGGATCTGGATCAGGCTGAGCGCCGGTGCCTGGGAGTAGACGCCGCCCCAGCCGTGATCGGCCGCCTCCACGATTTTGGCGCCGCCTTCAACAGCCCCGACCATGCGGGCCAGGTCGATTCCGTCGGTGTTGTGCCCGTGATAGGCCAGGATCAGGTTGGGGAACCGGGTGCGGATGGACCGGAAGAGCTCCTCGATGCGCTTGGGGGTCCCCACGGCG
Source organism: Desulfohalobiaceae bacterium (assembly GCA_036628655.1). Classification (GTDB taxonomy): domain Bacteria; phylum Desulfobacterota; class Desulfovibrionia; order Desulfovibrionales; family Desulfothermaceae; genus JAIPDU01. The sequence goes on along the minus strand of JAZKRN010000201.1, from coordinate 3,554 downwards.
GAGTGGTTCTTCAGGCTCAGGATGATGTCCTCGCCGAAGGTGTCCACGATTTCCTTGACCTTGGCCAGGTAAAAGGCATCGGTATGGTGCTCCCCGGTATTAAAGCAGAGGCTGGGCATGAGCAGCTTGCCCGCCTTCTGGACCTCCTCGCCCACGACGCGCATATTGGGGATATGATTGAGGAAGTCGTACACCCGCCAGACGTCCACGTATCGCGCGAAACGCCGCACCACGTAACGCTGCACGTTCTCGGGGTAGGGGCGATAGCCGAAGAGGTTCCTCCCTCGGCAGCACACCTGCAGCATGGTGCGGGGCATGGACTTCTTGACCTGGCGCAGCTTTTCCAGGGGATCGATCTGGCGGTACATGAGGTCCATGTGCACCGATGCGCCCCCGGAGATCTCGAAGGCGAAGTACCCTGCCTCGTCCCGGTAGGGGGAGACCTTGAGGGTTGTGTGCGGCAGGATGCGGCACTTGAAGTCGGACTGGGACACATCCCGCTCGTTGTTGGTCAGAAAGTACCCGGGCGTATGCGCGACATGCCGCAATATCCCGGACAGGCTCATATCGGAGGTGATACGTTCCGAGGCTGCTGCCATGGGCTTCCCTTTCTCCTCTTGTCCAAGGCGCCTTCTCGCCGCGTGGAAACTGCCCCGGGCGCAAAGGACGTTTTCTTCTTTCCGGGCCAGGGCTACACCTGGCTCTGCCCCACCAACCTGGCGAAATGCTCAAAGGAGCGGTCGTACGTCGCCTCGGCTTCCGGCGGAAAGAAGCAGGCCGGAAGCTGTCTGGCCCGCAGGTGATGCTGCAGACACTCGCAGCACAGACCCTTGCGGGGGCAATCGGGATAGGTGCAATTGCAGCGGCTGAGATTCAGCTCCTGATTGCAGTCCATAGCTCCTCCTGTTTCGGCGATCCGCCACGTTTCTGTGCTTCCCGGTGCACAGCCCCCACCGGGCGGTTGGTTCGCAGGATCAAATACAATGAGCAATTGCGGCGAATCCTACACGACATTCAAGCCACTGTCCACGCTCCTCCCCCCTAAACGGCCGAAGGAATTCACCCGTTTTTCGGGCCGGGACCGTGCTGAGCCCTTACCCGCCGTGCCGACCTGTCGCTGAGATGAGCCGTATTGTATGCAGGACCTTTTCATGCTAGAAAGAGCCCTAAATATCTCATTGGCGCATCCTGTCGCTCTTCCCCGGGCTGCGACGGCTCGATTCCGGCCGGTCGCAGCCGCATCGAAACCTGCGAAGTGCGCCTCGACGATCCAAGACACTGAGCATGGGAAGCCAACCGACGACCTCGGAGCTTAGCAGCGGGATTCAGGACAAAGGCCCGGAACACCCGGTAATGCCCGGCGAAAGTGCCCCTCCTGCGCAATCGGCTCCTTGATCGACCCCGGCCGCTCAAACACTGGAGGCAAGCCATGCGACTCACCACCAGAAGCCGCTACGGCACGCGCATGGTCATGGATATCGCCAAGCACGAAGGCCATGGCCCGGTTCGGATACAGGATACCGCCGAACGGCAGAACGTATCCGTCAACTACCTGGAGGTGCTGATCAGGGAGCTTCGCAAGGCCGGATACATCAAGAGCCTGCGCGGACCGCGCGGTGGCCACATGCTCAACGTCGCCACGGACCGGATTACCCTGCTGGATATCGTGGAAGTCCTGGAGGGGGACATGCACGTTGTCGACTGCGAAAAGTCGCCTGAAATGTGCAGCCGCCGCGAGATATGCGTCACCAAGTGCATATGGCGGGATATGGAAAAGATGATCCGGCGCAAGCTCACTTCCCTGACCATCAAGGACCTGCTTCGCATGGACTCTGAAGCGCGCTCCAGCGATGCCGAGGACTTCTGTGTCTCCTGATTGGAGACCGTCCGATCAGGCAATAAGCCCCTTGCGGCGCAACAGGGGAACGGGATCGACAAGATGCCGCTTGAACCAGTTCTGGGGCCCGGGAATTCCGGCAGCCATGGCCAAAAGCTCCGCAAAGTGGAAGACCGGCATCTGCTGACGGCGTGTGGCCCGCAGCTCCAGGCTGAAGTGACACATGGAGCAGGCGGTCACAATGCATTCAGCTCCGGAGTGTGCGGCGGCCTCCATCATGGCATTGATTCGCGGCGTCACGATATCCGGCCTGGCTGCTGCCAGAAATGTGCCGCAGCATCGTGCGGCATGGCTCCAGCGGCACGACTTCGCCCCCAGTCGCTCCAGAACCGACTCCATCACACCGCTGGGAGATGGCTGTGCGGGAAGCGAGGCGGGTCTTGCGAGCATGCACCCGTAGTAGGGGGCGAATTGCAGGGCGTGCAGAGCGCTGCCCCCGGCTTCGGCGAAAAAGGGGCTCAGGTCCAGACGGGCCAGAAAGGCCAGGAAGGGAAGGATCTCGAGCTTGTCCGGCGGCGGGGTCCCCCAGCTGGACTCGAAGCGGCTGCGCTCCTTGGGATCCTGGAGCAGGCGGTGCTGGGTCTGCTTCAGGCGAAGGGAGCAGCTGGGGCAGGCAACGAGGAGCGTGCCCTCCCGGGGAGCCAGGGCGAGGTTCCTGGCCGGAAGATGGAAGGCCGCTTCCTCGTGGATGCTGTGGGCCGAGGAGGTTCCGCAGCAGTTCCAGTCCGGCAGCTCCCGCAGGGTGTATCCCATCCGCTCGCAGAAGGAGGCCAGCGACTGGTAGTTCTCCTTGGCGGAGGTGTCGAGGGTGCACCCCGGAAAAAAGGCGATTTCCCGGGTGGAGGACGTCCCCTGAGTCATGATGCCTGTCCCGGGGTCTGAACGATGCGTTGCACGATTTCCCGGCTCCGGACCGTGGAGGGCAATAGATCGAGCTTGCGCTTGGCAAGCATGCGCAGCCCGGCGTCCAGGTCCTCGAACCAGGTCCCTGTCCGCACCTTGTAGCGGAGCATGATTTCCAGTTTGTGGGTCCGGCCGTAGCGCGCGATCGAGCCCAGAACCTCCCGGTGGAAGTTCAGAATGTCCGGCTCAGAAACGGGGACATTTCGCTGCAGGGCCTTCTGCCGCAGGAAGTCCATGACAGCCGGAATATCGATGGCCATGGGGCAGTTGCCGTCGCAGGTGTGGCACCCCACGCAGATCCAGATGGTGCTGTTCTCCAGGGCCCATTGCTCCAGACCGAGCTGAAGCAGGCGCAGCACTTTGCTGGGGCCAAGATCCATGGCCTCGACAAAGGGACACCCCCCGGAACAGGAGCGGCACTGAAGGCAGTAGCTGAACTCGGTCCGGCTTACCTCCCGCAGCTCCCGCGCAAAGGAGAGCTTGTTCCCCCGCAGACGGATTCCTTCCCCAAAAGATCCCTCGTTTTCATCACGAGCCGGGGCACTGCGCGAAAAGTTGATCGACATACTCAAGAATTTATCCGGAACACACAGGCCGTGTCAATCAATACTCATCCCCGGGTCACACCGGGCACAACGAAATATGAAAATGCTGCGTCTCCCCGCGCCTGACAATTTCACGGAACAATTCAACAGGTTGGCCACATTTTCATACAACCCTCATTCCCGGGCCGACCCGGGCACAACCAAGCATG
>JAZKRN010000200.1:0-5616 GCA_036628655.1 Desulfohalobiaceae bacterium | reverse complement strand
CGCGCCAAAAAAATTCCCCAATAATTCAACAAGTTGGACACATTTTCATACAAAACATCTTACGGAAACAGTGAAGAACGAGACGACACAACCATGAAGCACGAAGGATCCTCAAGCATCCTGGAACGAATCAGCGCACCGCAACAGGTGCAAAGCCTCTCCCACTCGGAGATGGAGCAACTTGCCTCTGAGCTGCGCCGGGAAATCATCTCCACGGTCTCGTCCACTGGCGGACACCTGGCCCCCTCACTGGGCACCGTGGAGCTCACCCTGGCCCTGCTTCACACCTACGATCCCGGACGCAACAGGATCCTTTGGGATGTGGGCCATCAATGCTACGCCTACAAAATCCTTACTCGAGGCGTGGAACGCTTCCGGTCCCTGCGGCAGTTTGGCGGCATAAGCGGTTTCCCCCGCCCCTCGGAATCCCCGTACGACCACTTTGTTGCCGGGCATTCCGGAAACTCCATCTCCTCCGCCCTGGGCATGGCGGTCGCCAGGGACCTGAGCCGCGAGGACGATCACGTCCTCTCCGTCATAGGGGACGGCTCCATGACCGCGGGCATGGCCTTTGAAGGCCTGAACCAGGCCGGTGACCAGGAGCGCAACATGGTGGTCATACTCAACGACAACGAGATGTCCATTTCCCAAAACGTCGGCGCGCTTTCCTCGTTTTTGAGCCGAAACCTCTCCCATCACCGTTTCCTCCGCTTCAGGAAGGACCTGAAGAACTGGCTCCAGAACGTGCCCGTAATCGGCGAGGATCTGCTCAATTACGCCAGGCGCAGCGAGGACTCCCTCAAGAGCTGCTTCTCACCGGGCATGCTCTTCGAGGCCTTCAAATTCAACTACCTGGGGCCCATCGACGGCCACGACGTGCGCCAGCTCACCCGGGTTCTGGAACAGATCCGGCACATGAGCGGGCCCATTCTTCTGCACACCCTGACCACCAAGGGCAAGGGGTACGAACCCGCCGAGTGCGAGCCCTCCCAGTTCCACGGAGTGGGCTGCTTCGAACCGAGCACGGGAGACGCGCTCAAGAGCCACACGCAAAAGCCCATGAGCTACAGTCAGGTCATGGGCCGCACCCTGTCCGCCCTCGCTGCCTCCGAGCCGCGGCTCGTGGCCATCACCGCAGCCATGCCCGAAGCGACGGGACTGGACGATTTCCAGCAGAGGCATCCGGAACGCTTCTTCGACGTGGGCATCTGCGAGCAGCACGGGGTCACCTTCGCCGCGGGGCTGGCCAGCCAGGGCTATCGGCCCGCTGTATGCATCTACTCCACCTTCCTGCAGCGCTCCTATGACCAGATCGTGCACGACGTGTGCCTCCAGAACCTGCCGGTCACTTTCTGCATGGACCGGGCCGGACTGGTCGGCGCGGACGGGCCCACGCACCACGGGGCCTTTGACTTGTCCTATCTGAGACACATCCCCAACATGACCCTCATGGCCCCCAAGGACGAGGCGGAGCTGCAGCGCATGCTCGCCACCTGCCTCACCCTTCCGGGACCGGCGGCGGTTCGCTATCCCCGGGGATGCGGAACCGGGGCCCAGCTGGTCCAGTCGCCCGCTCCGCTGGAGGCCTGCACCGGCGAGTTTCTCCGGGAAGGAAGCGATGTCTGCATCCTGGCCCTGGGCAGCACGGTCCAGCCCAGCCTGGAAGCGGCAGCGGATCTGGAACAGGAGCGCGGCGCGAGCTGCGCGGTGTACAACACCCGCTTCATCAAGCCGATTCCGGAGGACATAGCGGATATCGCCGCGCGCTTTCCCCGCCTGCTCCTGGCGGAGGAAAATGCCCTTGCCGGGGGATTTGGCTCGGCTGTGCTGGAATTTCTCGCGGACAGGGATCTTTTGGGGGGCACAACCATCCGCAGGCTGGGACTGCCGGATCGCTTCGTCGAGCACGGCGGGCCCGAAGAGCTCCGGCACCAGGTGGGATTGGACCGGGAAGGCATGGCCCGGACCCTGCGCGAGATCCTCGGAGAGTGATCGGAGACGCCTCGCTGCGGAGTCAGATCAATCCGGGCCGGATCCTGAATCCTCGGGCTCGAGGACGAACACGCTTTCCATGTGCCAGGTCTGGGGAAACATGTCGAAGAGGGCGGTCTCCCGGATGCGCCAGCCCGCCTCCAGGAAGGGGATCAAATCCCGGCAGGTGTTCACCACGTCACAGGAGACCCAGATCAGCCGCTCAAGGCCAGGCATGTCACGCAGGCTCCGCAGCCTCTTGCCTCCGCCGGCACGTGGCGGGTCCAGCACCAGGGCCTCCGGGCCGAAATCGCGGAGCTCGGTCGCCGACTCCCGTGCCGCGAGATCCAATCCCCTGATCCGGACATTGTCCAGGCCCAAGGTCTTCGCCGCACGCATCGCTCCCTCGGCCGCGTTTTGCTCCCCTTCCAGGGCCAGAACCCTGCCTGCCGACGTGGCACAGGGCAGGGCAAAATTGCCCGCCCCGGCGTAGAGGTCGGCCACCCTGGCAAATCCCGCGGTCCTATTCTCCACGAAGCGGACCAGGTCCTGATTGAGACGCCAGTTGGCCTGGAAGAAGGAGTCCCCTCTGGGCAAAAGGTGCAGGCCGTATTCCGGCAGGGGCAGGATCACCCGCTCGCTGTCCCCGTCGGCCCGGACCACACCGTCTTCCGGGCTTGCCGCGAGAGTCCGCCTTCCGTCGTTCAGATCGGGGCTCATTCGCCGCACCCCCTCCGCCAGGGGTCGGGAAAAGAGGAGGCAATCCGGGCAGGACACGAGCGCCCGGCTCCCAAGGGCCTTCAGATGGGGAGCACCAGCCGCGACCTCGACCTGCCCCCTCCAGCGATAGCGCCAGCCCGCTGGGCTGGGATGGACCGCCGTCCGCTCCGGGGCCTGACCGGCCCACTTCCTGCCCAGACTGCGCCGCATCTCGGAGAGGAAGAGCCCGTGTTTCAGCTCCAGCTGTCCCCCTTGGGGAATATGGCCGAAGCGGCATCCCCCGCAGCGATCGCTCAGGGGACAGGGATGGGGCCGCCTTTTCGGGGAGGATTCCAGAATCTCCATCCACTCGGCCTGGACGTGGTCCTTCTTGCTCGCCGTAACACGGGCCCGCACCCGCTCACCGGGAAACACCCCCGGCTGCAGCAGCACCACCCGGCCGGAGTCCTCCCTGGCCAGAGCGCGCCCCCGCCAGATCAGACGTTCCACATCCAGAATGAGCTCGGACATAGCTCAGGCCTCTGCGGCCGGAAAGGCCCGACTTCGGCGGATCCACCAGACCAGGCCGTATACCACGACCGTATCCAGCCCGGCGATGCCCACCTTGACCGCCCATTGCCCCAGAATGAGCGGCACAAGGGGCATCTTTCCGGCAAAAGCGATGCTGATGAAGAGACAGGAGTCCAGAAACTGCGAGGAAAGCGTGGAAAGATTGTTCCGCAGCCAGAGATGGCGGCCCCTAGTGAGCCGCTTGTAGAAGTGGAAGGCCCAGACGTCGTGGTATTGCCCCACCAGGTAGGCGGCCAGGGAGCCGAGAATGATTCGCGGGGTCATTCCCAGGACCTGTTGAAAGGCCTCCTGCCCCTGCCAAAAGGAAGCCGAGGGCCACCACAGGGCGGCCTGGATAAGGCCCAGGCAGGCCACCAGAGTCACGAATCCGGAAAAGACCACTTCCCGGGCCCGGTCCCTGCCCCAAACCTCGCTGATCACATCGGTGCAGATAAAGGTGAGGCAATATCCAAGCACCCCGGCGGGCACGGTAATCCCGAACACGGTTACGATCTTGGCCGCGAGCACGGAAGAGATCACCAAGCTTCCGGTGAACAGGCCGCAGAGGAGGATGAAGGCCCGGTTCTCGACCCCTTCCCGCTTCATGCCGCCCCCGTTGGCTCAAGACTGCCCTGGACGGCTGTGGTTTTGAAGCCGCCCCGGATGTTGTATTCCGTGGTCACCCGCAGGCTATCCGTCTCCAGAACGCGCCCCAGGTCCCGGTAAATCCGCAGAGTGGCCTCTTCCTGGTAGATGCCCACCTCCTTGAAGCTTGTCACGTAGTACTTCAGGGACTTGAGCTCGATGCATCTGCCGCCGCGGGGATAGTATTCGATAATCAGGCGGGCCACGTCCGGCAGGCCGCTAAAGGGGCAGACCGCAACGAACTCCTCGGTCTCGGTGCGGATGTACTGATCCCTGCCCTCGAAATCAAGGGTCTCGAGGTAGTCGCTTCGTATGTGTTCCTGACCCTTGAAGGGAAAGCGCTCGCCTTCGGCTTCAGGCATATTTTTCCTACTCCCCGGAGGATTGTTTGGCCAGCCGTTGCTGCAGTCCCTTGATCAGGATGGGCCAGGCGATGGTCGCATCGCAGTGGACTTCCGAAAAGCGCCCGCCCTCCTGCGGAGAGACGAATTTGCCCCAGGATATCCCCTCCTGGTACGAACATCCGGACAACCCGCCCCAGTGATCCGGTTCGGGACAGATGCGCACCCCGTAGTGGAATCTGCGGAATCCCTGCCACTCCACATCACTGACCTTTTGCGTGGTGAGCTCGACAAATGGTCCCAGCTGCTGGGCCCAGTTCCTGGGCACCCCCCCGCCGATAGTAAATATTCCCAGCTTCTTGGCGGGCATGACCCTGCGGGTGTAGTGGAACAGGTCCAAAAAGGGGTTGAACTGGAAGGGGAGCTGACCCGGATCGGCCTCTTCCTGGGCGAACTCCGGGTATTGGGAAAGCAGGTTCATGGCCATGTCCAGCGCGAGCTCGGAGTCGGTGAATGCGGGGATGTAGACTGACACATCGTTCTCAAAGGCGCTCTTGAGCACTCCCCTGCCCTCGTAGTTGTGGCTGAGATGCCTGCCCACGGCCTGGCAGACCTTCTGGGAGCATATATGGCGATCCGTCTGCACCAGCTCCTGCAGCGCGGCTGAGAGGACCTTCTCTGCCTCCATGAAATTGCGTTCCGGCTCCAGCGTGTCGTAGACCCGGTTCAGCCCCTGCCTGCAGAGCCACTGATCGTCCTCGGAGCTCTCGCTTTGGTACTTATAGTGCTTCAGACCGATGGACTCGATGAAGCCGTGGGCCATGAGGGCCCCTGTCGAGACCAGGGAGTCGATCCAGCGCTGCTCGATCATGGTGCAGATGATCTTGCTCATCTTGGCCACGGTCATGGCTCCGGACATGGTGGCCACCACATGGCACTCCGGGTCCTGGACCATTGCCTGCAGCACATCCAGGGCCTCGCCCAGCTTCCGGCCTCCGAAGGCGGTCTGGGACATGGCCCCGAGCAGCTGGTCCACATCCTCGACCTGGTCCGGATCCAGGGCCTGCAGCGGCGTCAGTCCCAGCTCGTCCGGATCCGCCATGTGCTCGACTCTGCGCGGCTGATTCTGCTTATCCATAGCGTCCTTTTCGGGACCCTGAGTCATACGCCCTCACCTCCTCGTCCCACGCCTGCCAAAAGATCGTGGCTTGCCATATTGTCCTAATCGCCAACGACGAATATAGGGTCCCGCAATAAAGAGAAAAAAAGCAACGATTTGGCAAGACCTTAGCAGCCTATTGAAAAATTTTTTTCAGGCAGGGCGTTCAAAAATTTAAGGGTCAAGCGCGACCCGGCACTCACTTTTTCCCGAAGTTCAATATATTACACG
>JAZKRN010000199.1:0-5664 GCA_036628655.1 Desulfohalobiaceae bacterium | reverse complement strand
AAGCAGTTTTGGGACTTTCGCGAAGATAAGAAATAAAGATTATTCGCGCAGCGACGCGGCGGCGCGGCGCTAAGAAAAGAATGAAAACGATGGTTCACATTTGCCAAGACACTAGGACAAACTCACCTGAACCTGCTTATTGGGCACGCAGCGGAAATCCAGCTTCACGCTCTCCTCCTGGAAAAAACGCAGGCATTCCCTGTCCGACTGATCCAGAGCCACATGCTCACAGACCTGCTTCTTGCCTGGCGCGTAGTGCAGGTTCCCGATATTGACCGCCTTGAACTGGAGGCCGCTTTTGTACGCCCTTTGGGCGTCGGAACAGGTGGCGAAGAGAAAAAAGAGGTCCTGGGGTCTGGAGTCCTTGTCCAGGCTGTGGTAGATTTCCAGGGATTTCTCCACCGGTGTGAACACGAGCCCCACATTGCCCGAAACAGCAAGGCTCACGATCTCCTGCTGCAGCTCGTCGCAGGCAAGGGTATCATTGGCCACAATGAGCCTGTTCGCCTTGCAGTAGGGCAGCCAGTTCTCGATCACCTGACCGTGCACCAGCCGGTTGTCGATACGGACCCAGATCGGCAGTCTCGAGTCTTGCCCCATGGGAATCATCGTTTGTGTTTGATTTCTGTATGGCCCTCATTCCCGGGCCAATCCCAGGTACAAGGAAGCATGAAAATGCTGCGCGGCGAGATCCGGAGGACAGCTGACAGAAAACAGGCTCTTCCGGTACACGCTTACATGGTTCTGAAGCACGGAAACCGTCAAGGCACGATGCTAGCTATTATTGATCTTTCTCTTCATGACCTCGCCGGCCACGACAATTCCCTGCCGTCCCGCCGACTTGGCCTCGCTGGCGAGATCTTCCAGATCCGCGTCCGTCCTGTTCAGGATTTTGAGCAGCATGGGCAGATTCGCGCCGGTGATCACCTCCAGCCGCTCGGACTCCAGGAGGGAGAGACTCAGATTGCTGGGCGTCCCACCGAACATGTCCGTAAGCACCAGCACACCCTCGCCTTGATCCACTTCCCGGATCCGCTGCTGAATCTCGGTAATCGCCTGATCCATGCTGCTGCTGCCGTCCACGGAAATCGCGATGCTATTCTCCAGCTCGCCCAGGATCCCCTCTGCGGTCTGCAGAAGGGTGTGCCCCAACGCGTCATGCGTAATCAAAACGATTCCGATCATCCCAGTTCCAGATGCCTGTGTTCCAGGGAAACATTGTACTGTTCCCGAAGCAGGGCGTTATAGACTTCCTCAGCGACTGCCACGGAGCGATGAAAGCCGCCTGTGCACCCCAGGGCCACGGCCACGCGATAGCGGCCCTCACGGGCGTAAAGCGGCAGGACGTAGAGTAAAAAATCCAGGAATCGCCGCTTGAACTCGCTCCCGACTCCGTCTCGAAAAACGTATTCGCGGACGACGTCCTCCCTGCCGCTTATCTTGCTCAATTCCGGCTCGAAGTGGGGGTTGGGCAGAAAACGCAAATCGAAGACCAGGTCCGCCTCCCTGGGCACACCGTATTTGTATCCAAAAGAGAGCAAGTGCACCCGCAGCCCCATGCTGGGCTCGGTCATGAAGCTCCAGTTCCGTTGCAGCGCCCGACGGAGATCGTGCAGGGAAAAGTCGGTTGTGTCCAGGATCAGGTCCACTTCCTTGCGCAAGGGCTCGAGCAACTCCATCTCCTTGCGAATGGCCTGTTCCAGGCCGAGCTCGGTGGAAGCCAGGGGATGCGGCCTTCGCGTTTCCGCATAGCGCTGCACCAGCTTATCCAGGCTCGACTCCAGAAACAGGATCTGGGGCTGAATGTCCTGCTTGCTGAGCTGGCTCATGGCCCGTTCCCAGTCCCGCAACAAATTTCCCTGCCTCACATCGATCCCCAGAGCCAGCCCCCGATAATTTCCAGGGTTCTCTTTTTGAAAGAGGTGAGCCATCCTGTAGATCATGCCGGAGGGCAGACCATCCACGCAAAAGAACCCCAGATCCTCGAAGACATTCAGAGCCGTGCTCTTCCCGGCACCAGACAGCCCGGTCACGATAATCAACAGGATCTGTTTTTTCTGTTGCTTCAAGCTCTTTTCCCTTTCCGTGGCTGTTTGCCGCTCTCAAACCATTTCGCGCTGCCTCCGCCCCCAAAAAACACCAAGACGACAGAATCATGCGCTCTGCAGGAGCGAATAGAGCCCCTCCCGGTCACTGGCCTCCATAAAGCTCTCCCGAAAGTCGGGATCCTTGAGCAGTCTGGATATATGGGCCAACAAACGCAAATGGGTTCCTGCCACATTCTCCGGCGCCAGAACCAGGAAAATGATCGTGCACGGCTCCCGATCCAGGGCATCGAAGTCCACCCCCTGGAGGCTCCGGCCCACGACGAGGACAATGTTCTCCAATTCCTCCATCTTGCCGTGGGGAATGGCTACTCCGTTGCCTATTCCGGTGCTGCCCAGCTTTTCCCGCTCCAGGAGGATATCCCTGGCCTTTTCCGGATCGAGCTCTTCCTGCTTGTCCTGGAGGGGAGCGAGCAACTCCTCCAGGACCTCCGACTTCGTCTCGGACTTCAGATCCGGGAGAATCAAGTCCCTGTCCAGGTAGTCCACAAGTTGCATCCCTACACCCTCGGATCGATAAGGCCGTAATTGCCTGTGTTCTTGCTGTAGAGCACGTTGACCCGCTCATTGTCCGCATTGATGAAAACCAGAAAGTCGAGCTCCTCCTGCTCCAGCTGAATCACAGCCTCCTCGGGAGTCATGGGCTTGAGCTCCTTCATGTCCTCCCATTCGATGGTGGGCTCGAAACCGCCCTCGGCAAAGGGTGCGCCTTCAGGGCCCCCGGGAGCACCGGTATTGTTCTGCCTGTCCAGCTTTCCCTTGCGGCGATCCTTCTCCTTGTCCTTGCTCCGCTTGAGCTGGGCCCGCAGCTTGTCCAGGACCTGATCGATGGTGACATACATGTCCTCGGACTCGCCGCTGGCGGTCAGATGGAGATCGTCCGCGGTCAGCTTGACCTCGACCATCTGGCGAAAACGGTCCAATTCCATCAGGACCGACAGAACGGCGCTGTCCTCGCGGCGGATATACTTGGTCAGCTTCTGAAAGCGTGTCCGGGCGTAGTCCTTGAGATGCTCCGAAGGATTGACATTCTTGAATTCAAACTGGATGTCCATACTCTCTCCTTTCGACTTGCTTGCCCAGAAACAGCCTGATTCCAGGATGCCGGACCCTCTCCGCGGAGGGGCCCGCGGCAACCGCTCCCCTCAAACCGCAATTCGGAGCCCCATGATACGAACTCCCCGTCAATTCCCGACACTGAAAAATTTCAATAACCTGGGCTCCCGGTCATGACCCAGGATTTGCCGCCTCTGACAGCCTGTTAAAAAGTCCTTATCAGGCAGGGCGTTCAAAAATTTCAAGAGCAAGGCGCGACCCGGCACTCACTTTCCCCCCGAAGTTCAATATATTACGAGCAAACATAAAAAAAGTGAGTGCCGGGCAAGGTCGAAGTTTACCCCGTGAAACCTCCTTTCGTTTCACTGGGTCGTAGTGAACCTCCATGAGAGGTTGAATCCGGCACCTATTTGTGAAGCCAAGTCAATCAGATGCCCTTTTGTCACCTCTAATAGGTGCCGGACAACGCAGCAATTGGAAGAGTTTCAACGCCCTGCAAGAGGATATACGACATCCACCGTCCTCTGTCAGCATTTTGCCTTCGACTCGATGAGGGGTTTTTCCAGCAAGTGGCTAACGAACCTTCTTCCTTCGACGCGATGAAGAGGGAATATCCTGGGCCTCTCTGTACTTGGCAACGGTTCTCCTGGCAATATTCAAATCGAACAGCTCGTTGAGCCGTTCGGCGATGAGCTTATCGCTGAGCGGCTTTTTGGGGTCCTCATCCCGTATCATGTCCTTGATGGCGCTCTTGACGCTCACAGCGGACATGTTTCCGCCGCCGTCCGTGCCCACGCCGCTACTGAAGAAGAACTTCAGCTCAAAGAGCCCCTGCGGCATGGAAGCGAATTTGTTCGCAGTCACGCGGCTGACCGTGGACTCGTGCACTTCGATATCCTCGGCCACATCCCTGAGCACCATAGGCTTGAGCGCTGTCATCCCCTTTTCGAAAAAATCGCGCTGGAAACGGACAATGCTCTCCATCACCCGGTAAAGGGTGCGCTGTCGCTGCTGAATGCTCTTGATGAGCCACATCGCCTCACGCATCTTCTGCTGCACGAAATCCTTTTCCTTCTTGTCCTGAATTCCGGACATATCCTGGTATTGCGAATTCAGGCCGATGTCGGGCAGCTCGTCTTCATTGAGCATGATCAGGAATTCGCCGTCAAAGTTGTAGACAAAAACATCCGGGCTGACATAGATGGTTTCTCCGCCGCCAAAGCTGCTCCCGGGACGCGGGTCCAGGGATTGAAGGATATCCAGATACTTATCGACCTGTTCCCTGGAGACGCCGAGCCGGCCGGCAAGATGGCGGATATCGAGCTCTTCCAGATCCGAGAGATGATCCCGGACCAGGGAAAAAAGCACGGGATCCTGCCAATCCTGCAATTCGAGCTGACGGACCAGACATTCCTGCAGATTGCGGCTCGCAACCCCCACGGGGTCGAAACGCTGAATCGCGTGGAGCACCTCCTCGGCTGCCTCCGGAGTGCACTGGGCAAGGGATGCCGCCTCGTCCAGGGAGATACCGAAATAGCCGCTGGAGTCGAGGTTCTGGATCAGAATTTCGCCGATCTTGATTTGGCGGGAAGTGAGATGGGAGAGGTGGAGCTGCCAGGACAGGTGGCTTTCCAGTGAAGGCTTGACCGAGGAGATGGCTTCCAGGGACGCCGCGTCATCGGGGAGCTCGCGTTCGGAAACGGACTTGGAGGTGCTGGAGAACAACCCCAGGTAGTCCTCCCATTCCGCGGTCTGAGCCATGTCCTTCTCCTTACCGGTAAAGGACACGGTTTCCTCTGCGTTCGCCCTGGGCTCCCCTTCCGTGTCTCCCGGATTCCCCTCATCTGAGTCCTGCTCCTGGCGCCTCTCCAGAAGCGGATTCTCCAGAAGGGCCTCCTCGACGGTCTGCACCAGCTCAGTTTGGGACAACTGCAACAGCTTGATGGCCTGCTGCAGTTGCGGGGTCATCACCAGCTGTTGGGAGAGTTTCAGGTTCTGCCGCAACTGAAGGCTCATAACGGCACCAATCCCTCTGGCGCAGACATTCCTACCGAGGTCGCTGTCCTGTTAGCGGTCCCAGCCGGAGCAACCCTCTCTTGGCGAGGAAGGCCAAATAGGAAAAGCTGATTGATTCTGCGCTGTCCGTTCATTGTGTGAGAAGGAAGAGAAAAATCGCCGATTCATCGGGATTTTTCAGGTTGAAATCTTTTGTTCGATATTGCCACAACCCCCGCGGCTATGCAAACGCAGCCTGGCACAGGGACACGGCTCAATTTTGCTCCCGTCGCGAAGGTCCCGATGAAACCCGTATTTCGGATGTCTGATGTCGAATATCGGACGTCAGATTCGAGAAGAGATATGGGATACTGATCCGTGGCTCGGGACCAATAAGCAGGAACCCTGAAAGAAAAAGGGAGAACGGAGAACCCTGCAATCGAGGTATACTTTTTTATATGAAAATGTGTCCAACTGTCTGAATTATTGCAAGAAACTGTCTAGCGCG
>JAZKRN010000198.1:0-5671 GCA_036628655.1 Desulfohalobiaceae bacterium | reverse complement strand
TCGTAATATATTGAACTTCGGGAAAAAAAGTGAGTGCCGGGTCGCGCCGTCACTTGAAATTTTTGAACGCCCTGCCTGATACGGACTTTTTCAACATGCTGCTACGTATCCTTTCGATCCAAAACGGTACTTTCACTCCAGTATCCCGGATCGAGAGGGGGACCAAGTAATGGCCCTTAAACGCCTTTCTTCACTAGTACACACCTTCATGGCCAAATGGCTCCTCCTGCCTGCCGTCTTGGGCCTTCTCTGCGGAGCGGCCGTATGGATCGGCCTGGAGACACAGGCCATTCAGAAAAATTAGCAGCACTCTGTGCGGACAGTTGCCGAGCATGTCAACACCTACCTTAAACAAAGCAAACAAGAGCTCAAATTCTTCACTCCGATCTTCCGGGAAAGTGGATTATCGACATACGACCTCAGCTCCTTCACCAGCTATAGCCAAACCATACAGACCGTCTATCTCCTCGACCAATCGGGTAGAGTCGTGCGCGCCTCTCCCCAGCAGGCTGAACAAAGACAAAAATATCACGGTGCGCTGGAATCCGCCTCGATCCAGGAGAGGCTCTATCTTACGCCGCCCTACTCCTCAAATTATCACCAGGAGATCGTGGTGGGCATGGTGCAGCCCGGCTCCGGGAACCGCATGCTTCTGGCGGAGCTGGATCTCCGTGCCCTGCAGAACTTCCTGCAAAGACTGACCCACCATATGGTGAGCGATTCCATCATCTTGACCGATGCCTACGGCAATCTTCTGGGCCATCCGGACATGGAACGGATCAATCAACGGACCAACATAGGGAATCGAAAAATCATCTCCTCAATGAACGATAAAGAAATTGGCTCGGAGTTCTTTCAAAGGAACGGGGCGATGCACTTTATGAGCCCCACCGAGATCCAAATCAGCAACTGAAAAGTGGGCGTGGAGCAGAGGGCTCCCCCCCCTCTTCACGCCTGCTCTGTGGACCATTGCCCTGTCCCTAGTCGGTCTCATGACCCTCTTCGGAACTGCGGCCCTCTTGTTCGACCGAAGGCTCCAACGGGTCATTGTCCAGCCCCTAAGCCGGTTCACCCAGGAGCTCGATGCCCTGAGACAGGGCCACGAGCCGGTGAACACCGAACAGGAACGGGATCACGGCTTGGGGAATTGCTCGGAGCTGTGGTCCCTTCATGTACATTTCAGCCACATGCGGGAAGCTGTCGGAGAAAGGGAAGCCTTCATGCGTTCCAGAGAAGAGGACCTTCGCACAACGTTTCATTCCATCGGAGACGGGGTTATTAGCACCGATTCAGGAGGCCTCATCACGCGCATGAATCCCGCGGCCCAGGAGCTCACTTCATGGGGCCAGGAGGAAGCACAGGCCCTGCCGCTCACCCAGGTCCTCAAGCTTTTCAATGACCGTACCGGAAAGGGCCGTGAAAATCTTTTATTCCGGGTGCTTTATACCGGAAAACAACAGGAGCTGACAGACCACAGGGCACTCCGTGAGCGGGGACAATCCTCATGTTTCAGGCAACGCGCATTGACACAGGTTGAAGAGCAAGTCATACCTGTCATTCCCTCCGGAAACCCTTCCGGTTGGGAACAAGCTCAAAGAGCCCGTTGAGGCCGCACGTCCCGAAAAGCGCTCTCCACGCCCTCGTTCGGCTCGATGCTTGTTACCCGCAACCCCAAGCATATGTACAGGAGGTCTTCATGCTCGGATCGATCCGCTGCACCATGGGAAAGAGAACCGCTTGCGCTGCGCTCGCGACGCTGCTTGTGCTCGTTTTCGCTGTGGGCCAGGCTGTCGCTGAACAAAAAGCGAACCAGCCCCAGTCCGACCAAAAGCTCCAAGAGGCCAAGCAAAAGGCGAAGAATTACTCCGAAAAGCTCCGCAATATTCAAAAAAGTGTCATGGAGAAAAACCCTGAGCTCAAGGAGAGGCGCGAAGAGCTCAGGCAAATGCAGAAAAACAAGATGAATGATCTTGTTTCGGAGAACGCCACCCGGAAGGAGAAGGTCAAGGCAGTTATGCAGCTCAGGCAGGATCAGGAGCTGATGAAAAAGCGCAAGAGCTTGCAGAAGGATTTCCTCAAGGCCATGAAAAAGGAAGACCCCAAGACCCAGGAATACCTGGATAAGCTCGATGAAGCCCGCAAAACAATGCGCAGAATCAATCAGAATCGCACAGGGAGTGGTCAGCAGGGCCAGATGGGACAATAGCCCGCTCCGCTGTCCGGGAAGGGGGTCCGGCGACCCATGCTGCCGCCGGGCTCCTGTATATGTCAGGTCAATGAATTTTCCGGAGAGGCTTCGCTCCCTTTTGCCTGGAAATGGAACCCAACTCGTAACTATTCACCACTCCACTAACTATTGTAAGCCGACACGGGGTATTTTGAATCATTTCAGTGGAGACTCTGCCAGATTTTCTTCGTCCGGCACTCACTTTTCTGGATGCTTGCCCAAATACTCCATGCCCCTGGGAAAGTGAGTGCCGGACGTTAGAAAATCCAGAGTCGGAGCTGCATGAGTCAAAATGCCCCGTGTCGGCTTACGGTTCGGCAAAGTGCTGAATAGTTACCCCAACTCTTTGATTCTTGGAGATAAAAAGGGCAAGTCACGCCTGCTGCCTATCACCCTCTTCCAGAACCGGAATGCAGGGGCCCCTTCTCGATACGGCACGCCAATCCCTTGAGATCGGGAGTACCGTATTCCCGGCCCGAATTGTCCGCTGAAGTCAGGACATTATAGTTGGATCTGTCCCATTCGTACCCCCTTTCCTCCCCTGTCTCCGGAAACCACCAGCCGTATGCGGCATGCACGACTCCCGGCAGGACCCGGTCCCGGATCCTGGCCTTCTGCTCGATGCGCCCCCGCTCCGTAGCAAGGACCATCCACTCCCCCTGTGCGATATCGTGCTCTTGTGCTGTTTGCGGATGAATGACTGCCACTGGATCCGGCTCCCTTCTGCGAAGCCGCGAAACCCATCTGTAGGAGGAATGCAGATAATACGGGCTCTTGGAGCAGGTAAGCACCAGGGGATACTCCCGGTCCGTCTCCCTGGGGAGGCCGCGGAACTCGGGCAGCTCGGGAACGCCCAACTTGTCCGCCCTGCTCAGGCTGAGCTCCACCTTTCCGCTGGGGGTCTTGAATCCCTGATCCAGATATTTACGGGACCGATTCTCTCCCCTGAGAACGCCTTCCCGGCACAGATCCGCATAGTCCATGCCCGCGGGGGCCAACAGATGATCCAGCATCTGCCCCGAGTGCTCGAACCAGAGATCCGGCCTGCTGATGCGGGGGCCCAGACGGTTGATGATCTCCAGGTCCGAGAGGCACTGCTGCGGCGGCTCCACAACTTGGGGCCGGGCCAGGAGCAGGCCATGCCCCAGGCCGTAATGCCCGATATCGTTGAACTCGAACTGGGTGGCCGCGGGCAGGACAACGTCCGCGAGAGCCGCAGTCGGAGTGAGATAAATGTCCGAAACAGCCAAGAAATCCAGGGCATCAAGAGCCCGTCGTGTTTGGACGCTGTCGGCGTGGGTCAGCAGGGGGTTGGTGCCCTGCATGTAGGCAGCGCGAACCGGATAGGGGTCATCCTCAAGGACGGCTTTTCGGAAAAAGGCCGGAGGCACGGTCATCAGCCCGGGCACTGTGCCGTAATAGGCGTTCAGGATGCGCGACTTTTTTCCGGGCAACAGATCCGCGCGCACGAAATCGGCCTGCTTGCGGACCTCCGGCTCCACGGGCTGACGATTTCCCCCTGGGATATCCAGATTCCCGGTCAGGGCCATGAGGCAGACCAGGGACCGGATTGTGGAAAACGCCTGACGCGTCTGTTCCACGGGGTTGCCCCATCCCAGCGCAGCAGGGCTCGCTTCCGCGTAGAGCCTGGCGGCCTTGCGGAGTTTCTCGGAAGACACCCAGGTTACGGATTCGGTGGCTTCCGGGGAATAGCCCCGCACGCGCTCCGCAAGCTCGTCCGCTCCCACGGTCCAGTCCCTGACAAAGGCCTCATTTTGGAGGCCCTCCTCGAACAGGACGTGGAGGAAGCTGAGCGCCAGCGCACAGTCCGATCCGGGGCGCGGCTGAAGCCACAGATCAGCACGCTCCGCGAGTGAGGTCCTGCGGGGATCCACCACCACGAGCTTCGTGCCCCGCTTGAGCTGCCGAAGCAGTGGGCCGCAGATAGCGCCCTCCTCGTTGGTCGCCGCCGCATTGGAGCCCCACAGCAGAACAAGCTCGCTGGCCTCGGTGTAGTCCACCACCGGATAAAAGCCGCACGTGTGCCTGCCGGTTATCTCCCGAGGGGCGTGGCACACATCCTGGACCGCGACCACATTCGACGAGCCGAAGGCATTGGCCAGCCTGATCAGACCAAAATGTTCCAGGCCCTTGGGCATCCCCTGCCCGAAGGCCACGCTGTCCGCTCCGTGTCGTTCCCGGCAGCGATTCAGGCTCTCGGCGATCCTATCCAGGGCCGTCTCCCAACTGGAAGTGAGCAACTTGCCCCGGCCGCGCTCTCCGGTTCGAATCAGGGGCTGCCGCAATCGATCCGGATGGACCAGCTTCTCCGGCGCTGCAAAGGCCTTGCCGCAGATATAGCCGCGATTCAGGCTCCCTTCGGGATCGCCCCGCAGTTCGGTGATACGATTGTTGCTTACACCGACCCGGAGAGCACATCCCCCGTGATCCATTCTGCCGCAGTGGGTACGATGCCAGGATGTCATAGCCAGTCCTGCCTTGAGATCGAGTTTGTGCCCGAATCCATCCGAACAAACCTTGATCACTCACCTTGAGAAGCCAGAAGTTTTTTTGCGCGCAGAATACCCCAAATCACATGTGCCGGGAACCCCTCGAGCGCTCACCGCAATCCGCGAAAACCTTTCCTGTCCGAAAAGATCCGTCAGCACACGCTTTCCTTCTCGCAAAGGCCCAGGCTTCTGCAGGGCTGCCTTCCCCTGCACCCGGAACAGTGAACACCTGGCAGGGGCATAAATAAAAAAACGGGATGACGGTTTTTTTCGAGAGCTTTCATCGAGCCCTTATCCATGGAGTTGTCCTTGCATGCCATTTCAAGTATTTTGAGGCAGTGAAGGCAGAGCTCGATCGAGACAGCACCAGGACCGCATTCGAGCATACAGAAGTCCGTACTGCCATCGGGGAATACGAGACCGGATTTGTGAGGCGCCCCATGCACTATATCCTCGCTTGCGGAGCATACTTCAATGGGCTTGAATTTGCTGAAAGAGATCGGGCCAGGGAACAGCTCAGGGAGAAAGTTGCCTCAACGGGCCTTACTTTTGTCGAGCATTACTGGATATGGGACGAGACCCATACGGCCCAGCTCCTGGTGGCTTCCACACAATCCGCGCTCAAGGCAGAACAATTCCGGAGCCATCTCGAGAGGCACGGTATCAGAGCCAGAATCACTCATCAGCTCCCTTCCCGCTAACCCAGCATGCGCTGTGAGAGTCCAGGAAAACGGGATATGCTTCTCTCTCAGCGAGAGCCGAAGAGATACAGTGAAGGACCACAATCTCGTGTCTTGTCAAATTTGAATCGTCGTTTTTTCTCTTTATTGCGGGCTTTCATATAACCGTCATTCCCGGGCTCCGGGCACAACCAAGCACGAAAATGCTGCGTGGCGAGTCGGGGCGTGCGCTGAGGCCAGTGTTTCATTCCGGC
>JAZKRN010000197.1:0-5759 GCA_036628655.1 Desulfohalobiaceae bacterium | reverse complement strand
CAGGCGGGGTAAACTAAGACCTTGCCCGGCACTCACTTTTTTATGTTTGCTCGTGTAATATATTGAACTTCGGGAAAAAGTGAGTGCCGGGTCGCGCCTGACCCTTGAAATTTTAAAACGCCCTGCCTGATAAGGACTTTTTCACCAGGCTGCTAGGGAGCGCCCTCTTCATCAAGCATTCCCCGATCCCGAAGGTATTGCTTGGCCACCTCTTCCGCAGGTCGCCCTTGAACTGCGATCCGGGAATTGAGCTTCTGAAGGGTCTCCTGATCCAGGGATCGGAATAGGGGGCGCAGAATGGAGGGGAGCTCGGGATATGCCTGCTTGACCTCCCGCCGAAGCAAGGGGGCCGGCTGATAAACGGGCTGGATGCTCTTGGTGTCCTTGAGAACTTTAAGATCGAGAGCAGCCAGGGATCCGTCTGTGCCAAAGGCCATGGCAAAATTGACGTCGCTCGTGCCGCGGGCTGCTGCCTGTTCCGTCTGGGAGGTGTTGCAGCCGGAAAAGACCAGGAGCTGATCCTCTTCCAGGGAGAAGCCATACGCCTCCTGGAATGCGGGCAACACGTCCTCGCGATTGACGAACTCCTCGCAACAGGCCAGCTTGATACGGCCTCCGCTAATGGCGAACTCCGCGAAGTCCTCGAGTGTTTTCAATCCATGCTCCAGGGCCAGCTTTCTTCGGACGGCGATGGCCCAAGTGTTGTTCGCCGGCGCCGGCTTGAGCCAGACCAGATCGTTTTGCTCGGCATCGAGCTCCTTGACCGTGGCGTAGGCCCTGTCCGCATCCCTCCACACGTCGCTTTCTACAGAGTCGAAGAAAAAGGCCCCGTTACCGGTATATTCCGGATAGATATCCAATTGGCCGGACTTGATGGCCTTACGGACAATAGGAGTCGTTCCGAACTCCGTCTTGTCCACGACTTCGAGACCGTTGGAACGGAAAAGGGTCACCATCATTTGGCCCAGGAGGGCCCCTTCGGTGTCGATCTTGGAACCGACGACAATGGGGTCACGTTCCCCGGCCTGCGCGATGCCGACCCAAGTGGGAGCAAACAAAAACGCAATGAGAGACAAGGCGAGAAAAAGACGAGGCATAGTCATATTTTCAGATCCTCCGGGCTCTTTTGGCTGCAGCTCCGCCGTCGAAAACTGCAATGATTCAAAAACGATCTCTGGTCTTTAAATGGAGAACTCCATGACAATTCCTCGGATCACTCCGATAACAACCCCTTGAATACTCTTTGTATATTTATTGCTTATGCGTAGCCGGAAAGACCACCATCCGTACGGAAAAAGCTTCGCTGCTTCTTTACAAAAAAACAATAAAACCAGTTGATTACACAACACATTTTTTGTTGATTGAGGAAGAGAAGATGCGAGTTTTTTTACTCGTAGAAATAAGTATGGCTTAAAAATTGTAGCAGTTAATACGTACTGCATCAACCTCTAGAGGAATGAGAAGGAGGGGAAAGGGAGAATTTACCTCCTGGGGAGGCTGGGATGTCCGTCCTTGTCCGGCTTGGTCCTTCTTTGAGAGAAAGGGCCGCAGAGTAAAATCTGAGATTGGAGGATAATTACGCCCAGCATTTTAGAGCGAACATCGGACACAACGATGCATGAAAATGCGAGGCGAAGGCGGGTGGACGCTGAAGCGCGGGTTTCATCCCGGGTTTCACAGGACGAGACCCGCAGCCCATCATCGACGCTCCAAGAACCGCTTGGGTTCGAGGCAGGATTCAGATGGTGCGTCTTATGTCGGCACTGGGCTCAATTGCGCCTCTTGCTGTTCCAACAAGGCCAAGGTGTATTCTGAAACCCAGCTCGCTTCCTGATCCCTTTTGCTCATTCAGTGAATTATTCACATTTACATACAAAGCATCTCAAAGAAGAACTACGTTGTGGCAGACCCTTCATCGACTTTTTCTGAGGAATTCTCGAAGTTCACAGTCTCAAGATCAACAAAATCCTCCTGACTCGTCTCCGATTGCACTGCTTCCTTCTTTTTCCAGGAACCAAATCTGCCCTGAGCCTCGCTTTCTTCGATCGTATTTTCGTTAGCCTGCATATGACACTGGCCATTAAGACATCCACCTGTAACAACAGTAAGGGACTTTGTTCGCACATCACCGTTTACACGGCCAGTAGCTCCGATGTTAATCTCCTCTTCAGAAATAATATTTCCATTAATTTCACCATGTACAATTACGAAGTTGGCATTGATATCGGCTGTTACTCGAGCACCTTCATGAACATAAACATTATTCGTTCCTTCAATATTGCCTTTGAACTCTCCTTCAATGCAGATACTTTCGTTTCCTTTATAAGTTCCCTCAAAGGAACTATCTGCTCCGATAAGTGTCGGGGATGCCGAAGAATTGTGTTTGGATTGATTTTTCTTTTTCATTGAAGAATCACCTCAAGGATAGGGTTTGACTTTTACGATCCAAAATATATTTCATGGGGTCCCTTGCCTTGTTCTTGTCGACAACCTCGTAGTGCAGGTGTGTTCCCGTGCTCCGCCCGGTATTTCCCATATAGCCGATCACATCGCCTCTTTCGATTCGTGCCCCCTTCTTGGTTGCGAAGGAGTGAAGATGTCCGTACGTCGTTCTGAGTTTGTCCCCATGCCGTACACGGACATACTTGCCCAGGATGCGGCTCTCGCCGATCCTGTATACCTTCCCCTTGGCCGGAGCGATGATGGGTGTCTTGTATCCACCGGCTACATCAATGCCGGTGTGCATCTCTCTTCGCCCGGTCATGGGATTGGTTCGCCTTCCGAAATCTGCGGAAAGCCAAACATCCTCGCCCTTGACCGGAAGAATTGAAGGCGTGTGGAGCAACTGTTCCTTCTTCTGCTCCAAGGAGCGCACCACTTCCCGCAGGCTCTCCTTGAGGGTCAGGGAGTAGGAGACGACCTGTTCGGACTTCATGTCCACGGTCGCATTATCCATGGGGATTTGAGCGACCTCACCCTCGCCGTCTGTTTTGAATCCGCCCTGATGGGAGCTGTCTTCGGAAAGGGGCTTCTTATGCTTCAGATCCAGGAAACGGCGCAGCTTGATTTCCATTTCCCGGATTTCCTGAAGCTCATCCTCGGATTTTTCCAGCTTGGACCGCATCCGGGAAAGGGTTTTATCTTGGGCAAGGACATTCTGTTTTAAGCTCTGTATGCGTTGCTCCTGTTCGGCAATCCGTTCATTCAATCGCTTATTCCTTGCCCGCGTGGCCTCCATCCGGTTGGCATATAAGCTGGTGATAACAATGAGCACAAGGGACAAAATCAGCAAGAAAATGGATGTGCCGAGAAAAAACTTGATCACCCATTTCCGCATGGACATCATTTTCATGGGCTTTCCAGAATCGGAAAACCAGACAATTTTGGCTCGGCTCAAAGCGCCTCCCCTTCCTTAAAAAATCAAAATAATGATTTCACTCAGCTACCAGCCTCAATGCGCACCAATCCCAAGAACGTACTCCCGCTGTTGGCTTCACCGATTCAATTCACCCTTTATCCTTTTCGGCAATACACCCGATGAATATAGAGTCAATTTACAAAAACTTGCAAACCTGTCAAATCGCTTGAATTTTACTGGAATTCTTTGAAATCATGCGCTTGTTGATTGAAATCCGCATCGAAATCAGTTCGAGGAAGATCACTATCCTATCGGTTTCAGATGGGTTTGAGCGGATTGAGATCAATTCGTATATGCGATTATCCAGCATTTCTTTCAGCGGAGACGGCTATTCCCGATCTGGTCAAGGAATGAGCTTGCCGAGTTGGCTCCGGAAGCCTGTACTTCGTGGTCAGGCCCAGGACAATGTCTCCTGCCGAAGCCTGAGCGACCAGATGGCCGCAGGAAACATAAATCGGCTTCACGCGCGTGCGGCTTCGCAGCACCTGGCCCACTCGCTCCCCATTTCTGTAAAGCCATTCCCGACATCCCTTCTGTTCCCCAACGGGATCATGGTCACCCAAAAGCTTCGACTTGGCCGCACCCACGCTGGGCATGTCCAGAATGACCCCCAGATGCGAGGCCAGTCCCAATCCGCGGGGATGGGCGACTCCCTGTCCGTCGCAGAGACACATGTCCGGCGCGATCTCCAAACGCCGCAGGGCCTTGACCACAGCCGGGATTTCCCGAAAGGAGAGGTATCCCGGGATGTAGGGAAAACGAATCGACTCCTCGGCCGTGGCCGCGTCCACAAGACGCAGATCCCTTGTTGCGAGAACCGCTACTGCGGCTTTGGCGACATGCCGCTTATTGTCATACCCGACATCCACTCCAGCGATCAAATCCGGTCCGCAATACTCGTCCCGGCAAACCACTTGCCAGCGCAAATCGTCCTGGATCGATCGTGCCTCGCCGAGCTCTTCGGGCCACTGCTCCACCCAGGCCTCGGCTTCCCGAAGCCGTTCGATCCATCCCTTGTTCTGACAGGCCTTGTGTGGCATAGAATAAAATGTGGAATCTCCTTGCGCCGCTGGGCCGTTCCTTGCGAGTCAAGCCCGGGAGCCGTGAGCAAATGCCCGAAGAGATACTGCCCCGAATCCATCGCATTTCCGTACCGCTGCCCAAAACCCCTCTGGGGAACCTGAACTGCTATGTCATCCGGGACAGCGATCGCTGGCTCATTGTGGACACCGGTTTCAACAGCACAGAGTGCAGCCGGGCCCTGTTCGACGCCCTGCGGGATCTGGATCTGGACCCCGCGCGCAGCGATGTCCTGTTGACCCACATGCACGCGGACCACAGCGGGCTGGGCTATCTTCTGGAAACCCACGGAGCCACGGTCAGCTGTCACCCTCTGGATGGCCGAACCATCAACTCCATGGGCCAGTGGGAGGAAATCCTTTCCTTCGGCCACCGCTGCGGCCTGCCCGGGGATCGACTCAGACATGCCCGGGACAGCCATCCCGGATATCGCTATCGGCCCGATGGCGCCGTCCGCTACCGCCCTTTGCAGGACGGGACCACAATCCGCACAGGCAGGTATCGCTTCACCTGTCTGCACACGCCTGGCCACAGCGACGGACACCTCTGTCTCCACGAACCGGAGAAGGGCCTGCTGATCTGCGGCGACCTCCTCCTGCGCGGGATAACCCCGAACATAGCGCAGTGGTCCGAAATGGGCAACCCACTCCAGGACTACCTGAAGAGTCTGGTCCGGATCCGGGAGCTCGCCCCTTCCCTGACCCTGCCCGGCCACAGAGAGCCCTTCGACGATCCCGTCATCAGGATCCGGGAGATAGCCGCCCATCATCAGGAGAGGCTGGAGGAAATCCTCACCCTTCTCCATGGCGACGGGCTCACCCCCTACGAGGTGGCCTCCAGAATGCAGTGGGACCTCGACTGTTCCAACTGGCGGGACTTTCCCCTGGCCCAGAAATGGTTCGCCACAGGCGAGGCCATGGCCCATCTGCGCTATCTGGAGCAGCAGGGTCGCGTCGCCTGCCACCTACTGTCCGGAAAGTATGTCTATACAACCCTCATTCCCGGGCCAACACCCGGGCACAACGAAACATGAAAATGCGAGGCGAAGGCGGGTGGACGCTGAAGCGCGGGTTTCATCCCGGGGTTCACATGATGGGATACGCAACACCTCATCGACCCTCCCTGAACAACTTGTGTTCGAGGCAGGATTCATATGACGCGTCTCCAGTCGGCACTGGGCTCAAATTTCGCCTATTGCGGTTTCAACAAGGGCAAGGTCTATATGGAACCCAGCGAAGCGCTTCACCCGTCGAGCCTCGCG
>JAZKRN010000196.1:0-5787 GCA_036628655.1 Desulfohalobiaceae bacterium | reverse complement strand
GCTGGATCTGGAGCTTGAGCCAGTATGTGTCCGGCTCGTTCTCCTCGAACCAGGAGACGGGGAGGCTGAAAACGCGCTCCACTTCCCTGGGGTCCGGTGCGAGCTCGTCCGGGCCGCGAATGTCGAGCAGGGCGGGGAAGCTGTCCACGGTGATCCCCCGCGGGGAGACAAGGGTGTCCATGTGCCCCAGAATGCTGACGCGCTCCCTGGAGATACCCAGCTCCTCCTCTGCCTCCCGAAGGGCCGTTTCCCTGCACAGACCGTCTGCCTCCGGCTCGTGCTCACCTCCCGGAAAACAGATTTCTCCCCCCTGACGGATATCCCTGGCACGTTTTTGAAAGAGAAAATGCAGCTCTCCGTCGCATTCCAGCAACGGGATGAGCACCGCAGCATTAAAGAAGCGCTCCTTGCCCATGATTCCGGGATGGCGGGGAAGGGCTCTGAAAAGGGGATCGAGCTCTTTGCTGTTCATTCCGGCCTCAGAGTTTGTTCCGCTCTTCCCGGGGAAGGAAAAAGGAGTGTTCCGAGGCGGGAAAAGTGCCTTCCTTCACCTCGGTTTTGAACGTATGGGCTGCCTCGCTCACGGCGTCGGCCAGGTTGACGTATTGTTTGGCGAACTTGGGGGGCTGCCCCTGATAGAGGCCCACCAAGTCGTGAAACACCAGCACCTGGCCGTCACATCCCGCTCCCGCCCCGATACCGATGACGGGGACAGGGATCTCCTCGGCGACCTTCTCTGCGATCTCCGCGGGGACGGCTTCCAGGACGATACTGAAGCACCCGGCCTGGACCAGGGCATGGGCCTCTTCGAGCAGCTTCCCTGCAGTGGTTGCGCTTCTGGCCTGTACCTTGAAGCCGCCCAACTGGGCCGAGCTCTGCGGGGTGAGCCCCAGATGGCCCTGGACGGGGATGCCGGCGGCCACGATGGCCTCGATCTGGGGCAGCACGGATCTGCCGCCCTCCAGCTTGACCGCCTGGGCCCGGCCCTCCTTGAGGAATCTCCCCGCGTTGTATACTGCCTGCTCCCTGCTGGCCTGATAGGATAAAAAGGGCATATCCCCCACGACGAGGGAATAGTCTGCCGCCCTGGCCACGGCCCGGGTGTGGTGCAGCATTTCTTCCATCCCCACGCTGAGGGTGTCCTCATGGCCCAGTACGGTCATGGCCAGGGAATCCCCCACCAGGAGCATGTCTATGCCGCTCTGGTCCAGGAGCTTGGCTGTGGGATAGTCGTACGCAGTGAGCATGGTCAGCTTGCGCTCGTCCTTCGTCTGGCGAATTTGCGGCGCGGTGAGTCTATCGGGCATAGTCGGCCTCCCCCTGCTAATGCGTTGCGTCAATGAGCCGTACGAGGCGGGTCAGTGTCCAGTTGACAGGTGCGGCGAGCCCGTAGCGACGGGCCAGATCCTCCACAGCTCCGTTGATGGCCTCGATCTCGGTGGGCCTGCCCGCAGCGACATCCTGGTGCATGGAGGAGCGGTTGCTGCTGGTTCTCGCTGCCACATCCAGGACTTCCCGATCCACGGTTTCCGGAAATTCGAATCCCGCGCTTCGGGCTACCTCGCGCGCCTCACGCACGGCGGTGCAGGCCAGCTCCCGGGCCGAGGGATCGGCCTCGATCCATGAGTTGGGCACACGGGCCAAAGCGGTGATCGCGTTGATGCCCACGTTCACCAAAAGCTTCTTCCAGATCAGGCGGTCGGCCTCATCCGTGGCCTCACAGGGAAGCCCCGCCCCGTCCAGCAGGACGGCGGTCCGCTCTGCCGCCTCGTCCGCCTGCGCGTCCGGGCGTCCCACATAGCTCGTTCCCTCCCCGCCGTGGCGGACTTCACCGGGTCTGAGGAGCGTGGCCCCCTGGGCCGTTGTCCCGGCAAGGACCCTTTCCCTGCCGGCCAGCTTTTGGATGTGCCCGGCGTTACCCATGCCGTTCTGCAAAGTCAGGAAGAGGGTTTCCCCGGAGCAACAGGGAAGCACCGCCCGCACTGCATCCTCGGTGTCGCGGGACTTGATCAGCGTGAGCACCAGCTGGGGGGTCCAGGGAACCTCAGCCATGTCCGCGCAAGCCTGGGGATACAGGGTGCGTGTTCGACCATCCAGCTCGTGCACGCGGAGCCCGCTTTGTTGGACCGCGCGGATGTGCTCGGTATTGCGGCTGTAGAGTATGACGGGAATGCCGGCATTGTGCAGTCTGGCCCCGAAAAGGCTTCCCAGGGCCCCGGCACCGAGGATGAGAACGCGCATAGGTCGTCTCGAGCTGTTTTTTTCCGCGAATCAGAAAATGCGGTTTATTTGAAAATGTGGACAACTTGCTGATTTATAATCCAAAAATCGGGCCCGCGAGGCCTGCCCTGCACACAATCACCGAATGAGTGCAGGGCTCGACGGGGCGTGCGCTGAGGCAGTGTTTCATAAATGGGCGAGCCCTTGTTGTTCGCGATATGAAGACGTTCCCGATATCATCCTCAAAGCTCGCGCTGCAGAGGGTGCGAGGAGAACATACACTCTCTCAAATGAGCTGGAGCAGGGCAGTTTGTGCTGATCCCAACATTCAACTCCGGGATGAAACACTGGCCTCAGCGCAATCCCCGACTTGCCGCGCAGCACTCTCATGCTTCGTTGTGCCCGGGTGGGCCCGGTAATGGTGGTTGTAGGAACTGGATGAGTGTTAAAAAATACTTTGGAAGTGGTCTCCGGGTCAAGCTTGGCCCCTGTGAGGCCCGTTTACCATGCCGTTGCGGAATTCTGGGAAAAGGCCGCGGCACAGCCTGGAGGCGATTTGCCTCCCGTCGGCGAGAGGGCTTCCCTCCAGGGTGTTCGCGC
Organism: Desulfohalobiaceae bacterium; assembly: GCA_036628655.1. Taxonomy (GTDB): domain Bacteria; phylum Desulfobacterota; class Desulfovibrionia; order Desulfovibrionales; family Desulfothermaceae; genus JAIPDU01. The sequence goes on along the minus strand of JAZKRN010000196.1, from coordinate 2,967 downwards.
TGACCACGCCCATAAGGGAGTTGGTCAGAAGGACGGCGTCGGCTGGATAGAGATCGGCAGGCCTAAGCTTTTGCCGCTTGATGCTGTAGCCCATCTCCCGGAGCAGGGGAAGCGTCTTTTCCGCAGTGATGCCGGGCAGGACGTGTTCCGATTCCGGGAACACGGCTTTTGCATCGAAGAGGGCGATCAGGTTGGCGCTGTTCGTCTCGGACACCGAGCCGTCCGGATTGAGGATCATCGCTTCGTGAAAACCTCGGTCCCGGGCCCATTCCCCTGCCAGGCGCTCAAGGAGGTGATTCAGGGTCTTGTGGCTCGCGAGGGGTGTGCGTCTCGGCTCCCCATACAGGGCGAGGTGCAGCCCGTCGGCGTCGAGCTGTTCCAGGCGGTGGATATAGCGGGCGGCACGCACAAGAAGGACATCGTCGTAGGGGGGCGCGGTCCGCTCGCCCCGCGCGGCGACAATCTTGACCATTGCCGGGCCCTGCTCGAGCCCGTTCGCGCAAAGCACCTGTCGGAGCACCTCTTGCCAGTCGGGATCGGGTGCGGCAGTGGGGAAGAGCTCGCGCCAGGAGCTCCGCAGGCGCCGGACGTGGTCCTCCAGGAAATAGGGAATTCCGTCGAAGGCGCGTACGGTCTCGAAGACCCCCTGCCCGTACTGGAATCCGGGTGACAGGACCGGAAGCACGGCTTCCTCGCGCGGGACCAGGCCGCCGTCCATCCATACCTGCTCGCGGATGCCGGATTCGCTCGTCCCGGGTGCGAGGCGATCCTTCAGGGTGCGGCCCTTGTCCAGGGTTTCCCGATATTCCTCCTCCGGATCGGAATCCAGGACCACACCCCCGCCCACGGAGTAGATCGCTTCGTCGTCAAGGAGCGTGACCGTGCGGATGGCGATGGAGAGGTCCAGACAGGGATTGAATCCCAGGTATCCGATACTTCCGGTGTACACGTGTCTGTTGCGGGGCTCGAGCTCGTCGATGATCTCCATGGCTCTCACCTTGGGACAACCGGTGATGGATCCGCCGGGAAAGGCGGCACGGATCAGGTCCGTGCTTGTCGCCCCCTCGATGAGCCTGCCGCTGACCACGGAAACGAGGTGATGGACGTTGGCGTAGGACTCCAGCTGCTTGTGGCGGGATACCTCGATGCTCCCGGGAGCGCAGACCTTGCCCAGATCGTTGCGGATCAGGTCCACGATCATGGATAGCTCGGCATCGTCCTTGTCGCTCGCCAGGAGCTCCTCAGCGTTTCGCTCGTCCTGCCGCGGGGTTTCTCCCCGCGGCCTGGTGCCCTTGATGGGGCGGGACTCCACCTCTCGGCCCTGTCGGGCCAGGAAGCGTTCCGGTGACGTGGAGAGGATCTGATGGTCTTCGGCCTGGATAGAGGCATAGAAAGGAGCCGGATTGGCCCCGAAGAGCTCCCGGAAAGTGCTGAATCCGTCGCCGCACGCCTTCAGGCGGAAACGCTGGGACAGGTTGACCTGATAGACATGGCCGCTTCGGATGTATTCCCGGATTGCGTTCACTGCGCGCTTGTATCCGTCGCGGCTGAACGTGCTCTCCAGTGACGGATCGGGGCCGCAGCCAGTCTGGTAAGCCGGAGCCGGCGTATGCCGCCTGGCCTCGAACCACTCTCTGATTTCTTCAGCCCGCTCGGGTGATTCGCCTCGCCGCAGCGGGATCCACAGGGTGGCCTGGCAGGAGCCGGAGAGGTGTTCCACAAGGGCCAGCGGGGCATAAAGGAGCATTTGCGGCAGGCCCAGATCGTCCACAGCTGTTTGGGGGAGATTCTCGATCTGGTTTTTGAGGTCGTAGGCGAGATAGCCGAAGAGCCCGGAAACCGGAGTGGCGTCTCCATAGCCGGTTAAGCGGTGAAAGTCCAGTACGCGGCTCACCACCTTGAACGGGTCACCCTCCTGGCACGTCGTATACCCGTCAACCTTCAGCTCCACATTCTTCCCGCGGGCTTTCAGGGTGAGCCAGGGAGCGGCCGCCAGAAAGCTGCGCCGGGAACAGTCTCTCGTTCCACAGCTATGGAGGACCACTGTGCCTTCGTCCCGGGCGAATCTGTGGGCCAGCTCCAGGAAGGATTCCCCGAGACGGATGGGAAAAGAAACTACCTCGGTTACGGGGCCGAGACGATGCAGAAGACTCGAAAACTCGTCCATGAGGGGCTCCCTAATTTGCGGTCGTGTAAGACCGCTTCAGAAAGGATTCGGCGATAAGGGCGCCTTGCGGGGTCAGAAAGCTTTCCGGATGGAACTGGACTCCGAACAGGGGAAGACGGGGGTGGCTCAGGGCCATGATCGCCTCGTCCCCTTCACTGACGGCGTCAACCCGAAGAGGGGAATCCGGGGCCGGGGATGTTACCAGGGAATGGTATCGAGCTGCCCGGAAGGGAGTGTCCAGGCCCTGAAGGATTCCGCGACCGTTGTGGTGGATAGGGCTCGTTTTCCCATGCAAGGGCTCCCGAGCGCGCTGCGTGCTGCCGCCGAAGTGCTCGTTCAGGCACTGCATGCCCAGGCAGACTCCCAGGATAGGGGTCCTGCCGGCGAACTCGCGCACGATGTCCGGTGAGATCCCCGCCCGCGAAGGATATTTGGGGCCGGGACCGATCAGGATGGCGCCAGGGGGCTGCTCCTGCAGCTCGCTGAGGGAGAGCGCATCGTTGCGGCGGACGCGAAGGGGGGTTCCGAGCCGGGCAAAGAGCTGGACCAGATTGTAGGTGAAGGAATCGTAGTTGTCGATAATGAGAAGCTCTCCGGCCATGACGTCTCCTTCTGCCTGTCTGAACATCGGTATCTGCAGCCGCAGGCAGTCCGGCGAATCGGATCGCCTGACTTACTCCCCGCGGCCTGGGGCAAGCCGATTTGCTCAACGTATTGTGGGCAATTCCGTGATGCCGGTCAACGCCTTGGCAGGGCGCCCCCAATCTTCCAATTGCTGCGTTGTCCGGCACCTATTTGAG
>JAZKRN010000195.1:0-5798 GCA_036628655.1 Desulfohalobiaceae bacterium | reverse complement strand
GAGATCATGATGCCCTTCAGAAGTCAGATCGAAAAGAACCTGAACAAGCTGAGCCCTCTGGACATCGACATGATTGCCCCCAGCCACGGGCAGATCTATCCCGATCCGTCCTTCATTATGGACGCCTATCAGGAGTGGGTGAGCGCTACTCCCCGGAACATGGTGGTCCTGCCCCATGTTTCCATGCACGGCAGCACCAAGTACATGGTGGATCATCTTGTCGCCTGCCTCGTGGAGCGGGGTGTATCAGTGGAGCCCTTCGATCTGACCGTGACCGATATCGGCAAGCTGGCCACCGCGCTCGTCGATGCCGGAACCGTGGTGCTCGGCACGCCCACGATCCACGCCGGCCCCCATCCCTACGCCGCGAACTGCGCCTTTCTGGCCAACGCCCTGCGCCCCAGGCCCGCATTCCTCTCTATCATCGGCTCCTATGGCTGGGGCGGGAAGACCGTGCAGACCCTTACGGGGATGCTCTCCAACATCAAGGCGGAGATCCTGGATCCGGTCTTTTGCAAGGGCATGCCGGACAATGAGGCCTTGCAGGCCCTAGAGGGGTTGGCGGATTCGATCGCCTCCAAGCACAGGGAACAGGGCTTTTCCTGAGCCTAGAAGAAGGAGCCTGCCCATGCGACGTTTTGTGCGCCTCGGTCTCCCCTTGCTTGTTCTCGTGGTCCTCATCATCGGGGCCTTTCTCCTGGTCCAGAACAAGCGGCAGGAGCTCGCCAAGGCCCCGGAATACGGCGCCGATCCCAGGCCGGTGACAGTGACCGAAGCCAGGGAGGGCGACCTGCGGCTCACGTGGGACTATCTTGCGGTGGTGGAGCCGCAGACCGAAGCGGATATCGCGCCCCGGGTCCGAGCGGAGGTGGAGGAGGTCCGCGTGGACGAGGGTGACGCCTTGAGTCCCGGAGATGAACTCCTCCGCCTGGATGCGACGGAAATAAGGCACCGCCTGAAGGAGATAGAGGCCCGCATCCGCGAGGCCCGGGCCGAGCTTGCGGGAAACCGGGCCACGATTCGGGCCCTGGAGGAGTCCTGGCGCTTCTGGCGGGATGAGCGCGAGCGGGACAAGACCCTTGCCGCGAAGGGCTCCCTGTCCCAGTCCCAGGCGGAGAGGACTGCCCAGAAGGCGGCCGAGGTCCGCGGCAATCTGGAGAGCGCGCGCAAGAAGTCCCAGGCGATCCAGAGCCGCATCCAGTCCCTGGTGCAGCAAAAGGAGGCCGTCCAGACCCAGCTGGAGTACTACACCCTGAAGAGCCCCTTCTCCGGGGTCGTGGCCGAGCGCCGGGTCGATCCCGGGGATATGGCCTCTCCCTCCCGCACAGTGCTTAAGCTCCAGACCACGGATCGGCTCAAGCTCGCCTTCGACGTCCCCCAGAAGGACCTGCCCCGCGTCAGCCAGGGACAGAACTGCACCTTCAGCGTGGACGGGCACAAGCGGAGCGCCTCCATCAGCCTGATGCATCCCTCCCTGAACAAGGCCCGGATGATGCGGGCCGAGGTCCGGCTGTCCGACGGCGCCGGCCAGGGCCTCGACCCCGGAGCGTACATGCCGCTCTCGGTGGTCCTGGACACCCTGCGCGACGCGACCCTGGTACCCCGATCCAGCCTGATCCTCTCGCCGGAGGGGCAAAAGCACGTCTTCGCCGTGGAGCAGGGGCGCCTCGAGCCCCGCGCGGTTGAGGTGCTCGGGGCCTCCGGGGACCGCGCCGCTGTCTCCGGAATCGATCCAGGGGTGAGCGTGGTGGAGAATACCTTCCTGGGCTGGGCCCGCCTGTCTTCCGGAGAGAAGGTGGAGGCGGTGCGATGAATCCAGCTGGTTTTTCCCTGCGGCATCCCTACACCGTTGTGGCCCTGGTCCTGGCGGTTGTGGCGCTGGGCCTGATCGGGTTCGTGCGCACGCCTGTGGATCTCTTCCCGGACACCTCGCCCCCGCAGGTGGTGGTCATCACCGAGCAGCCCGGAGCGAGCGCCAAGGACATCCAGGACAAGATCACCGAGATCGTGGAGAAGGAGCTGAACACCCTGAGCGGCCTGGAGAACCTCCGCAGCACCAGCCGGGACCAGGTCTCCTCGGTGACAGCGGAGTTCGTCTACAGCAAGGACCCGGGCCAGGCTATCGTGGACGTGCAGAACGCCATCGCTCGCATTCAGGCCGAGCTCCCCGAAGGGGCCAAGGCCCCGAGCATCTACCGCCTCAGCGAATCCACCTCCAGGCCCCTGCTCACCCTGGCCCTTTCCCCCGGGGATAAAAGCGTCAAGGATCTGGCGGACATCCGCCTGCTCGCGGAGAACCAGATCAAGGACCGCCTCCTGCGCCTGGACGGGGTGGCGGACGTGGACGTCTTCGGCGGGCACAAACCCGAGGTTCGGGTGCGGGTCAGCCGCGACGAGCTTGTCGCCCACGGGATGAGCCCGGGGGAGGTGATCGCCGCGCTCGCGCAGCAGAACATCTCCGCGCCTGCAGGGAACATCTACACCCGGGACAGCGAGTACCTGGTTCGCGTGGGTGGCGAGTTCGCCGACCTGAGCGAGATCCGCGAGCTTCCCCTTCGCCGATCCGATAAGGGACTGCTGCGCGTGGGGGACGTGGCCCGGGTGGAGCTCGCGGAGCAGGAGCCGCGCTCCCTGTACCACGGCAATACCGAGGAGGCCATCGCCCTGGGCATTATCCGCGAGGAGGGCGGGGCCACGGTGGAGACCATCGAACGGGTCAAATCCCATCTTCCGCGCCTGCAGGCGGATTACCCGGACATTTCCTTCGCCATTACCCAGGACCAGCAGCCCCTGATCGACGTGAACATGCAGGGGATGGTCCGCTCCATCACCCAGGCCGTATTGCTCACCGTGGCGGTCATCTTCCTCTTCCTGGCGGACACCCGGGCGGCCCTGGTCGCCGGAGTGAGCCTCCCCCTGTCCTTTCTCTTCTCTATTGCGGTGCTCTGGTTCACCCCCTACACCCTGAACATGATCACCCTTACCGGCCTGATCGTGGCCACCGGCCTGGTGGTGGACTCCTCCGTGGTGGTCCTGGAAAACATCTACCGTCATTTCGGGGACAAAAGCGGGAATCCCGAGGAATCGGCCCGCAGCGGAACCCGGGAGATCGCCCTGGCCAACACCGCCGGGACCATGACCACCGTGGCCGTGCTCATTCCCATCATCTTCATCGGCGGCTACGCCCAGCGCACCATCGGCAGGCTCAGCTTCACCATCTCCACCACGCTTATCGCCTCCCTGCTCGTGTCCCTGACCCTGGTGCCGCTGGTGGCCTCAAAGGTCCTCACCCGGGGCGGACGCGCCCGGAACATCCTGGAGCGCGCCGCGGCGTACGCGGACCGGGCCCTGGAGTGGGTGCGGCGCTTCTACCTCTTCCTGCTGCGGGCGGCCCTGCGCTGGCGGATCGTGACCCTGCTGCTGGCCGCGGCCCTGTTCGTGGTGAGCGTACGGGTGGTGCCGCCCCTGATCGGGGGCGAGCTCATGCCGCCCATGGATACGGGCATCGTGAATGTTTCCTTCGACCTGCCGGCAACGGATTCCCTGCAGCGGATGGAGACGGCGCTGGGCCGGGTGGAGGGAATCGTCTCCGAACAGCCCGGGGTCAAGACGATTTCCTCGGTTGTGGGCTCAGAGCCCGGGGCCATCGGCTTCGGTGCCGGCGGGTCCACGGCCCAGTCCGCGCTTCTCACCGTGCATCTCGTGGACCGGACAAAGCGTAAGGCCTCCATCTGGGATATCCAGCAGGAGTGGCGCGAGCGCCTGCGGCAGGTGCCGGGGATCAAGAGCTTCCGGGTCAGCGAGTTCGGGGCCACGCCCATGGCCACGACCAAGGCCCCGCTGGACGTCATCATCAGCGGCCCGGATCCCAAGATTCTGGATCGGCTGGCGGACCAGGCCCTGGAGCGGCTGGAGGGGACTCCCGGCCTCGTGGACGCGCGCAGGAGCTGGCACTTCGATGAGCAGGAAGAAGTGGTGCACGTGGATCCGGCCCTGGCCCGGGTGTACGGGACTTCGCCTGAGGAGGTGTCCCAGCAGCTGCAGGTAGCGGTTCGGGGCGTGCCCGCGAGCCGAATGCGCCTTGCGAACTATCTGGACATCCCCCTCAGGGTGCAGTACGCGGAAGCGGACATGGAGGGCCCAGGGGATCTGTCCGAGGTCTACGTGAACTCGGACTTCGGGCCAGTACCTCTGCGGAGTTTGGCTGAAATTAAATCGGGAAGGGAGCAGCCCTCCATCACCCGGGAGGATTTGCAGCGCACCATCGATATTACCGGTGAAAACATCGAGATGACTATTGCCCACGTGACCGCGGAGGCCAAGAAACGCCTGGAGGGCATGGAGATTCCGGGGGGGTACAGCATCGAGTACGCCGGGACCGTGCAGGACATGAAGCAGACCAAGAGCAGGCTGCGGCGGTCCCTGGTGATCGGCATTGTCCTGCTCTATCTGTTGCTCTTGGCCATGTTCCGCTCCTTCCGCCATCCTCTGACCATCATGGCGGCCATTCCCCTCGCGGTGGCGGGCTCATTGTGGGGCCTGCTCATCTTCGACAAACCCATGTCCATGCCCGGAAACATGGGAATGATTTTCCTGGCCGGGATCATCATCAACAACAGTGTCCTGCTTTTGGACTTCATCCTCCAGGCACGGCAGGAGGGCTATGACCGGGACAGCGCCATCGAGCGCTCCGTCTCACTGCGCCTGCGGCCCATCTTCATGACCATGCTCTCCACTGTGGTGGGGCTCTCCCCGCTCGCCTTCGAGACGGCGGTGGGGCTGGAGCGCCTCTCCCCCCTGGCCATCGTGGCCGGGACCGGGCTTCTGGTGGGGACCTTCCTGACCATGATCGTGGTCCCGGTGGTCTATTCCGGGCTGGACAGCCTGCGGGAGCGATTGCCGGTGAATCGGTGAGTCGGTGTGTCGGTGAATCAGTGGGTCAGTGCGTCGGTGGGTCGGTGAGTCAGTAAATCAGTGTATCAGTGAATCGGTGGGTCAGTTATATGAAAATGCGCTAACGAGCTGATTTATGGGGGAGTTGTCCGCGAGACAATAGCGGGTGGAGCGCTTCGCCGGGTTTCATAATACACCATGGCCTTGTTGGAACCGCATAAGTTGAAACCAGGTCCGCTCCAGAGGGAAGACCCATCAATTGCATCACGCTTCAAAGGACGAGAGATCGCAAATATCGATACGTTGTCGCCTGTCCCATCATGTGAAACCCGGGATGAAACCCGCGCTTCAGCGTCCACCCGCAATTGCCTCGCGGCATGGTATGCTTGGTTGTGCCCGGGTCCGCCCGGGAATGAGGGTTGTTTTATTGTCCCCACGCTCTGCGTGGGGACATGTCAGGGACGCTCCTCGTCCAGAATGACCGCGGGAGCGGTCTGAGCACGTTCCCACGCAGAGCGTGGGAACGATAATCTATGGGGCATTGTCCCTGTTCGCCTGCCGTGCTAAGCTCCAACAGGTTCGGATTCTTGTCCATCCGCAACAAGGAGCTTGGCAATGGCCCATATCTTGCCCGGCCACCTGCGCTTGGCAGCGTTTGTCCTGTTGGCGCTTTTTTTGTTTCCCTTCCTTCCAGGTCCCGCTTTCGCCGCCGAGCCGAGCCAGGCCACGCAGTACTGTCTGGGGTGCCACGAGAGTCTCACTCCGGGCATCGTCTCCGACTGGCAAAGCAGCCGCCACGCCCGGGTCACTCCGGCAAAGGCCCTGCAAAAGGACGAGCTCGAGCGGCGCATGTCCGCGGAGAAGGTGCCGGAGGATCTTCAAGGCGCGACTGTGGGCTGCGCGGA
>JAZKRN010000194.1:0-5804 GCA_036628655.1 Desulfohalobiaceae bacterium | reverse complement strand
TTGCCCGGCACTCACTTTTTTTATGTTTGCTCGTAATATATTGAACTTCGGGGGGGAAAGTGAGTGCCGGGTCGCCCGTCACTTGAAATTTTTGAACGCCCTGCCTGACAATGACTTTTTCAACAGGCTGTGAAGTGTTTAAGTGGTTATTGTTTGAAGGCAAAACAGTTTAGCGATTTCAGTGAAATTGCTCGGATAATCACAAGTTGCCCTGAACCGAAGGGCCGAGACGGCTCTTTCAACAATGATTTTCGTGTATTTCGTGGGCGGAGAGATCAAGGGCAAAGGAGGACGATGTGAGTGGTGTGAACAAGGTGGTGCTCGCCTATTCCGGCGGGTTGGACACCTCGATCATCCTGAAGTGGATCAAGCAGGCCTACGATTGCAACGTGGTGGCCCTGACAGCCGATCTGGGCCAGGAGGAGGAGCTCGACGGCCTGGAGGAGAAGGCCGAGGCCACAGGCGCGATCAAGGCGCGCATCCAGGACCTGCGGGAGGAGTTCGCCCGCGACTTCGTCTTTCCCGCCCTGCGGGCGGGAGCGGTGTACGAGGGCCGCTATCTCCTGGGCACCTCCCTGGCCAGGCCCCTGATTACCAAGCAGCTTGTTGAGGTAGCCCGGGAGGAGGGCGCCCAGGCCATCGCCCACGGGGCCACCGGCAAGGGCAACGACCAGGTCCGCTTTGAGCTGGCCGCGATGGCCCTGGCCCCGGAGCTGCGCGTCATCGCTCCCTGGCGGGAATGGGATCTCGGCTCCCGCTCCGATCTGCTCGCCTTTGCGGAAAAAAACGACATTCCCCTGCCCGGAGGGGAGGGCGCCCCGTACAGCTGCGACCGCAACCTCATGCATCTGAGCTTCGAGGGCGGCGAGCTGGAAGATCCCTGGCAGGAGCCCGGCCCCGGAACCTATGTCCTGACCCGCCCGCCGGAGCAGGCCCCGGACAGCCCGGAAGAAGTGAGCATCGACTTCGAGGACGGCAATCCGGTGGCGGTGGACGGCGAGTCCCTGAGCCCCGCGGAGCTCATCCGGCGCCTGAACAGCCGGGCGGGCAAACACGGCATCGGCCGCGTGGACATGGTGGAAAACCGCTTCATCGGGATGAAGTCCCGCGGCGTGTACGAGACCCCCGGCGGCACGGTCCTGCACATCGCCAAGCGCGATCTGGAGGGGATCTGCATGGACCGGGAGAGCATGCATATGCGCGACGGGCTTATTCCGGAATACGCCCGCATGGTGTACAACGGATTCTGGTACGCCCCGGAGCGCAGGCACCTGCAAAAGATGATCGATTCCTGCCAGGAAAAGGTCACGGGAACCGTGCGGGTCAAGCTCTACAAGGGCCAGGCCCATTCTGTGGGCCGAACATCTCCCTATTCCCTGTACAATCCGGACCTGGCCACCTTCGAGAAGGACGAGGTTTACAACCAGGCGGACGCAGCCGGCTTCATCCGGCTGCAGGGCCTGCGCCTGCTCGCGGGCAGAAGTCAGCATAGCGGCACAGAGTGAAGAAAGAGTAAGCCCACGGAACACACGGAATGACACGGAATGAAATCCATGGCTTACAGGACCCTGTCAGCCATGGATTTATATATTTTCTTTTCTTCTTTCCGTGCTATTCCGTGTATTCCGTGGGCTTACTCTTCCGCGGCCAATAGCCGACAAACCATTCGACAGGAAATAGATGATGTGGAGCGGCAGATTTTCCGGGGACAGCCACGAGCTGATGCGGGAGTTCACCAACTCGCTGGACAATGACCGCGTCTTCGCGGAGCAGGATATCCAGGGCTCGATGGCCCATGCGCGCATGCTGGGCAAACAGGGGATCATCGGCGAACAGGAGGCGGATCAGCTCATCTCCGGGCTGGAGCGCATACGGGAAGAGATCCGGGAGGGAAGCTTCCCCTGGCGCAGCGAGCTGGAAGACGTCCATCTCAACATCGAGAGGCGCCTCACGGAAATGCTGGGCCAGGTGGGGGAAAAGCTGCACACGGGCCGCAGCCGCAACGACCAGGTCGCCCTGGATCTCAGGCTCTATGTCAGCCAGCGCGTGGAGCAGTGGGAGTCCTTGCTGCGCCGGCTGGCCCGGTCCCTGGCGGACCAGGCCGAGCGGCACCTGCAGACGGTCATGCCCGGATACACCCACCTGCAGCCCGCCCAGCCCGTGAGCCTGGCCCATCACCTCCTTGCCTACGTCCAGATGCTGGGGCGCGACGCCCAGCGCCTCAGCCAGGCCCAGGAGCGAATCAGGGTGTCCCCTCTGGGCGCCGCCGCCCTGGCCGGGACCACCTATCCGGTGGATCCGGAGGCCTCCGCCCGCGAAGTGGGCTTTGAGCGGACATTCGCCAACAGCATGGACGCGGTCTCGGACCGAGACTTCGTCCTGGAGCCCCTGTTCTGCGCCGCAACCATCAGCACGCACTTGAGCCGCCTCTGCGAGGAGCTGATCTTCTGGGCCAACCCTTCGGTGGGCTTTATGCGCCTTCCGGACGCCTTCGCCACGGGGTCCTCCATCATGCCCCAGAAGAAGAATCCGGACATCGCGGAGCTTATCCGGGGCAAGGCCGCGGGGACCTTCGGCGCGCTGCAGACCATGCTCAGCCTGCTCAAGGGGCTGCCGCTGGCCTACAACAGGGACCTGCAGGAGGACAAAAGACCCTTTTACCAGGCGGACGAGATCGTTTCCGGCTCCCTGGCCCTCATGGCTCCGCTGATAGCTGAAATCGAGTTTCTCCCGGAGAGGATGCGCAAGGCGGTGAGCGCGGGATATCTCAACGCCACCGAGCTTGCGGACTATCTGGTGGGACGGGGCATTCCCTTCCGCTCGGCGCACCATATTACCGGCAGGGCGGTGGCCTATGCCGAGTCTCGCAACATGGGCCTGGAAGATCTCACCCTCCAGGAGCTACGGGGGTTCAGCGAGGAAATCGGGGAGGACGTCTTTGTGGCCCTGGATCCGCGGCAGGCGGTTGCCAGGCGCAACAGTCCAGGCGGTACGGGGTTCGAGGCGGTTTCGCGCCAACTGGAGGAAGTGCGGGCCTGGCTGGATTCAGAGGGCTAGTAACTCTCATGACTGCCCAGGCAGACACAGGCACAACGAAACCCGACAAGCCTCGCATTTTTTTGTATGAAAATGCGCTCAACGAGCTGATTTATCGGGGAATTGTCCGCGAGGCAATAGCGGGTGGAACGCTTCGCTGGGGTTCATAATACACCATGGCCTTGTTGGAACCGCGCAAGGTACATCGAGTCCGCTCCAAAAGGGAAGACACATAAATTGAATCCTGTCTCAAAGTACGAGAGACCGGGAATATCGACGGAGGTGTCGCGTATCCCTTCATGTGAAACCCGTGATGAACCCTGCGCTTCAGCGTTCCACCCGCTACTGCCTCGCGGCATTTTCATGCTTGGTTGTGCCCGGGTCTGCTCGGGAATGAGAGGTGTACACACAAAAAAGTCCCGGACGATGTCCGGGACCCATGGCGGAAGCGTATAGGAGTCGAACCTACCGGCGACCTCTCGGCCGCCCACTGGATTTGAAGTCCAGGCGCCACACCGGTGACGTAACGCTTCCGTGAAGACAATATGTAACCGGAAATCGCGTTTTTGACAAGCCCCGCCCTGAGGGGCGCGGCCTCCAAGCTTTCCGGAAAGGGTCCCTGGCCGTCGCGGAATGGACAGACGGACCCCCCTGTGTTACATATTCTTGTTGATTGCAACCACCGATACAGCAAGTATGGAGCCGGAACGCCGGCCGCTCCTGAGTCGGACTTTGGAGTGTTTCCGAGGGACAGTGCTGAACGCGGATCGAGACGCAGATTCTGATCGGTGAAGAAGGAGGCGACTTGAATAATTTCGGCAAGAACCTGATTCTATGGGCCACGATCTCATTGGTCCTGGTGGCCCTGTTCAATATGTTCAATCAGCCGCCGCAGGAGGAGAACCAACTCGCCTACAGCCAGTTTCTGGCCAAGGTGCAGGAGGACCAGATCTCGGCGGTGGAGATAAAGGGCAATGAGATCACCGGAAAACTGGTCGGCGGGAAGCGGTTCACTACCCACGCCCCGGATGACCCGGCTCTGGTGGAAAAACTGACTTCCAAGGACATCCGCATCGAGGCCAAGCCCCAGGAGCAGTCCCCATGGTACATGACCCTGCTCGTGTCCTGGTTTCCCATGCTCCTGCTCATCGGGGTCTGGATCTTCTTCATGCGCCAGATGCAGATGGGCGGCGGCGGAGGAGGGGGCAAGGCCATGTCCTTTGGCAAGTCCCGGGCCAAGCTCGTCTCCGAGGAGGCCACCCAGATCACTTTTACCGACGTCGCCGGAGTGGACGAGGCCAAGGAGGAGCTCCAGGAGGTCGTGGAGTTTTTGAGCAATCCCAAGAAGTTCACCAGACTCGGGGGAAGGATTCCCAAGGGGCTGCTGCTCGTGGGAGGGCCCGGCTCGGGCAAGACCCTGCTCTCCAAGGCGGTCGCCGGCGAGGCGGGGGTGCCCTTCTTTTCCATTTCCGGGTCCGACTTCGTGGAGATGTTCGTGGGCGTGGGCGCCTCCCGGGTCCGCGACCTCTTCGTGCAGGGCAAGAAGAACGCCCCCTGCCTCGTCTTCATCGACGAGATCGACGCAGTGGGCAGACAGCGCGGAGCCGGCCTCGGCGGCGGTCACGACGAGCGGGAGCAGACCCTGAATCAGCTCCTGGTGGAGATGGACGGCTTCGAGACCAATGAGGGAGTCATCCTCATCGCCGCCACGAACAGGCCCGACGTGCTCGATCCGGCCCTGCTCAGGCCGGGCCGCTTCGATCGCCAAGTGGTGGTGCCCAATCCGGATCTCAACGGCCGCAAGCAGATCCTGGAGGTCTATTCCAAAAAGGTGGCCCTGGCCAATTCCGTGGATCTGCAGATCCTGGCCAGGGGAACCCCGGGATTCTCCGGAGCGGATCTGGAGAACCTGATGAACGAGGGCGCCCTGATCGCGGCCAAGCGGGACAAGGAATACGTAGAGATGGCGGACCTGGAGGACGCCAAGGACAAGGTCCTCATGGGCAAGGAACGCCGTAGCGTGATCCTGAGCGAGGACGAGAAGCGGACCACCGCCTACCACGAGGGCGGCCACGCCCTGGTGGCCCGTCTGCTGCCCAATTCCGACCCCGTACACAAGGTGTCCATCATCCCCAGGGGACAGGCTTTGGGCGTGACCATGCAGCTGCCCTTGGACGAGAAGCACAACTACAGCAAGAGCTACCTGGAGAACACCCTGTCCGTGATGATGGGCGGCCGCGTTGCGGAGCAGCTCTACCTGGATCAGCTGACCACCGGGGCCAGCAACGATCTGGAACGGGCGACCAAGGTGGCCCGGAAGATGGTCTGCGAGTGGGGCATGAGCGAAACCTTCGGCTCGGTGGCCCTGTCCGACAACGGCCAGGAAGTCTTTCTGGGCCGGGAGCTGGTCCAGCACAAGCAGTACAGCGAGGAGACCGCGCGCCTCATCGACTCCGAGGTGAAAAAGATGATCGAGGAGGCCTACGCCCGGGCCAAGGAGCTCCTCCAGGAGAACGAGACCATCATGCACAATCTGGCCCAGGCCCTGCTGGATCGGGAGACCATCAGCGGTGATGAGCTGACCCAGATCATGAACGGCGAGGAGCTCCCCCCGCTGATGCAGGAGAGCGGATCGGCATCCGCCAAAAAAGCCGGTGAGAGCCGGACGAGAGATGCGGACGGCAAGTCCTTCGGCGGTTCTTCCCCCTCGGACACGGATAGCGGGGATGACGAGTTTACTCTGGAAGAGGATCCGGAGGATAGGTGAC
>JAZKRN010000193.1:0-5823 GCA_036628655.1 Desulfohalobiaceae bacterium | reverse complement strand
AGACGCCCTTTTGTCACCTCAAATAGGTGCCGGACAACGCAGCAATTGAAAGATTTGGGGCGTCCTGCTAAGCCAGCCCGACAGAGGCGGCCCTTTTATTCCCCGTCTTCCCGACCCTTCAGGGCCTCGTCCAGGAAGCGCTTATGCCTCTCGCTGTAGGGAGGATGGGCGAAAAAGGCCGATCCGGAGACAAGGACATCGGCTCCGCGGGCCACGACGGATGCGGCGTTGTCCGGTGATACTCCCCCGTCCACCTGGATCAGGGTCTCCGTTCCCTCGTTGCGGATGCGTTTGGACAGGTCCCGGATCTTGCGCAGGCTGAAGGGAATGAAGCTCTGTCCTCCGAATCCGGGATTAACGCTCATGATCAGCACCATGTCCAGCTGGGGTAGGATATAGTCCAGGCAGGTTAAAGGCGTGTGGGGGTTCAGGGCGAGAGCCGTCCGGGCCCCGCCCTGGCGGATGCGGCTCAGCGCGGACTCCAGATGGGTGCAGGCCTCGGCGTGGATGCAGAGGAGGTCGGCTCCGGCATCGAGGAATTGGTCCAGATAGCGTTCCGGGCGGTCCACCATGAGGTGGACGTCGAAAAGGAGCTTCGTCTTGGGCCGGCACTTTTTGACGATGGGCGCGCCGAGGGTGATGTTGGGCACGAAGGCCCCGTCCATGACGTCCCAATGGACCCAGGAAAGGCCCGCTTCCTCCAGGTCGGCGAGCTCCTGATCCAGTCTCCCGAAGTCCGCGGACAGAAGGGACGGCGAGAGAATGGGCTGTGTTCTGTTCGTGCTCATAGTCGGCTCCCGGGGTGTTGCCAAGCTGTTGACAGAATCTGTTCAGCCAAGGCATGCACGAGTTGACTTGGCTCGCCCGACCGAGCAATACGATTACGGGCCGGGGCCCTTACGCGCACACCGAGCCAGAACCCGCCTCGTTCCCTCCGACAGGGCCTTGTCGAGGGACATGAGTACGTATACTCCAAACAGGCGATAAGTCAAATTCCACATTTTTGTTGCTGGGAGGTCTCATGCAAGACAGGAAGAAAGTGGCAGACGCCCTCCGGATGCTGAGTCTGGATGCGGTGCAAAAGGCGGAGTCCGGCCATCCCGGCGCCCCCATGGGCATGGCGGACATAGCGCAGGTGCTCTGGAGCGATTTTCTGCGACACAATCCCGCGGATCCCTCCTGGGTGGACCGGGACCGGTTCGTCCTGTCCAACGGCCATGCCTCCATGCTGCTCTATTCCCTGCTCCATCTCACAGGATACGATCTGTCCCTGGAAGAGCTGAAGCGGTTCCGGCAACTGGGATCCAAGACCCCGGGACATCCGGAATACGGCATGACTCCCGGCGTGGAGACCACTACAGGCCCCCTGGGACAGGGACTGGGGAATGCCGCGGGAATGGCCGTGGCAGAGAGGCTCTTGGCCGCACGCTTCAATACTCCGGAATACAGGATTGTGGATCACTACACCTATGTTTTCGCCGGAGATGGGTGCCTCATGGAGGGCATCTCCCACGAGGTGGGTTCCCTGGCCGGAACATTGGGTCTGGGCAAGCTCATCATGTTCTATGACGACAACGAGATCTCCATCGACGGCAATGTGCGGCAGTGGTTCAACGAGGACGTGGCCGCACGCTTTTCCTCCTACGGCTGGCAGGTGATCCCGGCTGTGGACGGCCAAGATCCCCAGGCCGTTTCCGAGGCGGTGGAGCAGGCCAAGCGGGACGGGGGCAGACCCAGCCTGATCTGCTGCAAGACCCTGATCGCCTGCGGCTCGCCCAACATGAGCGGAAGCCACAAGACGCACGGCGCCCCCCTGGGCGAGGATGAGGTTGAGGCCACCCGGAAGAACCTGGGCTGGGACCATCCCCCCTTTGACATCCCTCGTGAGGTTTACGACGCCTGGGACGCCCGGGAAACGGGGCGAAAGCTGCAGAAGGAGTGGGAGGATCGCTTCGCCGCGTACGAACAGGAGAATCCCCAGCTGGCCAAAGAGTTCAAGCGCTGCATGAAGGGCGATCTCCCCGAAGGATTCCGGAACGCGGCTCAGGAGCATCTGGATGAGCTGGTCCGCGAGGAGTGGGATCTGGCCACGCGCAAGGCCTCCCAGGCCGTTCTGGAACGGCTGGGCCCCCAGCTCCCCGAGCTTGTGGGCGGCTCCGCCGATCTGAGCGGTTCCAACAGCACGCTGTGTTCCAGCTCCTGCCCCGTGGAGGAGGGCCGCATCGACGGGAACTACGTCTACTACGGAGTCCGCGAGATGGGGATGGCGGCCATGGCCAACGGGATAGCCCTGCACGGCGGGTGCATTCCCTACTGCGGCACCTTCCTCGTCTTTTCCGACTATGCCCGTGCCGCCATCAGGCTCGCCGCCCTGAGCGGGATCCGCAGCATCTTCGTTTTGACCCACGACTCCATCGGCGTGGGCGAGGACGGGCCCACCCACCAGCCGGTGGAGCACATGGCATCCCTGCGGATGATTCCCGGGCTGAGGGTATGGCGTCCCAGCGACGTTGTGGAGACCCAGGTGGCTTGGCGAATGGCCCTGGAGACCGGACGGGCTCCCTCCGCTCTGGTTCTCTCGCGGCAGAAGGTCACCCAGAGGGTGCGCAACCTTACAGCGGCCAAGGAAATTGAAAGGGGCGGATACATCCTGCTCGATCCGCAGGAGAGGCCGGAGCTGGTCATCGTGGCCACCGGCTCCGAGGTGGAGCCCGCTGTTCGGGCGGCCAAACAGCTCGATCAGGAGGGCCGCAGAGTACGGGTCGTCTCCATGCCCTGTTTGGAGGTCTTCGAGTCCCAGGAGGCGAGTTACAGGAATTCCGTGCTGCCGCAGGACGTTCCCAGGCTCGTTGTGGAGGCCGGGACCACCGAGGCCTGGTACAAATACGTGGGCAGCAACGGGGCGATCCTGGGGCTGGATCGCTTCGGGGAATCCGCTCCCGGCGGAGAGCTGTTCAAGCATTTCGGTCTGGATACGGAAGGGGTCCTGCACAAGGCTCGCGAGCTGCTTCGAAGAAGCTAACCCCCCGAACAGTCACGCGGTCATCCGCGAGCCCGCTGCCCAGGCAGCGGGCTCTTTTTTTTGGGATGTAAATGTGTTTAACTTGTTGAATTATTTGTGGATTGTTCGCGAGGCTCGCCCGGCACGCATTCACTGAATGAGTGCCGGGTTCGCTGGGTTGCATAAGACACCTTGGCCTTGTTGGAAACGCAATAGGCGAAATTGAGCCAAGTGCCGACAAAAGACGCGCCATCCAAAAGCCTGCTTCTCACGCAAGGTGGTTCTGGGAAGGTCTATGATGTGCTGCGGGTCCTGTCATGTGAAACCTGGGATGAAACCCGCGCTTCAGCGTCCACCCGCCTTCGCCTCGCATTTTCATGCTTGGTTGTGCCCGGGTCGGCCCGGGAATGAAGGTTGTATGAAAATGTGTTCAGCTTGCTGAATTATTGGGAGAAAGGGCAAAGCGTGGCTCGACGGGGCGTGCGCTGAGGCTGTGTTTCATAAACAGGCGAGCCTTTGTTCCGCGCGATAGGGAGATCTTGCTGGTATCGACCTCGAAGTCCGCGCTGCAAAGGGTAGGAGGGAAACATAGTGTGTTTCGGCGGCTGGAACCGTTCGGCTTGAGCCGTACCCCGGCACCAGACGCTGGGATGAAACACTGGCATCAGCGCACGTCCCGACTCGCCACGCAGCATTTTATGTTTCGTTGTGCCCTGATGTCGGCACGGGAATGAGAGGGATGGGGGGGACAGGCTTTACAGGCCGTACCCGGCATATCCTTCCAAGTCGAGCAGGCCGAAAAGGTAGGGCTCGGCCATGTCCCCCTGCAGAAGGACGGACGGGGGCTGCAGATCGAGCTTGGTTGCCCGGAGGCTCAGGCTGACGGAAGTGGAGGTGTTCTCCCGAGTCAGGAATTCGAGGCGGATGTTTTCCTTGTGGGCCAGATCCCGTTCCCGAAGGTAATTGAGCAGGGTGCTGGGGCTATGGTTTGCCGGCGGATCGGGTCTCTCGCCGTCTGAGGCCAGCTTGTCCGCTACCCGTGGCCAGAGGTTGGCATGGGTGAAAGCGGGCTGTTTAATGGTGTTCTGGGAAACGGGCTCGATCCGGGACAGTTTTTTGTCCCCGTCGGAGTCCGCAATGGTGTGGAGATGGATGTCCTTTTGCTTGAGGAAACCGGCGAGCATGGCGGCAGCGTGCTCCTGCGCCAGGGGTGCCCGGAAAAAGAGATGATAGCGCGACTCCCCTCCTGTCTTGATCACGAATTGATACAGCGCCCGCATCTCCAGGACCAGTTGCCTGAAGTTGAGGATAAGGCTTTCTCCGGGGTTCCAGAAGATGACCCTGCTTTCCGTGGCCTTTTGCAGGCTCTGAAACAGGTCGCTCGGTTCCCAGGAGTCCTTGACCCGACAGGAGCGGAGATCGGTTCGCTCGACTTTTTTCCGGACAAGGGGGGTGGCGTACTGCTCCGGGACAAGGAGCAGGGACTGACCCCACGGGGTCTCCAGGATAGGGGTGCGGTCCAGGTCGACATGGATCCAGCCCCCTTCGCGGGAGGGATAGAGGATCTTTTCCTCGGCTGATGGGCTGAAGCCCATCTCCCTGAGCATGTCCAGGGCAAGACGCTTTTCCTTTTTGTCTCCTTCCGGCTTCGGCTTGGGTTCGGGTTCCGGTTCCGGCTGGGATCCGGGAGCGGCACCGCGATCCGACTCGGCATCAGCTTCCGTCTCGCCAACAGTGTCCTGTACCGATGCCGGTGCCGCCTGAGGAGGGCCGGGAGTTGTGGAAGCGTTCTCAACGGACCTTCCTTTTTTCCTCGCCTGTGTTTTTTCTTTTTGTCCAGGGCTTTGCGTGACCTTTTTCCGGGAGGTCAGTGCGAGATTCTTCCTTTCCCGTTCCGGCGGAAGGGGAACGGTGATCCGCTGGCCCACTTCCAGGAGGTCGGGGTTCTCGATGTCCGGGTTCAGCTTTCGGAATAGCTCAAGATATTCGTCGAAGATGAGTTTGTCCGAAAGCCCCACATTCTGGCGCAGGATCTGGCCCAGGTGTTCCCCCGATTTGACGGTGTAGGTCGTTGTTGGAACCGGCGATTCAAAGCTCGGTATTTCGGGAACGGTGAAGTCGGAATGCTGTTTGACAGAGTCGGGGAAATAGACAATCTGACCGGGTTCGATGCGGTTCAGGTCCTCGATGTGCGGATTGAGCTCCTTGGTGCGCTCGAGAATTTGGGGCCTCTTCTCGGAGGGGATCTTGAAGCGCCGTAGGATATCGTAGACATAGTCCCCTTTTTCAATGTGGTAGGCGTAGCGTTCGTTATTGCTTTCCAGAAGATCCTTCTTGAAATAGAGCTTGGGCGGGGAAGAAGCGCCGCTCAGGGGCGCAAAAAGGCAGAGGCATCCCAGTGCCAGGCAGACTGTGTGCAAGAAGCGAAGATTATGCATCATGGCAGCTGATCACTTGGCTGAGACGTAACACTGGGACTCCCTTGAACGACTGAAGAAATGCGTTTGCCGGAAAACGACTCTCGGAGGCAATGGAATACTTTGAGCCAATCTCTGATATCGGGCGGTTCGCAAACGGTATCGGCAGCGTACATTTACTGGCGTGCTGTTTTTCGCATATTCTGCGAATATTTTGGGGGAAAGGGGCAGACCCCACTGACGGTGTAGGCATCGCAAGGCGCATCAGAAAGAGGTTAGGATACAGCCTGCAATGATTCAAGCGCTTTGAGTGCGCGACGAATAGAAGGTTCAGACCTGCGGTGTTCTTTTTTTGTATGAAAATGTGTCCAACTTGTTGAATTATTGGGGAATTTTTTTGGCGCG
>JAZKRN010000192.1:0-5839 GCA_036628655.1 Desulfohalobiaceae bacterium | reverse complement strand
GGAAGGGAGAAAAATTCAGGCAAAGTCGGGAGCGATCAGCTCGAGGGCGAAGGATACGGAGGAAGAAAAGTGAATAGGTGCTGATAGTTGATGGTTGCAATCTGTTCTTGACCAGACATCTTTCATCCGTCATCCGTCATCCGTCATCCGTCATCCGTCATCCGATCTCCGACCTCCGATCTCCGAAATCCGACATCCGACCTTCGTTATTCCTCCGGAAATACCCGGCTCAGGATTTCCCGCTCATAGAGGAGATAGTACTGGGGATCCAGAAGCTCCTCGAGCTCGCTGCGGCTTATGTGGGAAGTGATCTCTTCCCGCTCCAGGACGAGCTCCCGGAAGGGGCGTCCCTCTTCCCAGGCCTGGAGGGCGGGTCCCTGGACCAGCTCGTACGCCTTCTGTCTGGGAAGACCCTTTTCCAGCAGGCCGAGCAGGAGCCTCTGGGAAAAATAGAGACCCTGGGAGGACTCCAGATTGCGATCGATATTCTCCGGAATGAGCCGAAGTTTGGACAGGACGGAGCTGATCCGGTTCAGCATGTAGTCCACCAGGATGGTGGAGTCGGGCATGATCACCCGTTCCACTGAGGAGTGGCTGATATCCCGTTCGTGCCACAGGGCCATGTTCTCCATGGCGGCCAGGGAGTTGCTCCGCACGAGCCGGGCCAGACCGCAGAGGTTCTCCGCGGAGATGGGATTCTTTTTGTGCGGCATGGCGGAAGAGCCTTTCTGGCCCTTGGAAAACCCTTCTTCAGCCTCGCGGACCTCGGTCCGCTGCAGGTGCCGAAGCTCCAGGCCCAGGCGCTCGATTCCCCCGGCGATGAGGCCCAGGGCGGTGAAATACTCCGCGTGCCGATCCCGCTGAACGATCTGGGTGGAAATGGGGTCCGGCTCGAGACCGAGCAGGTGGAGGGCGTCGCGCTCCAATTCCGGGGAGAGGTGGGCGTAGGTGCCCACGGCACCGGATATCTTGCCCACGCGCACTCCTTCCAGGGCGTTGTCGAAGCGCTGCTTGTGGCGGCTGAATTCGGCGTGGAAGGAGGCGAGCTTGAGCGCGTAGCTTGTGGGCTCGGCGTGGACCCCGTGGGTCCGGCCCATGCACATGCGGCCCTCGTGCTCCAGGCCGATCCGGTGCAGGGTCCGCAGGAGGGCGTCAAGATCGCCGGAGATGATCCGGCCCGCCTCGAGCAGGAGCAGGGCGTTCGCGGTATCCACGATGTCCGAGGACGTGCAGCCCAGGTGGATGAAGCGGGAGGCCGGGCCGACCTTTTCCTCCACCGCGGTCAGAAAGGCGATCACGTCGTGCTTGGTCTCTTCCTCGATCTCCTGGATGCGGTCCAGATCAAAGTCCGCGTGATCGCGGATCTGTTGCATCTCCTCCGCGGGAATGCGGCCCTGCTTGTGCCAGGCCTCGCACACCGCGATCTCCACCCGGAGCCAGGCCCTGTACTTGTTTTCCAGGCCCCAGATCCGGCTCATTTCGGGTCGGCTGTAGCGTTCGATCATAACCGGGAGCTATTCCGTGCTGCTGCTGTTGCTCGGCGGAGTCTGTCCCGTGGACTTGGTCCCGCCTTCACTCTTGGAGCTGCCCTGACTTTCCGAGCCGCTTGCTCCGGAGCCGTTGCCGCCGCCGGATTCTCCGCTGGACTGGGAAGCGCTCTGCTCTTTCGAGGCCTCGCCTTCCTGGGTGGTGGAAGCGGTCTGTTCCTGGCTCTTGCCGTCACCGTCTCCGTTGCCGTTTCCGGAACTGCTGTCCTGGTTCCGGGAGTAGTCCGTTACATACCAGCCGCTGCCCTTGAGGATGAATGCGGTGTTGGATATGAGCCGCTTGGCCACCCCGTTGCAGGCGGGGCAGGTGATCTCCTTCTCCTCATATCCCCTGTGCCATTCCTCAAGGACGTTATTGCAGTCGTGGCATCGATATTCATAGATTGGCATGGCCAACCCTCCTCTTGCTGCGCTTGCGGTGTTCGCCCTCGTGCGACAGTTGACGCTCGATCCACGCAGTACACTGAGCATGGATGTATGAGGGGGCCGCAGCCCGTTCTAACCGATCATGATAATGATAATCAGGGTTATTGCCCTGTCAATGCGGAGGGGGCGACTGGTTAGCCTTTGCCGCGCTGTCGCGCCTCTGCCTTGGCATCGCGGATGCGCTGCTTGAGTCGTTTCTGCCTGCGCCTGCGGCTGCGGTCCAGCTCGCGCTTACGCTCGATCTTCTTGTGGCGGGCCATAGCGTCCTCCTTGTTCGCGTTCAATGTTTGGAAGCATCCGCGGCAACGGATGATCGGGTGTTCTGGCATTGCCCTGCGATGGGCGCGCCGATCACGGATCGCGTCCCATTCCAACGAAGCGGCATGCGGCGCGCTCCGGGGACACGGTGGCGAATACCGACAATAAGTCTTTAAGCACTAGCAGTCCGGACACGGTTTTGTCCAGCCGTGGGCCAGGGCGATTCGGGGAGGGGCTGAAAGTTTGTATGCAAATGTGAATAACTCACTGAATGAGCAAAAGGGATCAGGAAGCGAGGCTCGCCCGGCACTCATTTACCGTGAATGAGTGCCGGGTTCGCTGGGTTTCATAATACACCTTGGCCTTGTTGGAACCGCAAGAGGCGCAATTGAGCCCAGTGCCGAAAGAAGACGCACCATCTGAATCCTGCCTCGAACATAAGCGGTTCTTGTAGCGTCGATGAGGGGTTGCGAGTCCCGTCCTGTGAAACCCGGGATGAAACTCGCGCTTCAGCGTCTACCCGCCTTCGCCTCGCATTTTCATGCTTTGTTGTGCCCGTGTCGGTTTGGGAATGATGGTTATTGATGTGAGCCGCCCACTTGCTGGCGCTCCTTGGACCAGGTGGACAAAAAAACCCGGTATGTCGCCTGCAGACCGTTGCTGGGCACAAGCTTCAGCCTCGGCTGCGCTCGGCGGACCTTCGGCAAGCGAAGCTTGCCTGTGTCTTCCCCCGCGGCAACGGTCCGCCGCAGGGAAGTCCCGATGGTCGAGCGACCGAAGGAAGCGGGCGGTTAACCCCTATACCCCCAAAAATTTAAAACTCGCAAACAGAGAACCCATGGCTTATCTGATCTCTGCTAACACCCAGCCTAGCCCATCGCCCGGCCCGGAAAACTCTTCCTCTTCTTCCTCTTCTTCACCTTTTCACTTTTCACTTTTCACTTTTCACTTTGAACCCGAACGTTGAACCCCGAACGGGGAACGCTGCACGGGGAACGGGGAACGCAGAACGATAAACCCGTGCAACCAGTCATTAGACGTGACTCAGGGCATAGGCACGGGAGCCGACACCAAGGGATTCGGCGCAGTAAAGGAGATATTCTCCCTCGGTCCCTGGATGGAGCCTCTCCAGCGAAACCTGGCTTGGGGATTTCCCCTCTTCGGCTGCGGTCAGGGTCCACTGCGCCCGGTTGACCAGGTCCAGGCCGGCCTGGTCCAGGGCCACAGGGTCATAGGAGGCGGCGATGCCGATGTCCGGACAGAGAGCTGTCGCGGCGTGCCCTTCGCAGTCGCAGCCCGGGGTGATGTTCAGCAGGAAGTTGATGTGCAGCACTGGGGATCGGAACAAGGACTGGGCCGCGGCGGCGTATTCCCCCATCCTTTCCAGGAAATCCCTCCCTCCGCAGTCCCAGTTCGGACGCAGGGCTCCCTCGGGGCAAACAGCGAGGCACTTGGCGCATCCGGTGCAGCGCTCGGAAAGGAGCCGTGGTGTCCCATCCTCCTGCAGGAGCAGGGCCGTGGACGGGCATGCCGCTTCGCACTCTCCGCACCCCCGGCACTTGTCCGCACGGAGGACCGGCCCGGTGGTGCAGTGCTGCTGCATCTTGCCCCGACGGCTCGCACACCCCATGGCCAGATTCTTCAGGGCGCCGGCGAATCCCCCGAGATGGTGCCCGGTGAAATGGTTACAGGTGAGCATGGCATCCGCTTCCGCGATTTCCCCGGCCAGGTAGCAGCTCCGGAAATGCCTGCCGCGCCCCGGCACCTCGACCTGATTGGTCCCCCTGATCCCGTCCGCGATCAGAACCGGAGCCTGCAGCAGGGCCGCATCGAAGCCGTGCTCCCTGGCGAGGAGGGAGTGGGAGACGCCGTTGCCCCGACTCCCGCCGTAGAGGGTGGTCGTGTCCGTCAAGAAGGGGCGGGCGCCACACTTGCGGAGAAAGCCCAGGATCGGGCCGAGCCATAGCGGGGAGATGAAGGAGGTGTTGCCCTCCTCGCCGAAATGGGTCTTGACCGCGGCAATATCCTTGCTGCGCAGGTTCGCGCCGATGCGGGCCGTCTTGAGGAGCGCGCGCAGCTTGGTCTCGCAGGAGGCGCGGGGCGCGGCGCTGAAATCCCAGAAAAAGACCCGGGATCTGCCGGAAGTCTGGCTCATGGCTTTTCCTCAATCTTTTTTTTGTATGAAAATGTGGCCAACCTGTTGAATTGTTATGTGAAATTGTCGGGCGCGGGAAGACGGGGATGTGCGCTGAAGCCGTGTTTCATAAACAGGCGCGCCCTTGTTGTTCGCGATATGGGGACCTAGCAGGTAGCGACCGTAAGGTTCGCGATGCCACGTGTTTGTGGAGAACCACCGGTGTCTCGCGGGCATGAGTCGCTCAGCGTATGTCCTTCCCAGCACTGGACGCCGGGATGAAACACAGGCATCAGCGCAATCCCCGACTTGCCCTGTTGAATGCAGCGTAGCTGCCCTGCCGAAGGCAGGATTCAACAGGGCTCCCCGCGCACTATTTTCATGCTTGGTTGTGCCCGGGTCGGCCCGGGAATGGGGTTGTATGAAAATACTTTTAACTTGTTGATTTATTAAGGGAATTGCCGCGAGGCTAGCCCTGCACCCATTCACCGAATGGGTGCAGGGTTCGCTGGGTTTCATAATACACCTTGGCTTTGTTGGTACCGCTTGAGGTGTAATTGATTCCCTCCAGTCATCATCATTCACACCATTTGAATCCTGCTTCTCCGGAAGTAATCCGGGAATGTCGATGAGGTGTTGCGTATCCCGTCATGGGAAACCCGGGATGAAACCCGTGCTTCAGCGTCCACCCGCAATTGTCTCGCATTTTCATGCTTGGTGTGCCCGGGTTGGCCCGGGAATGAGGGTTGTATCCGGAAAGCAAAAGAGGGATGCGTAGACATCCGACTGAGTCAGCCGCGATCGAAAAAGCCGCTGATGCGCTCCGTGATTTGTATGGGGCACGGATCCAGCCCGTTCCTGGAGAGGGCCTGTTCCACACCGGCCATTTGGGCCTTCAAAAGCTCCTCCTCGTCCCGGGCGATCTGGAGCAGGCGGCTCCCGTCCTCGAGCACACGGAGCCGGATGTTCTCGAATCCCAGGTCCAGGAGCTCGTCCTCCAGGAGGCCGATGCGCTGGAGTTGTTCCGGAGCCGGCGACCTGCCGTAGGCGAACCGGGTCAGAAGGCAGGGCCTGGAGGGCAAGTCCGGCGGGGCCAGATCCAGGATTCGGGCCAAAGCCCGTATGTCCGCCTTATCCATGGATGCGTCCGCGAGGGGGCTGGCGACGCCGAGCTCGCGCAGGGCCTGCCGTCCCGGCCGGTATTCCTGAAGATCGCCTGCGTGGCTGCCTTCCGCGAGAAAAGGCCTTTCCAGGCTTTCGGCAAGCTCCCCGGCCCTGCTGAAGAGCAGATATTTGCAGTGGTAGCACCGTGACCGCTCATTGGAGCGGACGGCTTCTTCCAGGAGCGGGTCCACCTCCAGGATCTGCCCCGCGGAGCGGCTCAAAGAGGCAAGGCAGTCCTTTCCCTGCCGACGCTCTCGCGGGCTGAGGTGGGGGCCGGTAAAGAAGAGGGGCACAAAATCCAGGTCCTCGG
>JAZKRN010000191.1:0-5865 GCA_036628655.1 Desulfohalobiaceae bacterium | reverse complement strand
TTACCCATGATGTGCATTGCGTGTTTTGGGTAATTCGCTTGATACTTACCCAAAACACGCATGGCACAAAGTGTGTAATCTCCTTCTGAGTGCACCTCATTTCCTGCATGGCGTATTTTGGGTAAGGCCCTCATCGAGAGCCGTCGTGGCCTAGCCTGCGACCAAGGACTCGCAACAGCGCGATAGGCATAAGCAGGAGCAGCCATCCCCAGCCGAATCCGGCATTGGGATTGAAAACGCAGCCTCCTACGCTTGGGCTGCTGGAATCGTCTGAGGAAACAGTTGTGGCGGAGCCTGGGCCCGAGGGATCGACGATCCGCATATTCTCCTGGCCGTCCTGGTCACCCCTGCCCCCGTCGGTGAGGGTCAGCGTGACCACCTTGTTGTCCGAGCTGATCTGGGCATTGTCCTCGTATTTGTGCCACCCGTGCTGGTCGTCGTATTTGTGCCAGACGTGGCCTTCCGGGAGCGGGTCCTCGAAGTGGAATTTCACCTGTGCGGTCTCCCCTGGCTCGGAGGTTTTGAGCTCGAAGGAGAACAGCTTGTAGTCCATTGTCTCGGGTCGATCGATTTCCGCGGATATGGTGTCGGGATCCCGAAGGTCCAGCGCGATAAGAGAAGCGTTCCCTGTCTGTTGGATAGCCGCGTGTTTCCCAGATTTTGAATCGTACAGGACGTGGGCCTCATCCGGCAGATCCTGATCCATGGAGTTTCCGTTATCCTCTACGGTGAAGCTCACGGTGTCTGTTCCGGTCAGCCCGGATTCGTCCTCCACTGTCAGCTCGAACTGAAGGCTGGCCCCCTCGGCGGGAGTCACAGGGGCCACGAAGGAGGGATTGACTGCCTTCGGATCGGAAAGGGTTACGGTTTTCCCTTCGGTCTGGGTCCAGTGGTAGGAAACGATACCGGACTCGTCGTCCGAAGAGCTGAATGCGTTCAAATACACGGTCGTGCTTTCTTCAACAGTCCGGTCCTCTCCGGTTTGAGCGGTGGGTGCTGTGTTGGTGCCGGATACGTTGACCGTGCAGGTGTCGGTATCGGTGAGCGAGCCGTCCGAAACCTGGAGCTGGAATTTCAGCGCAGTGTCTGAGCTCAGAGATGGCGCTTCAAAGGTCGCGGTATCGCTCGTTGCGCTGTTGATCGTCACTTGGGGTTCGCCCGAGATCTGGGTCCAGGTGTAGCTCAGGGCATCCCCTTCCGGATCGTCGGAAGCGTATCCCTCGAGCGAAACGATGTCCCCTGCTGAGGCTTCCTGCGGCTCGGCGTCGGCAACAGCCGTCGGCGCCGTGTTCGTGCTCACCTCGTTGGTGACGTTGATCGTGCAGTTGTCCGTATCAGTCGCTCCCTCGGCGTCGGTCACAGTCAGGGTGAAGGTCAGGGAGTCGCCGTCGGAGCCGACCTCCGGAGCGGTGAACTCCGCTTTCACACTCGTGCTGTTCTGCAGATCGATGGAAGGGCCCTCAGTCTTTTCCCAGCTGTAGGAGGCGATGTTGTCGTTGGGATCGTGGGAATTGCTGCCGTCCAGGACCACGGTATCGCCTTCCGTGTAGGAGTCATAGCTTCCTGATTCAGCGACTGGCGGATCATTGGGAGTGGAGGTGTCGTCTCCCGGATCCGTGCTCTCCTGACGTTCCACACCGTCATCGAACCCGTCGCCATCGGAATCAGGATCCAGCAGATTAACCCTTCCGTCCCCGTCGATATCTCCGTCCCAGGAGTGGCCGTCCAGGTCATTCCAGTAATCGCGCTCTGTCTTGTCCTCGATGCCGTCACCATCCGTATCCGCGACGTCAGGGTCCGTGGAATAGAAATGCGACTCGTCATAGTCGGACAGGCCGTCCCCGTCGCTGTCCTTCGGCGTGTGTTCCACTTCCTGGGTATAGGCGCTTTCTTGGGTCGCGTTGTAGGAGGTGGCGGCGAAGTAGTACGTCGTCCCCAGCTCGAGACCGTCCACCGTGGCATTGCTGCTGCCTGCGCCGGGAACTTCGAGCTTTTGGGTGTAATTGCCGCTCTCTATCCCGGAGTGGATGCGGTAGCCTTCCACATTGGCAGTGTCCGAAGGGGGATCCCATTCCAGGGTCACTCTGGCACCCAGAACGGGTGAGGCGAGGCAAAGGGAGAGGAGAAAAAAGAGAAGCAGTATTGCGGCTCTGACCGCAACACAGCGTATTTCTTCAGGATGGTGAAAGAATTTCATGCAGCACCTCGTATCCTTGCTGTGTTTCCCTGGGGGACACAACACTCGAGGTGCTGCATCCGCCCGGCAGACCCGCTGCCCTATCCGCTTGCGGACGTAGGCCGGTGTCTTTGCGCATCGCCCTTTCAGACGAGTTGCCTTTGTCGTGCGGAGCGTGGCCTCTATTCACACTACGGTATAAGCATACCTGTTATTCAATTTTTCCGATAAAAAACCGAATACAAGGGAAGTTATACCAGTTTCCTGACAGGTTACACACCTACCATGTTTTGCCACGTCGCGCCCTGCCAATATGAAAAGCAAACAATGTTCCATTTCTTTATTTTTTGTATCAAGAAGCTTTTCTGAATCCATAGAGTTCACAATTTTTTGAAATATTTTTTTTGAAAACAAAAGATTCTTGCGCTTCTCTTCAAAGACTCAGCTGAAACATCAGTTACACATTTTGCACTCAGCCTTTCCAGATTTGCACACCCCTCAATTCTGTGGAGCTATTCATTTGCCTCCGCTTAGTTGATGCATTGCCGATTTGAGGCTGCGAAGTCTTCTGTCCAACTCGTTGACCCAGAAGGGCACTCTGCCCCCATTTCCTATATGGGTGCGGCTTCTCCAAGAAACCTGCGCCTTGCCCTTGCCCATTCTTCAAGCCACCTGGCCTTGCAGCCGGAAGAGGCTTTTGAAGGACAGGAGTCATTGCCTGGCTCGCTTTCCCCAGTTGGCGGCAGTGCACGATAGACAGCTCGTCCTCCCCCTCATGCTTGGAGGATCCTGGAAGGGTTGTGGTCAGAGCTTACACCGGATTGCACCTCATCCCCACCCTTCACAAACAAAGCCTTTAATCCTCTCTTCGGCTTGACTTGCGCACAACTTAAGCAAAAAATTCGCGGACCAGTTCAGAGCTCAAACAACGCCTGGGAGGCGCCAGGGCACAAGGGGCCGCTCTGCCTGAGTTCGTCAAGACAAGGGAGCAGCGAATTTCTGCCAGGTACGATTTGAAGGCCTGGGCTGAGAAAAAAGTGCGGCGATGATAGCTTGCACCGTTTCGATTCCGGATTCAGGGTTCTAGCGGCAGGCTATGGGCGATAGGTGATGAGCTCCCTTGACTGGTTCCGGGTTCACAGTTTCAGGTTCAGGGTTTATCCCCATTTTCTTTGAATGATCCGTATACCTCGCAGGATCGCAAGGGGCAGAAGGAGGAGCAGCCAGGTAACACCCTGCCCCGCGTTCGGGCTATACACACACCCGCGTGCCGAATCACTCGAAGAGGATTGGCTTGTTCCGGGTGTGTGCTCAACCTCCCGGGAATAGTCGCTTTCCTGGGTCGACGAGTAGGAGGTGGCGGCGAAATAATACGTCGTCCCCAGATCGAGCCCGGAGACAGTGGCATTGGTGGTGCTCACGCCGGAAACTTCGACCCGGTCCGTATAAATCCCGCTCGCCGTGCCGTAGTAAATCCGGTACCCCTCGACATCGGAGTGGGAGCATTGATCCCATTCCAGGGTCACTCGGGCTCCCTGAACGGGTGAGGCGAGGCAAACAGAAAGGAGCACAAAGGCGGTCAGGATTATGGCCCGGAGCGCAAAACGAGGCAAGTCTCTAGGCGGATAAGAGGGATGCATGCAGCATTTGCTATTCATACTGTGTCTCCTTGCGGGACACAGCATTGGAGGTGCTGCATTCGCCCGGCAGACCCACAGCCCTATCCGGCTGCGGACTTAGGCCGGTGTCTTTGCGCATCGCCTTTTCGGACAAATTGCCTTTGTCGTGTGAATCATGACCACATTTCAACAATGTTACGTTCAAAACAGGATACAATGGAATAAATACTATCTTCCTTACAGGTTAGACACTTGTGATGTTTTAGAATGAGGATGCACTTGCAAGGTTTTAGCAAAACTTGTTCCATCTATCTTTTTTTCACAATGAAGCTTTCTGGAAACCATAACCTAGTCAAATTGCTGCTCTATTATTTTGAAAGCAAACGATTCCTACGCTTCTTCTTGAAGACCCAGTTAAAAATCAGTTACACTTCTTGCACTCATCCTTTCAAGATTTGCACAGGTTTCAATTCTATGGGGCGTCTTCAACTGAGCCCAGAGTGGCTTTTCGGCAAATGCGATGTGCGCGCTTGGGCTGAGGAAGGTCGAGTCGGTGAGTCGGTGAGTCGGTGTGTCAGTGAATCGGTTGGCGCTCAGTGAGTCAGTAATTCACTGAGACACGGATTGACCGACTCACCGACTCACCGACTCCCTGATACACTGACCCCGTTCACAGACTTTCCAAATAATTCAGGTCCCTTTGCTGGGTCTTCTTCGTGCCGATGGCCAGCACCTCGATCCCGCCGTCCTCTCTCTTGCGCCAATACAGCCTGCCCTTGTAGGCGAAGACCGTCTCCCAAGCGATCAATGAGCTCTTCTTGAAAAAGACTTTCCGCTTCACCGGGACCTTGCCGCTGTCCTCGTTCAGGGTGTGCATCACTTCCTCCGCCTTGAGATGCATATCCTGCGGCAAATCCAGGAATCCTTCCACCGCCTTGTCGTGCAGGAGCAGCTGCTTATACAGCGTCTGGAACCGCTTTGTGATCTGTTTGAAATCCTTGTCCTTCTTCCGCGAGGAGCCTTTCTGCCTGCCTTCCAGCTGCTCCACCTCCTGCAGGAGCGACTGGATCTCCTCCTCCTTTTGCTCCCTGTGGGCCACGCTTTCCTGAAGCTTTTTCTCCAGATCCTCCAGTTCCTCCATGGCCTCCTGCTCAGTGGCCTGGATCCGGGTATCCGCCTTGTTGAGCTCCCCTTTGAGCCGCTCAATCTCCTGGTGGTACCAAGCCGCCTTGCCGCTGGTTTCCTCCAGACGAGCCTGGGCCTGCTCGAGCCTGTTTTGGGCGTCCTCGAGCTCTTCCCGCTGCCGCCTGGCCAGCTCCTCGGTCTGCCTGGCCCGTGACTGGTAGGAATAGACCAGGATGGTGCTGAAGCACATGATGTAAAAGATGAGCACGATATTGGCGAGCCAGGTATTCCTGGGGATGGTCACAGACAGCTCCAGGACCAGGCCCTCCCGGAGGATTTCCATGTTGCGTCTGGCGATCTCCGATTTTCGATCCCTGGAGAGGAATCCTTCCAGGGAAAAATCCCGATTGCCGGCGGAGCCCCCTTCAAGGCCCAGAACCGGATAGAGCAGCCTGCCCTGCTTGGTCCGCACGGAGACATTGGGATCCGCCCCCAGCTTGAGGGGCCACCTCCCTTGAAAATAGGCGTCCACGTTCTTTCCAATGACCTCATTCAGCCGGACTTCTCCGGCCATAAGGCCCTCCACATCTGAAACCAGCTCTTGCCTGAGCCCGGATTTCCAGGTGTATTGGAAATAGGTTTCCAATCCCTGTATGGTGAATATATACAGGACAGGAGGCAGGAACACGCACAGGAACAGGATTCGCAGGGAGAGATGTTTCACTTTTGGCCTACCCTTGAAGGATTGTCTGCCGTTGCTTGAGAAACCAAGGGGCAAGCGCCTTCGTGGCCAATGAGGGCTGGAAGCGCCGATGTGCCGTTTGGCAATCCTAGCAGATTCTCTCGTTGCCGCAATCATGTCGGGGAAGGGGGATACGCGGTGAAGAGTATGGAACCGCCCCCATGCACCCACTTTAACACTATTTATGACTAGCTCTATCTATC
>JAZKRN010000190.1:0-5916 GCA_036628655.1 Desulfohalobiaceae bacterium | reverse complement strand
ACGTCTGGCGTCCGACCTCAGGGCGCCTTCTCCAGCATGGAGGAATAGAAGAGCAGCTCCTCCGGAAAACGGTTGAACACGTTTTCCTTGACCAGCTCATTGCTCTGGGTGACCGAATCACTTTCCAGGACACGCTTGAGCAGATCGAAGCACTCCTCGGTGCTCAACTGGCGCATGACCTTCTTGATCACCGGAATGGACTGGGGATTGAGGCTCAGGTTGTCCACCTGCATGCCCAGAAGAACGGGCAGGCAGTAGGGGTCCACTGCCATTTCTCCGCACATGCTGACCTCGATCCCCTCCCTGTGGCCGGCATCCACAACATGCTTGATGCTTCGGATCAAAGCCGGGTGCAGGGGCTGATACAAGTGCGCCACATGACGATTGGTCCGGTCGATGCCCAGGGAATACTGGATCAGATCGTTGGTGCCGATGCTGAAGAAATCCACCTCGCGGGCGAGCAGATCAGCGACCATCACCGAGGAAGGAAGCTCGATCATGATCCCGGTGGGCATTCGCTCGTCAAAGCCGACACCCCGGATTCGGAGCTCCTGCTTGGCCTCCTCCAGAACCTCCTTGACCTCGCTCAGTTCGTTCAGGCCGGAGATCATGGGATACATCATGGCGATATTGCCGTACTGGCTTGCGCGCAGGATGGCCCGGAGCTGGGTCTTAAAGATTTCGCGGTGCTTCAGGCAAAAGCGCACTGCCCGAAGTCCCAGGACCGGATTGGCCTCCTCGAGATTCTCGAATCCCTTGCCGATCTTGTCGCCGCCCGCATCCAGGGTCCTAATGACTATTTGCTTGGGGTGCAGGATGGAGGCCAGATCGCTGTATTCTTCTGCGAGCTCATCCTCGGAAGGGAGATTGTGGCGGTAGAGAAAGGAATACTCCGTGCGGTAGAGGCCCACACCCTCGCCGCCGTAGTCCAGAACAGCCCGGACCTCCTCGAAGAGCTCGATATTGGCCATGGTGCCGATCCGGAAGCCGTCCCTGCTCTCGCCGGGAAGCTCCCGGTGCCGCATGATCTCCCGGCGGTAGTTCTCGAACTGGTACTTGAGGTTGGTATAGTGCTCCAGCTCCTCTTCGTCCGGGTCCACGACCACCTTGCCCCGGAACCCGTCCACGATCACGAAGTCGTTGTCCCGCACTGTGGCATCCACTTCAGGCACGCCCACAACTGCCGGGATCTCCAGGCTCCTGGCCATGATGGACACGTGGGAGGTCTTGCCCCCCTGGGCCGTGGCAAGGGCCATAATCTTGCTTACGTTGAGCTCCACGGTGTCCGCGGGGGTCAGGTCGTGGGCAATGAGGATAACCCTGGAGGTGATGGGCTTAATGGAGGAAGAGCTCCCTGCGAGATGGCTCATCACCCGATGGGTCAAAAGCCGGATCTCGTTGGCCCGGGCCTGGAAGTATTCGTCATCAACCTTGCTGAACCCCTTCTCCACATCTGCGACACCCTTTTCCAGGGCCCATTCCGCGCTCAAGAACAACTTGCGGATATAGCCCTCCGTTTTCCGGCGCAGCTTGGGGTCGCGCAGGATCATGATATGGGAGTCGAGGATCGCGGCGTGCTCGCGCTGTTCCGACGGAACCGAGCTCTTGATCTGCTCCAGGCTCTGCAGGGCCTTGTCAAAGGCGGCTCGAAGCCTCTCAACCTCCTGCTCCACGTGATCTTCCGGGATATTCTGCACCGAGGTCAGGCAATAGTGGCCCTTGGACAGCAAATAGGCCTTTCCCACGGATACTCCGGAAGAAACCGCCACTCCGGTTAGGATTGTTCTGGCCATGCCTTCTCTGTCTCGGAAGATTCATTGGTGAAAAACCGCCGAAGCTGCTCCACGGCTTCATTCGCATCAGGCCCCGAGGCCGCCACTGTGAGCGTGGTCCCGCGCACGGCGGCCAGGCTGAGAATGTCCAGCACGCTTCTGGCGTCCGCCCTTTCTCCATCCAGCTCGAGATAGATATCGCTTTCAAAGGTATCCGCCTTGCGAGCCAATTCTGCTGCGGGACGGGCGTGCAATCCCATATCCTGACACACTGAAACGTCCAAACGGATTTCCTGTTCCTGCATAAGCACCTTATCGCTATCCGGAGTCATCTTCTCACAAATCTCTTGTTGCGCAGAACAGTTTTTCGACCTGAGCCGCAAATGTCCAAACGCATTCACGCGTTATCGGGATCGATCCTATCGCGCCGACGCACTCATTCCGACCATTCCGCAGGGCAGGTACACCAAGACGCTGCGATGCGGGACATATGCCCTCTCATACCCTGTGCATGCTGTCAGCAGGGCGCCCCCAATCTTCCAATTGCTGTGTTGTCCGGCACCTATTTGAGGTGACAAAAGGGCGTCTGATTGACTTGGCTTCACAAATAGGTGCCGGATTCAAACTCTCATGGAGGCTCACTACGCCCCAGTGAAACAAAAGAAGGTTTCACCCCAGTAGCATCACAAGGCTGAGCTACCCCAATGAAATCGGCAGAGCCAGCACTTCGTGCATTTCATGGGGCAGGCGGGGCAGGCGGGGTAAACTTCAACCTTGCCCGGCACTCACTTTTTTATGTTTGCTCGTGTAATATATTGAACTTCGGGAAAAAGTGAGTGCCGGGTCGCGCCTTGACCCTTGAAATTCTTGAACGCCCTGCCTGATAAGGTCTTTTTCAACAGGCTGCCAGCGGCGAGCCCTCAAGCTCAAGCGATTCATATTTGCACAGTCTCGTTATTCTGACAACTCGGCAATCCGAACGGTTTTTTTTAATAAAAACGCCGCTCACGAATTCAATACGTTCCGCGCATGGAAAAAAAGCTTCGCATAAGCTCAACAGGCCCGGGACCGAGATCGTCTCAGAAAAATATTCCCCACACACAGATACCGATGGCGAGGGCGACAATAAGCGCTTCTCTGGGCACCCTGTAGGACGCAACCAGATAGGCCGCAACACCGGGAAGCGCGGCTGCAGCCAGGGACCACGCGCCGTAGGCCCCCACGGGAAAGAGGATAGCCCAGACCAGGGCGACCAACAAGGCGTTGGCAAGCTTGACCCGTTCGGCCCAGGCCATGAGATTGAGCTTGCGCAGCCGCTGCAGAACGAACAGCCCCCTGCGCCATCCCAGCCAGAAGGTTGTCAGCTTGAAGGCCTGCAACAGAATCAGAGGAATTGCGAGCCAAGCGACAGCGGTCCAGAGCATGTCCTGGAGGAGGAAGGCGGTCTCAGAAAGGGACCAGAAGATCATGAGCGATCCGCCAAAGAAGGAATCGCCTATTGCCGAGAGGGTGTATGTGGTCGTGTCCTTGATCCGTTCCATGGATTGGGCGGTCAAGCCCCCATTGCGGATGTGCGATTCCAAGAACAGGAAATAGCCCACCAGCATGGGATTCCACCAGGAATGGGTGTTGTACAGGGCCAGATATCTATGTCTGGCCTCACGCAGAGCCTGGGGATCCGGGTAGAAGGCTCTCAGCCCCGGATCCATGGCATAGGCAAGGCCGACGTTCTGCAGCCCCCTGGTGTTGAAGGCGACCCCCATGAGATAGGTCCGGATGAAACACGCGAAAAGGTCCCTGAAGCCGGGGCCCATGCCTCCTCCTGTCTGCTCGGGTCTATGGGGCCCGAAAAAATCACCTCAGCCGTCGTTCTTTGTGCGAAGATAGAGATCGTACACCGCCTTCTTGTTCCAGCCGCGGACCCTGTGCATTACCTGTTCGGCCACCTGCTTCGGCTTTCTCCCGCGAACAAGCTCCTGCTCCAAAAGCTGTTGCACCTCGGCTTCTGAAGTCGGCTCTCCTTCCTTCTCCGGAGGGCCGATAACAACAGTGAATTCTCCGCGCGGCTCCCTGGGGAGCTTCTCCCACTCCCCAAGCATCAAGAAGATAAATTCTTCATGCTGTTTGGTCAATTCTCTTGCCAAACACGCCTCTCTGGTCCCCAGACACTGCCGGGCCGTTTCCAGCGCCGCCCGGATCCGCGACTTGCGCTCAAAAAAGACGAGCGTGGTGCGCACATCCGCGAAAGGCTGCAAAAGCCGTTGCTGCTCCCGTTGCTTGCGGGGCATGAATCCCAGAAAGGTATAGGGCTGTGGGGGAAGGCCACTGGCCATGAGGGCGACAGTTGGCGCACTGGGGCCGGGGACGGGCTCCACTCGGAAGCCGTGTTCACGGCAGGCCCGAACCACGCGATATCCCGGATCGGAGACGAGCGGGGTGCCCGCGCTGGAGACCAGGGCCAGCTCCCTGCCCTGGCGCAGATGGTCCAGAACGGTTCGTACCCGCTGTTCCTCGTTGTGCTCGTGGAGGCTGAGGTAGGACTTTGGAGCGATGTTCAGCTGCTGCAGGAGCAGGCCGGTTCTCCGCGTGTCCTCCGCCAGGATCGTCTCTGCCCTGGCCAGGACCTCGTGGGCTCGTCGGCTCAGATCACCAAGGTTGCCAATGGGTGTGGCGACTACAAAAAGCCGCCCCGTCGTCGCCGTGGGAGATGACGTTTCGGTCATGCCGGATCTCGCAGCCTCCCTCCTGCAGGCTCACACTCAAAAGGTCGAAGCGGCAGGGCCGGGTCCAGAGGTCGTTCCGGCTCAAATAGAGGCTGGCAGCCCGCACCAATCTGCGCCTTTTCTTGGGGGTCAGGGCATCCCCGGGCAGACCGAAGTTCGTGTCCTCGCGGGTCTTGACCTCAACGAAGACGATATCCTTCCCGCTGGAGCAGATCAGATCGATCTCGCCATGCCTGCTGCGCCAATTCCTGGAGATGACGGAAAAACCGTGGCACTCCAGATAGGCCGCGGCCATTACCTCGCCGGCTCGTCCACGCCTTAAATGCCTGGCAGGCACTTCCTCGCCTCCTGGGAACAGGCCTCTTTGACCGGCCTGAAGCTTTGGCGGTGCATGGGGCAGGGACCGAGGCGGCGCAGGCAATCAAGGTGCTCCGCGGTGGCGTAGCCCTTATGCCTGCCGAACCCGTATCCGGCGTACTTCTTGTCCAGCTTGGCCATCAGCTTGTCCCGAAAGGTCTTGGCCAGAATGGAGGCCGCGGAGATAGCCGGGACGGTGCGGTCGCCCTGCTTGACGGATTCGCTGGGAATGGGCCCGGGAAGACGGTGGATGCCGTCAACAAGCACCTTGTCCGGTTGGCACCACAGGCAGCGGACTGAGCGCTGCATGGCCCACAGCGAGGCCTGCAGGATATTGATCCGCTCGATCTCCCGGGGCCATGCAAGGCCTATGGCCCAGCTCCGGGCCTGCGTCTTGATCCGGTGTTCCAAATCCTCCCGTTGGGCCGATGTCAGACGCTTGGAATCCGTGAGCCCGGAAAGGGGATTTTCCTGGGAGAGAACAACGGCCGCGGCGACAACCGGGCCGGCCAGGCAGCCCCGGCCGGCCTCGTCCACTCCGGAGAGGACCTGGTCACGCGCGGCCATGCTGAATCCGCGGCGTTACCGGTTTTCCCTGGTTTTGAGACGGGCCTGCTTGTGCTTGAGGTCGCGCAGGAAGTAGATCCGGCTCTGGCGGACCTTGCCCCGGCTTACCACCTCGATCTTTTCGATGGAGGGCGAGTGCATGGGGAAGACGCGCTCCACGCCGATTCCACCGGAGACCTTGCGCACGGTGAAGGTGGCGTTGTTCCCGGAGCCACGCTTGCGCAGAACAGAGCCACGGAAAACCTGGATCCGCTCCTTTTCCCCTTCAACGATGCGCAGATGCACGTCCACAAGATCGCCCGCCCGGAATTCCGGTACGTCGATCCGCATCTGCTCCCGCTCTATCTTGTTCAATACGGAATCCATAACCTGGGCTCCTTATCCGTTATCTGTTATCCGTTATCTGTTATCGGGTATAAGCCGTTGGAAAGGAAAAAAAGCAAGTAACTATTCAGCACTTTGCCGAACCGTAAGCCGACACGGGGCATTTTGACTCA
>JAZKRN010000189.1:0-5991 GCA_036628655.1 Desulfohalobiaceae bacterium | reverse complement strand
AAGATCCCGGTTCCCACCATATTCGCCACCACGAGCATGATTGCGGAGAACAGGCCCAATTCGCGCTTGAGCTTGTTGTCGGTAAACTCGGTTTTCAAGGGGGATGCGCTCCGGCCTTTGATTGAGCGATATTGCTCATTGTCTCAGATTGAGGCTTTGCAGCAACCCTCTTGATTTCGGCTCATCCGGATAAGCCGTGTTTATGGCAAGATGCTGGGACGCGCTCAGTCAGATTTCCCCGCACAGTCCCTGCAGTATTTGCTCTCTCCGATTTGTCGCATCTTGGAGGCCATGGTGGGCTCCCCGCATCCGCTGCATGGCTCGGAGCCCTCGATCTCGGCCTTCTCCGGCATGGAGCGGGAAACCCACTGGATGGAGAAGAGCTCCTCGACTGGTTTTTGCAGGACCTCCCGGCTCTTGTCCCGCTGCAGGTCCCAGAACTCGCGCTCCTCCTCCGCTGTCGCGGTGTTTTGGCGCATCTTCTCCAAGAGCTCGCCCTGTCTTGAATTGGGAGCGAAGGCGCCGGACCGCATCGCCGCGCGCACGCCCCGCCCGGAGCCGCGGTCGAAAAAGGTGAAGGCCTGCTTCCCGCGGTCCTTGAACACCAGATTACCCTTGCCGAAGGTGCATCCCGTGAGCACCTGCACCGCGTCCACGCCGCAGGCATCGGTCTCCACCTCCGTCACCAGCTCCTCGTCCGAGGCCCGGAGAGAATGCAGCAAGCCCAGACCGGCCCGTGCCGCCAGATAGCCGATGGACAGGCCGGGACAGACATGTCCGTGGAACTCGGCGCAGCGCCGGAAATCCTTGGCTTGAAGCGGATCGCTTGCCATGTTTTGCCTCCTTGATGCGATTGGCTTGTAGTCCTTGAGCGACGCGATGTTCACTAAACGGGAAATGGATTTATGCCCGCTCGTCCTGCGGCACGATCAGCATCTGCCCAGAGTGGTGCAGGATATCAACGGATACCCCATAGACCTGCCGAACCATTTCCGGTGTCAGCTCCGGGCTGGCTCCGTGATAATAGAGTCGTCCTTTTTTCAAAAACAGGAACTTGTCCGTGTACCTGAAGGCCATGTTCAGATCGTGCATGGTCATGACCACCGAGATGCGGTGCTCCTGCAGCACAAAGCGAATAGTGCGCATGATCTCCAGCTGGTTCTTCAGATCCAGGCTGCTGGTGGGCTCATCCAGCAGCAGGACAGAGGGCTCCTGCACCATGGCCCTGGCAATGCACACTTTCTGCAGCTCTCCGCCGCTGATCCGGTCTATGTGCCTGAGGCTCAAGTCGGTCAGGCCCAGGCGCTTGATCATGGCGTCCACAATACGCAGGTCCCTGTCCGAGACTCTCCAGCCCAAATGGGGCTTGCGGCCCAAAAGGACAGCATCGAAGACCGTCATGCGTCCGGCCTCTCCCTTCTGGGCCACGTAGCCCATCCGCTTGGCGATTTCCGCCACGGACATGCGGAAGACATTCTCCTCTTCCACCCTGACCGCCCCTTTCCTGGGCTTCAGGATACGATTGATGCAGCGCAGCAGGGTGGTCTTGCCCACGCCGTTGGGGCCCAGGATGGAGAGCATCTCCCCGGGTTCCACGCTGAAGCCCAGATCCTCGAGGACCAGATCGTCCTGGCTGTATCCAATGCAAAGATCCTGTACTACAAGCATTATCCGATCTGTCTCCTTAAGAGCAGGTACAGAAAAGCCGGGGCCCCAAGAAAGGCTGTGAGCACGGATACCGGCAGCACATGCGGGGCGATCATCAGCTTTGCCGCGATATCCGAGGCCAATAGCAGGACCCCTCCGGTCAGACAGCTCGCCGGAAGGAGGAAGCGGTGGTCGTCACCGATTACGCGGCGCACGATGTGAGGACAGATTAGGCCCACAAATCCGATGATCCCCAGAAAGGAGACAATGGTTGCCGTGAGCACGGACGCGGCCAGCATTCCCACCAGCCTTACGCGTTCCACGCTGACCCCCAGCCCCTTGGCCGTCTCCTCCCCGGCGTCTATGGCGTTGTAGTCCCAGCGGTTGAGCAGGAAAAAGACGGAGAAAAAGACGACAACCACGGCCATGATCCAGACCTCGCTCCACCCGGCGCGGGAGACGTCCCCGAAGGTCCAGAAAACCATGGCCGCCAGCTCCGTGTCCTCGGCGAAATACTGCAGGAACATGGTTCCCGCGTTGAACAGCGAGCCCAGGGCCACACCGCTT
Source organism: Desulfohalobiaceae bacterium (assembly GCA_036628655.1). Taxonomy (GTDB): domain Bacteria; phylum Desulfobacterota; class Desulfovibrionia; order Desulfovibrionales; family Desulfothermaceae; genus JAIPDU01. The sequence goes on along the minus strand of JAZKRN010000189.1, from coordinate 3,777 downwards.
AGGACCATCACCTCGGGGGTCGCCCCCCGGATCCGGGATATGGCAATGATGATCAGCGACGTGAGCACGCAGAAGAAAAAGGCCATCCCAGTAGTCAGGTAGGGGCTGACAATGGTGACTGCCTCCGCGGATTGAGCGCTTTGCAGGACCCCGCTGCCCAGGATCATGACCGCAAAGGCCGCCCCGAAGGCCCCGGCCTGGGAGATCCCCAGAGTGAAGGGCGAGCCCAGGGGATTCCTGAGGATGGACTGCATGGCCGCGCCCGCGGCTGCCAGGCCGGCTCCGGCCAGACAGGCGGCCAGGGCGTGGGGCAGGCGGATATTGAAGATGATGGTCTCGAATTTGGCGCTTTGGGCCTGGCCGATTAGGGTCAGGACCACATCCCAGGCGGGAATGCGCACCGCTCCGGCGGACACGCCCAGTATGAGCAGCAGAGCGGCCGCAAGCAGCAGAAACAGGAGGAAGAGCATCTTCCGGCCCACATAGGAGCTGTATTCCGTAGGGATCGCACCGTCTTGGAAATGGGACATAAAAAGCTATCACCTGACCTCGAGCCGGGAAAAGGCCGGATTGTCCATCCTTTGGGAGTTGATATCCTTCATGGCCGGGCTGCCGTTCAGGAACCGGCAGATCTCCTCTGCCTTGTGCATGGGATCGATATCCGAGAAACGCTCGGGATAGAGCACGCTTCCTATGTAATAGGCATTGGCCAGTATGGACTCGAAGTTGTTGGTATAGGAATTATAGGGAAAAACCCCGTAGACCTCGTTCCGCCGCACCGCGCTGAGGCTCTGATAGGCCGGATCGTTTTGCAGCTGGCTCAGGGCGTTGCCGCCTCCCTCCAGATGCAGGCTGGCGATATCCAGAAAAATCACCTCCGGATCCCAGAGCAGGATCTTTTCCTGGGCCACGGTGGCTTGGGAAAGGGGTCTTTCTTGGGTGGAGAGCTCTTTGGCCATGTTTTCTACCCCCAGGAACTGGAAAGGGGGATAGGAAGGGTTGGTGGAGCGCACACCGTGGGGGCCCCTGGAGGCCACGCCCGCAACATAGGCCCGCGGTCTTTCCGATCGGGGAACCTGGCTGCCGCGTTCCCGGAGATCGCTGATGACCCGGTCCAAGTAGCCGATCACTTCCTCCGCCCTGTCCTGTTTGCCCAGGACACGGCCCATGAGGCGCAGGGATCGGTCCAGCTTTGGCCTGTCGTAGGTCAGGTTGCCGTAGCTCAGAATGATGACCGGGATGCCGGTCTTTTGCTGCACATCGTCCGGATCCTTGCCCATGCCGGGGTAGGTTCGAAAAATGACCTGCGGCTGAGGCTGCAGCGCGGCAATCAGCTCGGGATTGTCCTGACCCCGGAATTCGCCGAACAGGGGATAGTCCTCGAACTGGGGGTTCGCCTGGGCATAGGGGCGCATATCCACCGGGGAGCCGCGCTTCTCGATGCTGTCCACGGCCACTATGCGGTTCTGGGCCTGCAGATAGGTCAGGAGGCGCAAGGCCCCGGGACCGGAGCATATGACACGCTTTACCTTGTGCGGTATGTGAACCGTCCTGCCTGCAGCATCCTCGATCGTCCTGGCCTGCTCGGCATTCAGGGGGTGGACGGAGACGAGGAGGAAAGCGAAAAGAATGACGCAATAGAGGATAGAAACCCCTTTGCGGGCGGGGAACTTTTGTTGAACCGTGTCTTGCATGGGCTCCTCCAGCGGAAAACGGGTCGCGGCGTCATGCGAAGGGAAGGCCCCGTTCCGGAAATCATCTGCTCCAGTTCTTCGCCTGTCCCAATGGCTCATATTGAAAAAATAGAACCCTTCGCGCCGGAGCGGGGCAATTGTCCGGTCCCGCTCTATACAGGTTGTGGTTCTTTTCCGTTTGCAGCGCTTCCCGATGTTTGCGGAGCATGTCTCCGGATTGAGCGAGGACAGGGGCGGACAGGAGCCAGGCTGCCAGAATGATCGCGAGGATAATGCCCCGGAACGGCCCGGGCGGCCCGTTCCGAGGTACAAAGAAGGGGAGGAGGGAAGGAATGTGCTTCATACCCATGGTGTCCAATTTTCGTAGCACGAGTTATGAATTCGTAGCACTCTAATACGCTCCTGTCAAACCGAATATCTGGTGTACTCATTAGGTTACGCTTTTGTTGTTTTCCGCTGTGTTATTCCGAGGCTGTAGCGATTTCCCGGCAGAGTCGGGAAAATAGGGGGAGGGCTGTTTTCAATAGAGTGGTGGATGGAGAGCTTGCGGGAGTGCGTCCCGCCGAAGAGTTTTCGGAGGGCAATCCAGGACTGTGTTGCTTCCATTACCGGCCCGGGACCGGGACGAACGTCCCGGCCCTGGGCCGGGGCGGGCAACGCGCCCGCCCGGCCAATCAAAGGAGTGCCTGGTGTCTGAAAAGCTTCCAGGCCCAGGGGCTCCGAGCCCCTGGCCGAAAGCGGCAATGAACGGATTCCCGCTTTCGGCCAGGGGGCGAGGGACAGGCCCTCGCCTCGCCGGAAAAATGTCTTTTTCTCGGCGAGTCCCCGGCTCGCAGCCTTAATTGATAGCTCCGCCCTTACTCGTGGTCCAGATGGGCCATGGCCTGGTCCAGATGGCCCAGCCAAACCCCGACCACGTTGTCGTATTCCGCCATGCCCTTCATAACGGTTTTTACCTCAAAACCCTCCTTCTGCAGGACGGATTTCAGGGAGCCCTCTCCGCTTCCCGCCATGTCGTTGCGGGCGTGATCCCCTGCCACGGACATGAAGGGCATGATATAGACGGTATCCACTTCCTTCTGTTTCATCTCGGCCATAATGGGCTCCAGCTGGGGAGCGCCCTTGTGCACGGTGCTCATGAAGACCAGGGGATCCGCCTGCCGGAAAATGTAGGCCATGGCCGGATAAAAGGCGTTGCTGGGGTGATCGCTCCCGTGACCCAAAAAGATCACCGCCTCGTCCTGCTTTCTCTCTGCGGGAATATTTTCCAAAATGGCCTCCTGGACCCGTTCCAGGCTCTCGGGCTCGGCCAGCAGGGGATGACCCAGGGTGATCCTGTGCAGGCCGCCGTTCATGTCGCGGAACCCCTGCACCACGGATCGCAGGTCGTGGAACTCGGAGCCGGGGATGACGTGCAGGGACTGCACCGCCACATGGGTGAAGCCCTCGTCCTGCATCGACGCCAGGGCTTGGGCCGGTGAATGGAGGTGCTCGCCCTCCTTGGCCAGCTTGTTCCGGATCATCTTGGAGGTGTAGGCCCAGTGGACAGGAGTGTCCGGATAGGCCTTGTTCACGATGTCGTTTATGTTGTCCAGTGCCGACCTGGCTTCGGGGGAGCTGGTCCCGAATGTAACCAGGAGAATGCCCTTTTTGGTGTCGTGCATCGTGTCTCCGTGCTTATCTTCGTGTTCGTGCTCGTGCCCTCCGTCGCCGTGGCCCCAGGCCGGGGAGGCCAGCAGCATAAAAGCGCAGAGCAGGGCGAGAAGCAGGGACAGCTTGGTTGGTTTCATGACGTTCTCCTTGTGGTTTGGCTTCAAAGAAGAATTTCAGGAATATTAACTACCGGGTGATAAAAAAAATCCCCGGGTCGAATGCATTCGACCCGGGGATATCCCGTTTTTATCCACCGCGGACGCATCAGGGAACGCTCCGGCCACGGAAGCGAGCTCCCCGAACAGTCACTCAGGCAGGTCTTCTGACTCTCGGATCAATCTAGTAGCCGCGCCTTCCCCTCCGTACGATGAAGAGTGGCCTCATGCGGCGTTCGTCCCCGATCACAGCGGCGGGCCCGTCCCGGATTCGC
>JAZKRN010000188.1:0-6002 GCA_036628655.1 Desulfohalobiaceae bacterium | reverse complement strand
GCGCTTGACCCATGAACTTTTTGAACGGCCTACCTAAAAAATTTTTTCAACAAGTCTGATAAACCCCGGCAAGCTGGAGAGCTATGGCAGCGAAAAAGAGTGACACCCCCGGATCGCTCCGAAAGGAGCTGGCCGAGGTGGACAGCGAGCTCATGCATCTTTTGGCCAGACGGAGCGAGCTGTTCGACAGACACCTGCAGGATCGGCGGGCCAAGAGCCAGTCCCTGTCCGATCCGGAAATGGAGAAGGCCCTTTGGCAGGTCTGGCAAAGGGAAAGCCGCGACACGGGGCTGGACGAGAAGCTCCTGCGCCGGGCCTTTCATCTGCTCAACGGCCTGGCCTACGACCGCACGGAACGCCCTCCGGACAAGGAGTTCGTGCTCCGCCCCCGTGCGGACCCCGCGGCCGTGGACCTGAAGGGGCCCAGGGAGCGGCAGCTTGCCAGGATGTGGCTTGCCCTGGCCGCGGCCTCCGGAACCTCCCTGCGGCTGGAGCGGCCGGTGATGAACGACGACCTCTTCGAGCTGCTCAAGGCCCTGCAGCAGGCCGGAGCCCGCGTGTCCTGGGATTCGGAGGCGGTATGGGCCGAGGCCGGCCAGGCGGCGGAGTTCAATGGCAAATCCATATATGTGGGCGGTGACGCCCTGAATATTTATCTCCTGGTGTTCATGGCCGCGCTCAAGCCAGGGAGCTTTAAGCTCACCGGCAGCACGCGCGCTAGGCTGGCCGATCTGGGGCCCTTGTTCGAGCTCCTCCCCGGGATGGGGGCACGAGGGGTGTCCATCCTGCCGGGCAACAAGGGGCTGCCCATGCGGCTGGAGGCCAGCGGCAACCCCGAGGAGGACATCGTTCTGCCGGATGATGCCCCGCGGGAGATGGGGATGGCCCTGGTGCTGTGCCACGGCTTTTTCCATGCCGCGAAACGGGGCATGCGCATTACCTGGAATCAGGGCGGCGGCTGGCGCGAGTATCTGGAGCCGGCCTGCGAGATCCTTGCCGCAAGCGGAGTGGACTTTACCCTGGAGCCGGGGACGCTGCGCCTTGAGCCCGGAGAGAGGGAAAAACCACGGCAGCCCGAGCTGCCCATGGATCCGGAGCTCGGGGCCTATCTGCTGGCCATTCCCTGTTTTGTGGGCGGTTGGACCCGCTTGAGCGGGGGATTCGCTGCAGGCAGCACCAGGCGCGAGATTCTGAGCCGGGTGCTCGGGGCCTTCGACATCGTCCTCGAGGAGGACGAGGAAGCCGTCGTAGCAAGGCCGGCGGATCCCTCCGGAGAAGAGCCGGAGCTCGATCTGCGCGAGACCCCCTGGGTCGCTCCTCTGGCCGTGTCTCTGGCGATGGCCGCCGGTGGGGCCAAGCTGCGTCTTCCCCCCGGGGAAAGGACGGAATTCGCTCTGGAGGCTGCCCGGGAGCTGGGGGCCGAGGTCTCCTTTGAAGGGGAGATCCTGCACGTTGCCTCTCTGTCCGGGGACAGCGGCCGGACTCCGAAGCTCACCAGCCCGGATTCCGGCTGGACCATGGCGCTGTCCCTGATCGCCCTGCTGCGGCCGGGGATCGTGTTGCGCAATCCGGGAGAGCTCCACGGGGACTGGCCCGATTTCTGGACCGTATACAACGCCTTGCCCAGGCCGCAGGACGCCTTTGCGGCCCGGGAGGAAAAAGGGAGAAAAACTCATGGGACAAAACGGCGGCGATACATCGTGGAGTGATATCGAGCGCCTGGAGGCGGAGATCAAGGACCTGTCGGACCGGCGGCAGGAGACGGAGCGGGAGCTGAAGCAGCTGTGCTCCGCAGAGGATGTTTCCGCCGGGGTGGTCTATCCGCAGCGGATCCACAATCTGCAGCAGGAGAAGCTGCGCCTGGACGTGGAGATCCAGCGCCGCAGGAACCTGGTGAATCGGCTTCAATGGGAAGGTGAGGCGCTCTCCGGAGACAGCTAGTGACTTACAAAATCAACTATTCGTTTTCTTATATGTTTTTGCAGCTGTTTCTATGTGTTCCTCTTTGAGGACAATTGAAACAGGGCAAGGCACTGGGCTACATGAGGCTCAGCCCCTTACCCCCCGCGGAAAGGCGGAGGAAGTCCTTGAGCAGCCACCCTAGGATGGCCAGGCACTCCATGTCCAGGTAGTCCGTCGCGTTGTCCGGGAAGAGGATCCTGGCCTCCGCGGCAAATTCCTCGTCCGCGTCGTTGAACAGGAGCACCATCCGGATGCCGGGCAGGGCCGGAAATTCTCGGCACAGGGTGTAGGCGAGGCCCATGTCCGGATCCTCGCCCCGCAGGTCGCTGCAGGCCCGCTCCAGCTCCTCGGGCCGTCCGGAAAAGGCTGTGGCCAGGCCCTTTTCCACCTGCGTGGCAAAGGCGCCGGCGAAGGGAGCGGCGTCGGCAAAGTCCTTGAAGGCGCTCCAGTCCTTTTGCGGGGAGGGGTTTTGCGGAGCGAGCAGGACATATCTGCTGAGCAGGACCGCTTCCGCATGGAGGGGGCGCTCCCCTGAAGGCGGGAGGATGCCCTGCGGAGACAGCCCGTAGATTCGTCCGAAAAGGGGGATTCCCAGCTCGGGGCCGGAATTTTCCGGCGAGCCGCCGCTTTCCCGCAGCAGGGTAAGGCCCAGGCGCTTCGCCCGTTCCGTGAGGTTCAGCTCCGCGAGCTGGCCCAGATAGTCGTTGTAGATCTCCTGAAAGGTTTCGGAAGGATTGCTTTCCCGCAAGCCGCTCAAAAGGTCCCCAGAAGGCATCCGCTCCTCCTCCCCTCTATTCGCTTCCCGGCACAAAGCCCACAAAGACCTTCCTCGAACGCGGACCGTCGAACTCCGCAAAGAACACCCCCTGCCAGGTACCCAGAACCAGATCGCCTCGCTCCACCAGGATCTGCTCGCTGCAGCCCACCAGGGAGGACTTGATGTGGGCGTCGCTGTTGCCCTCCATGTGGTGGTAGTTTGCCCCTTCCGGAACAAGCTTGGCCAGGGTCCTGGTTATGTCCTGCACCACGCTGGGATCGGCGGCCTCGTTGATGGTGATTCCCGCAGTGGTGTGGGGGCAGAAGACAGTGAGCATCCCCTGCCGCCATCCCTTTTCCCCGAGCGTCTGGCGCAGCTTGGGGGTTATCTCCACCAGTTCCTGCCTGCTGCGCGAGGAAACCTTGAGGACCTCCATACGTGCCTCCTGCATGTCGGGTTTGCGCGGCCATTTTCAGGGACAGGCCCCTGTTCCCGTATGAAATGGTCCGAGGATGATCCGTGACCGGTTGATCGCGGTTCGTGAACCGTGATCCGCGCTACGGACCCGCTGGATCGAATCTCCCGATGACCGGAAGGGGGACCGACCGGCCGCGACCGCTAGGTTATCGCTGCGCTGTCTGCCCGCTCTCAGTTGCCGACCACAGGTTGCCCAGATTGGATCTGGCCTTTTCCAGGCAGTCCTCCCAGAATTCGCTGTTGTTCTCGATCCATTCCCTGGCGTGCCGTTCAATGGCCTCCTGATCGTCCTCGCCCTCGAACATCTTTTCGTTCTGGCGGGCTATATCCTCAAGAGGAACCTCCATGACCTGGAAGAACTTCTTGGCCGCGGGGTTGTTGTTCAGGAACTCGTCGTTCGCCGCAACGCGGATGTCGTTAACCGCATAGCCCAGCCGGATGGGAGAGGTGACCGCGCCCTGAAGATTTTGAGCCACCATGGCGTCCCCGAGTCCCTTCTGACTTGAAGCGGGATTGATCTCCGGAACATTGATCCACACAACATCCTGTCCGGGCTGGAGCTTCCCCACAGTCCAGTTGGGTGTCCAGGTGTAGAACAAAACGGGTTCGCCGCGCGAGTGGCGCTGGAGCGCGTTCTCCATGTCCGCGTTGTAGTCCGAGGTGACCAGATTGATATGTTCCTTGAGATTGTAGGCTTCCATGTGGTGGGCGATCACCTTGGCGCAGCCCCAGCCCTCGGGGCAGGCCACCATGTCCGCCTTTCCGTCGTCGTTGCTGTCGAAGGCCTGCTTGACCTCATCGCGTTTGAAGTCCTCCAGAGAGGTGATGTCGTAGCGGGCGGCATGGTCCTTGGACACCAGATATCCCTGCACCGCGCCGTTGGAGACCACACGGTCCACCAGGCTGGCCCTGTCCTCGAAATCGGGGGAAAGCTGACTGTTGTGCAGCGGGAACCATCCATTGGCCCAGAAATCCACTTCCCCCTGATCGAGGGCCTTGTAGAAATCCGGGCTGGACATATCCCGGGGCGCGGCCACGGTGTAGCCAAGCTCCTCCAATCCCATGCTGTAGATAGCTTCCAGGAAATAGCCGGTCTTCCAGGTCGCCCTGGCGGGCTGGACCGTGACGCCCTCTCCAGGCTCTTGTTGGGCCACGGCCCCTTGCGGGGCGCCCGCGAGGATAACCACGGCGAGAATGAAACCGATTATGAGGCGCTTTTGCAGTACTTTTTTGTTGGGCATAGGCTATTGCTCTCCTGGATAAAGTCTTTTTTGGGGGTTGCCATGTGGAAAGCCGCCGGGCCGAGTGCTCGGATTGAAGGGAAAACAAGCGCCAACAGCGCGTTCCAGGGTCGCGACATCGGCGAAAGACAATGGGCGGTCGGTGATGAGAAGCGCTGTCGCTATGGGATTTCCGGTTGACGGCTTGTGAACAACCAGACACTCCTTACAGATGATGCTCAAAGCGCGAATTTCCAGGGGGCAAGTCGAGGAAATGACAGGTGGTCCTGCAAGACGCTTTGGTACGCCTCGAAAGGGTACAATCCGTGTACGGCCTGAGCCCGGGCCTGCCGAGGCACGCCTCCTCGGCGACGATGAAACCGCAATGCTTAAATTCTTATCCCACGAATTGGCGCAGAATTCAAAGAGGCCCTTCAGGCAAGCGGCAATGTCCCTCATGGGGAGGAATCGGAGCTCCCGTTCCCCGTTCGTCGTTTCCGGTTCAGCCTTCCGGGTTCCGTCGCTGGGCGACAGGCGATTGGCTATGGGCGACGGGCAATGGGTGATGAAGGCCTTGCCGCTTGGAGCTCTTCCGTTCACGGCTCCCATACTGCCGCTCACGAACCGTGAAAACCGGTCAGCAATCACCAGTCTGGAGCTGTCAGGCACCTGTCATGCTCGTGCCCTTCCATGAGCGGAAAAGTGTCAAGGTAAAGGACGGCACTTCTGCCGTGCGCTTTTCCCAACGAAACTCCAGGCATTTTCATACCACCGTCTGGAATAGTGCGCAAAGCCAGATAGCGCCGCTATTGCATCCTGTCATGCTCTGCCCTACAATGAAAAATAACCAAAATTCCCTTGATTGGTTCGCCCCTTGATTCCGGGAGAGGTTGCCAGGCAGAATCAAACCTTTGGCTGCCGCCTCGTTGCGGCGTTGATAGAGGAGTGACTATGTCGCAACGGATGTCCTACACCAAGATCGAGAACGAGTTGTGGCCCGAATACAGGGACAGGCTGAACAAGGCCGAGTCCACCGAGGACGTGAAGAAGTTCTTCGCCTATACCGCCATGGAGCTTTTGAGACAGGTCCTCGATCCCCAGGGGATCAAGCCCCGCTTCGAGGATATCCAGCTCGATCCGGAGGGCGATGAGGGCTACATCCTGAGCTCGAGGCTCAGAGAGCGGAATGAGGTGGCCGAGCTCCTTTCCGGATCGGATCTTGGGGACATCCTGCAGCGCCTGGCCAGGGCGGCGGTCAAGCGTTTCCTGCATTTGAGCCGCAATTCGAGCAGATCCCGCTTCGGGACCTTCTACGACAAATCCCGCTACGAAGGCTTCAGCCGATAGTCATCCGCGTCCGGTCCGACTTATCGTATCAGGAAGCGCACGCCCGCGCCTGCTCCGGAGAAAGCACCACCGGCGTACCAATTCCGCCAGAAAATCAAAGGATAATAGTGCCTTTTTTTTCCTTTTTGGGAAAAGAAACGGAACGAGTGTCTTGTCCAACACAAACCACCATTTCTTTTTTTTCTAGTAACTATTCAGCACTTTGCCGAACCGTAAGCCGACACGGGGCATTTTGACTC
>JAZKRN010000187.1:0-6003 GCA_036628655.1 Desulfohalobiaceae bacterium | reverse complement strand
TCGTGTAATATATTGAACTTCGGGAAAAAGTGAGTGCCGGGTCGCGCTTGACCCTTGAAATTTTTGAACGCCCTGCCTGATAGGGTCTTTTTCAACAGGCTGTTACGGGGTCAGGATATCAGATTTTTGTCGTTAATTGGAAAATCCAGGGTGAAAATCGTCCTGTGAGAATCGTGTCGGCTATCTGCCCAGCATTGTATTGAGGGATTTCCTTGCGCTGCGATCCGGTCTGATACTATGTGTGGGGAAGACCCGTACAGAGCGCCTAGCGTCCTTGAGAAGGAGGTTTTCCTCGGTTGCAAGGGGGCGTCGCAGCCGTACGAACCCGCAACTGAGCCCCTTGGGTTTGAAACCTTCTGGCCTGTCCGGGCTGGCGATGCTATAGATACGGTTTTCGTGCCAGCCGATCCCCATATCCGTGGTGCAGGTCAGCACGCTGCCCAGCTCCTCTCCGGATTCCGTGGTGACGCGTGTTGAAGCATCCGCCTGGACCTTCCGGGGATCGCGCCCCACGAAAGGATAGGTGACCGGCGCCGCATCGAGCTGGAGAAGCGCCTCTGCGCCCACAAAGGACTTGCTGAAGCCTTGCCGGATCTCGTCCCACGGGAGGGCGAAATCCCAGGGCGTGTTGAGGAAGGGCCAGTCACCGATGTCCTGATGGGACAAGGGCAGAACCGCACCGGTGCGCAAGGAGTCCCGGGCGGCCAGTCCGCACGGGGACAGGCCGTGTTCCTCTCCCGCCTCCAGGAGCTGGTTCCAGACAACCTCCGTTCTCTGGGGCGGAACGAAGAGCTCAAAACCGAACTCCCCGGTGTATCCGGATCTGGAGAGCAGCAAAGGGGTCCCGTCACGGAGGCGCACAGAGGATTGGGAATCGGTTTCAAGGGGAAAGCTCCCCTTGAAGGAAAAGTAGGGCAGATCGGTGAGGATGTTTTCCGGGTCGGGCAAAAGACGGGAGAGAATGAGTCCCGAGTAGGGTCCCTGCAGATCTATCTTGCCCACTCCGTCTGTTCGATCCAGGACCTCCGCCTCGTGGTCGACGGCATAATCGCGGAGATGGCTTGTCAGAGGGCCTCCCATTCCGGCATTGACTACCGCGAGGTAGCGGTCGGAGGCTGTTTGGGAGATGAGGGCGTCATCGACGACATGGCCCTGTGTGTTCAGGAATACGCCATAGATGGATCTTCCGGGATAGAGGGGCGTCTTGCCGGATCGGAGACATCTTTCGAGATTGCGGGAAAAGCAGTGCTGAAGTAGAGATGTGGAATCAGGTCCGTAGATTTGGACCACAGACATGTGGCTCGTGTCGAAAAGGCCTGCATGGGTAAGAACGGATAGATGCTCTCCCTTGGTTGAAGAATACCAAAGTGGCATTTCATAACCGCCGAAAAGAGCCATGGAGGCATTTTGGCGGATATGCCAGTCATGGAGAGGAGTTTTTGTCGGCTCCTGTTCCTGCATAGAATGTCCTCATAATTGCTTGTTCGAAATACATTTGATAGGAAAAAAATCAATAGGTTTTTGTCTTTTTATGTTCAAACATGCAGAATTTATACGAGGAAATTCATGCAAAACAAAATGGGATTCTAGTATATCGAAATGAATTGTTTCCAGTCATAGGCCAAATTATTTTTGGGAGCAAAAGGAAACCATTATATATTTTAAGCGTATTTTTCACTATTAACACCAGTTTGTCAATCATGTTTCCTTGAAGCGTCAAAAAATAAGGCACCCAGCGATGGGGCCATGCCAGTGGAACGCATCCTGAAGAGCGACAAACGATGCCGTGTACACGAAATCGCCTTCATATGTCACCCAGAACAGGACTGATGTTATGTAAGAGCGAATTCATGGAAGGGATTTTTTTCAAGGTTGAGTCCTGTAAACATTATTTTTTTCCGCATTAATGATTTTTTTATTATATGTAAGAAAAGTTTTCTCAACAAATATACCAAAAATTATATCATATTATATTTGTATAAAACGATACACATTTTATATAATTTTCATTATTGAATTACGAGCGATTGTCTTTACATCGGATAAATATTCGTCTTGTTGATTTATGAACATAATAGCTTGTTATAAATTGGTCAAAATAATGAAGGCTGTCAAAATCGTTTATATGAAAAGAATGGTAAAGTTGTAACTATAAACTGTATAAAGCGATTATTCCCTGTTCATCATTCCTGACAATCAATGGCTGAATCATTGCAATCTTTTGAATGAAGCGATAATGAAAAATCCATAAATGCAATACAGCAAGATATTTAGCAAAAGAGAAATGGTGGGTGCCGTTGGAGATGAATCCTGAATCGATAGTGCATCGCGGTGGGAAAACGCCAAGGGATGTTTCAGGCAGATAAAGCGCAAAGGAGGGGAGCATGCCCAGGAAAGTGGCCGTTGTCGGCTCGGGACCCGGAGGATACGGAGCAGCCGTGCGCGCGGCGCAGCTCGGGGCGGATGTGACGCTCGTGGAAAGTGATCGAATCGGAGGGGTTTGCTTGAACTGGGGCTGTATTCCCACAAAGACCCTGAAGACCACGGCTGAGCATCTCCAGGCCACAAAGGAGGCCGGTACCTACGGGGTCTCTTATCAGGGTGATCCGAAGGTTGACATGGAAAAGGCCCAATCCCGGAAGGAGCGGGTGGTCGCGGACCAGGCCGGGGGAGTGTCCCGATTCGTGTCCAATTACGGAGTCCGATTCGTTCAGGGGACAGCCCGGTTGGCCGATCCAGTGAGCTTGGAAATAGACGACGGAGAGCGGCAAACCCGCCTGCTGGAGACGGACAGCATCATCCTGGCTCCGGGGACGCATCCGGCTGAGTTCTCCAACCTTTCCTTTGACGGCAAATATGTTTTGTCCAGCGCGCAGGCTCTGGATCTGACCAGGTTGCCCGAGAGCATGATCATTGTGGGAGGCGGTGTGGTGGGGTGTGAATTCGCCACGCTCTTCAATGAGCTTGGGGCCAAAGTGACGCTTGTCGAGGCCATGAATCGCCTCCTGCCCATTCCCGGTGTGGGCGGGGAGTGTTCCAAGATTTTGCTTCGCGAGATGAGAAAGCGTAAAGTCGCGGCAAAGACGGGTCACGCCGTGCAAAGCTGCATCCGCAAAGAGGACGGGGTTGAGGTGGGGATCGTCCCCTTCAAGGATTCGTCCGGGCAGGACCCCGCGAAGGAGGAGAAGCTCCATGCCGAGTTCATGATGGTCTGTGTGGGGCGCAGGCCGAACACTTCAGGGCTGGGATTGGAGAATGCCGGGGTTTCCACGGATAGGCGCGGCTGGATCCTGGCGGATTCGGAAATGCGCACTAGCGTGGAACACATCTTCGCCATCGGCGATGTTCTCGGCCCGGAGAAAGTGATGCTGGCCCATGCCGCAACCGCGGAAGCCGAGATCGCCGCGGAGAACGCCGTCCTGGGATCTGGCAGGCGCATGAATTACGACAGGGTCCCTGGCGCCATCTACACGCATCCCGAGGTGGCGAATGTGGGACTGACCGGGGAGCAAGCCGAGGAAGCGGGCTGGAATGCCCGTTCCGACACCGCACTGTACCGCAGCCTGGGCAGGGCCCACGCAGCCGGGGATATTACCGGACAGGGCACGATTGTCTGGGATCAAAACGACGGCTTGATTCTGGGAGTCCATCTTATCGGGGCCCATGCAACCGAGCTGATCGCCGAGGCAACGCTTGCCCTGAATCAGGGGTGCACGATCCAGGACATCAGTCGCAGCATACATCCCCATCCCACGAACTCAGAGATATTCCGCGAGATCGTTCAAAAGGCCCTGGACAGGGCATAGGAACACGGAGAGGGCATGTCTCGATACGTAACCCAGGACGGAGCAAGCCTTCACTACGAGTGGTATCCCGCCGACCCGGGTCAGCCTGTGGTTGTTTTTCTCAACGGCACGGGTCAGTGCACCAAGAACTGGCAGCAGATCCGTGAGCTGCTGGCGGGCGACGTCTCCGTTCTGCTCTTCGATGCCAGGGGGCAGGGCAGGACCTCACCCGGCAGGAAACCTTTCTCCCTGGCAGGACACACCCGGGATGCGGTGGAGCTGTTGCAGCATTTTCAGATTACCGGGGCAAATCTCGCGGGAGTCAGCCATGGGGGGCATGTTGCCCTGGCTCTGGCCGGAGAGCGCCCCGATCTGGTTCGCGCCGTTGCGGTTTCGGGCCTGGGAGCCGAGTACGGCCCCAGGGTGCGACTGATCCTGACCTCCTGGGTTCGAACACTGCAAGGCCGCGGATTGACCGCCTGGGTCAGGGAGGCCCTGCCCCTCGTTTTCGGGGAGGCCTTTCTGAAAAGCCATGAAGGCAGACTGGAACAGATCGAGGCGGGCCTGGTGCAGAGGAACGATTCCTGGTCCCTGCTCCGCCTGATTCAAGGCCTTTTGCAGTATCCCCATCCCAGGGTCCATGCGGAAGCGGTTCAGTGTCCGGCCACAGTCCTCTACGGAGACGACGACCCATTGATCGGGGCGGCACAGGCAGAGGAGCTGGCAAGGATCTGTCGGGGCGAGCCGAAGCGTTTTCCGGGTGCGGGACATACCCTGACCGCCGAGGCGCCGGAGGATTTCGCCGACACTTTGCGCAAGCTTTTTTGTATGTAAATCTGTCCAAGTTGTTGAACTATTGGGGAATTAACCGCGAGGCCTGCCCTGCACGCATTCACCGAATGGGTGCAGGGCTCGGTGGGTGGAGCGCTTCGCTGGGTTTCATAATACACCATGGCCTTGTTGGAGCTACAATAGGCGAAATTGAGCCCTGTGGCGACAGAAGACACACCATCGGAATGACGCCTCGAACGTAAGTGGTTCTGGTGGCGTCGATGAGGTGTTGGGGGTCCCGTCCTGTGAAACCCGGGATGAAACCCGCGCTTCAGCGTCCACCCGCCTTCGCCTCGCATTTTTTCGCTTTGTGGCCTCCGGGTCCGCCGCGAATGAAATGTATCCAGCTTTGTGGGGCAATCGCAGTGTGAAAGTCCACTCCTCTCATCTTTGTCCTTTAAACTTTTCCCCTATGCGTGGATGGCCCGTATCCGCCCGGAAAATGAAGTTCTTAAAGAAAAACGGGAAAGAGGCGAAGGGCGTATCAGATGACAGACGACAGACAACAGACAGCAGATGCCGGATAGCGGGTGAGGGATCGAAATTAAACCGGATGCAAGCCTCGACTCGCGCCGGAATAGCGGCAATCAGGCAGTCCGACACGCACTGAGCCGGCGAGTGTGAATCAGGAAACACGGGAATTTGGCGATGCCGGAGACAGAAGAGCGGAATGGGGAGGAGCGGAGCGAGAGGGAGCCCGAGGAAGAGAGCACCTCGGAGCTCGCTCATCCCGCGGATACTGCGGAGCACCTCGAGTCCCTGGAGCTGGAGGCGCAGATCAAGTTCATCAAGCTGCTCCCGGTCAAGGACGCGGCGGCCGCTATCGCGGAAATGGGCCACTATGAGCGGATCGAGCTCATCCAGCGCCTGAATCTGGGCATGGCCTCCCGGGTGATCGCGAACATGGCCCCGGACGACGCAACGGATATCCTGGCCGGCCTGGATGAGGAGCTGCGCCGGCACCTGTTGGCCAAGATCCCGCCCAGGGACCGCAGCGAGCTGCGGGAGCTCTTGACCTACGACCCCGACAGCGCGGGCGGGGTGATGAATACCGACACCCTGGTCCTGCACCAGGATCTGAACACGGATCAGGCCATAGCCCTGGTGCGGCAACAGGTGGAGGACAAGGAGATCCCCTACTATGCCTATGTCGTGGACGACGAGAACAGGCTCCAGGGGGTGGTCTCCCTGCGGGAGCTGATGATCGCGCCGCACACCATGCACCTGGAGGACTTGATCCAGTCCCAGAAGCTGATCGCGGTGCACCACGATACGGACCAGGAAGAGGTGGTCAGACTGATTTCCACCTACAATTTTCTGGCCCTGCCCGTGGTGGACGACGAGAACAGGCTCCAGGGCGTGGTCACCGTGGACGACGTGATCAACA
>JAZKRN010000186.1:0-6004 GCA_036628655.1 Desulfohalobiaceae bacterium | reverse complement strand
TATCGAAATCCGAAATCCGAAACAACCCTCATTCCCGGGCCGACCCGGGCACAACCAAGCATGAAAATAGTGCGCGGGGAGTCGGGGATTGCGCTGAGGCCTGTGTTTCATCCCGGTGTCCAGTGCAGGGAAGGGCTCACGCTGAGCGACTCATGCCCGCGAGACACCGGTTGTTCTCCACAAACCCGTGGCATCGCGAACCTCACGGTCGCTGCCGGCAAGATCCCCATATCGCGGACTACAAGGGCTCGCCTGTTTATGAAACACGGCTTCAGCGCACATCCCCGTCTCCCCGCGCCCGACAATTGAACGTAACAATTCAACAGGTTGTACACATTTTCATATAAAAAAAAGCGACGCTATTGCATAAAGGAGCGGTGCATGTCGCAGTACGAGGCGGTAATCGGCCTGGAAGTCCACGCCCAGCTCAAGACGCGATCCAAGCTCTTCTGCGCCTGCTCCACGGGTTTCGGGGAGGCGCCGAACACCAACACCTGCCCTGTTTGCACCGGAATGCCCGGAGCGCTGCCCGTGGTGAACAAAAGGGCGGTGGAATACGGGGTGAAGCTGGCCCAGGCCCTTGATTGCCGGGTCAAAGATCGGTCCGTGTTCGCCCGCAAGAACTATTTCTATCCCGACCTGCCCAAGGGATACCAGATCTCGCAGTACGAGCATCCCCTTGCCGAGGCAGGCAACTTGGAGATCCCCGTGAACGGGGAGATGCACCAGGTGCGGATTATCCGGATCCACATGGAGGACGACGCGGGCAAGTCCATCCACGCAGCCGAGAACACGAGCTATGTGGACCTGAACCGCACGGGTGTGCCCCTGCTGGAGATCGTCAGTGGCCCGGACATCTTTTCTCCGGACCAGGCCGTGGCCTACCTGAAATCTCTTCACAATATCCTGGTCTATCTGGATATCTGTCAGGGGAGCATGCAGGAGGGCAATTTCCGCTGCGACGCCAATGTCTCGGTCCGGCCCAAGGGGAGTCCGGATTTCGGCACCCGGACCGAGGTCAAGAACATGAACTCCTTCCGTTTCGTGCACAAGGCCCTGACCCACGAGATCAACCGCCAGATCGATCTGTTGGAGGACGGGGAAGAGGTTGTGCAGGAGACCCGCCTCTTCGATGAGACCAGTGGAGAGACCAAGTCCATGCGGGGGAAGGAGGAGGCTCACGACTACCGCTATTTTCCGGATCCGGACCTTGTGCCCCTCACCGTGACCGAGGAGGACACACAGGCATGGGCCCGGGAGCTGCCTGAGCTGCCTTTGAGCCGCTGGCGGCGTTTCCTGCGGGACTACGTCCTGCCCGAGGAGGCGGCGGACACCCTGACCGGGGACCGGTCCCTGGCGGACTATTTCGAGCAGACCGTGGGCCACTTTGAGGAACCCCGGACAGTGGCAAACTGGATGACCTCGGAGATGCTCCGCGAGCTGAACGAGCGGGACATGATCGCGGCAGAGAGCCCCTTTGCCCCGCACCAGCTGGCCGAGCTCCTGCGCCTGATCCACGAGGAGAAGATCAGCTCCAAGATCGCCAAGCAGATATTCCCCGAGGTTTTCGCCGAGGGGCGGAATCCGGAGCCCTTTGTCACGGAGAAGGGCTACGTCCAGATCACGGACGAGTCCCGGCTGGGAGAGATCGTGCGCGAGGTGCTGGCGGAGAATCCCGACGAGGTGGCCTCCTTTCAGCAGGGGAAAAAGAAGCTGATCAGCTTCTTTATGGGCCAGGTCATGAAGAAGACCCAGGGCCAGGCCAATCCCAAGCTGGTGGATCAACTCCTGCGCTCGGAACTCGAGGGGTGAACGGCGACAGCCGCCGACGGCCGCTTCCGTGCGCGCGGGAGCTCCGCAACAGAGGGGTCGAGATAGGGCGATTCGAACACAAACATTTATACCGGTGCGGCAGCCATGAAACGACATATTCGGTTTTCCCGCGAGGACGCAAATATCATCCTCCTGGATCAGCGCTATCTCCCTGCCGAGGAGAAATGGTTCACCTGCACCAGGGTCCGGGATGTGGAGGATGCCCTGAAGGAGATGGTGGTCCGCGGCGCCCCGGCCATAGGGGTGGTCGCCGGATACGGCTGCTGTCTCGCTGCGGCAACGACGGATGAAACCGATCCGCAGTGGCAGGCGGAGCTGGAGCACAAGCTGCACCGTATCGCCCAGGCCCGTCCCACGGCGGTGAATCTGGAATACGTTGTGGAAAGGATGCGCCAGGCCTGGTACGCCGATCCGGAGCTCGAGCTGGACGATCTGAGGTGGATGTGGGATCGCCTCGCATCCGAGATCCACAGCGAGGATATCGCCGCGAACAAGGCCCTGGGCAGATACGGGCTGGACCTTTTGTGGGACGGCTGCAGCGTGCTGACCCATTGCAACGCCGGAGCCCTCGCCACAGGCGGATACGGCACGGCTCTGGGAGTGGTGCGGGCGGCCAAGACCGCGGGCTGGAACATCCGCGTGGTTGCCGGAGAGACACGTCCCTTTCTGCAGGGGGCGCGATTGACCGCTTACGAGCTGTGGCAGGATGATATCGATGTCAGCGTGGCCTGCGACAACGCCGCAGCCCTGCTCATGCAGCGCGGCGAGGTGGACGCGGTCCTGGTGGGGGCGGACCGTATTGCGGCAAACGGGGACACGGCCAACAAGATCGGGACCTACAATCTGGCCGTCCTGGCCTCCCGCCACGGCATTCCCTTTTACGTGGCCGCTCCGAGCTCCACCTTCGATCTGGATACGGCCACCGGGGAAGACATCCCCATCGAAACGCGGCCCGATCACGAGGTCTCCCATATTGCGGGCACACGAATCACTCCGCACGGAGTTCCGGTGTACAACTACGCCTTCGACGTCACCCCCGCGGAGCTCATAAGCGCCCAGGTCACCGAAAAAGGGGTGATTCGTCCTCCCTCATCCGAGACGATCCGGTCGGTCCTCATGTAGGGCTCGTTTCCGCGAGGAAGCGAGTTTTCTTTTTGGGGACCCTGCACAGCCGGAAGGAATCCGTGAAACGTCATCCTTCACGGGGCATTCTTTTTCCATTTGACGTTCGGCCAACAGGACGGAAACACTCTGTGAAGGAATCCGAGATAGTATGTTGCCACTCGTCGCTTTACTGGGGCGGACCAATGTGGGCAAGTCCACCCTGTTCAACAGGCTCCTGGGGAGCCAGAAATCCCTGACCCACGACCTTCCCGGAGTAACCCGGGACCGCATCTACGGAGTCGTGGCCAAGGGGCAACAGCCCTTCGGCATGGTGGATACCGGGGGGTTGCACCCGGATGCCGAGGAGGAGATGGATGAGGCCGTCTTCCATCAGGCCTGGGAAGCTCTCGAGGAGGCCCATCTCCTCGTGCTCGTCGTGGACGGAAGGCAGGGGCTGACCGAGCTGGACAGGGAGCTCGCCGAATACATGCGCAAGAGCCAGAAGCCCGTTCGGGTGGTGGTGAACAAGGTGGACGGGGCCGAGCTCGAGGAGCGCCTCGTCCCGGAGTTCCACGAGCTCGGTTACGATGTGCACGCCGTCTCCGCGGAACACGGCTACGGCGTCCCCGACCTCCTGGACGACCTCTGTCGCGCCCTGCCACCAGCCCCGGAAGAGGAATCCGTGGAGCATGGCTTGAGACTCGCGCTCCTGGGGCGCCCCAATGCGGGCAAATCATCTCTGGTCAACGCCTTTGTCGGGGAAAAGCGCCTGATTGTCGATTCCGAGTCCGGCACGACCCGGGACAGCATCGATGTGGTCCTGGAAAGGGGGGACAAGCGCTACGTCTTTATCGATACCGCAGGGGTCCGGCGCCGGAACCGGGTCAGCAAGTCCCTGGAGCGGCTCAGTGTGCTTCGGGCCCTCAAGACGAGCAACCGGGCGGATGTGAGCATCCTTCTCCTGGACGCCCTGCAGGGGGTAACGGTCCAGGACAAGAAGATCCTGGACTATCTGACCAAGGAAAAGGTCCCCATTCTTGCAGCGGTGAACAAGATCGACCTCGTCCCCAAGGCCAAGATGGGCCAGCTCAAGAAATTCTTTGAGCGCGAGATGAGCTTTTGTCCCCATGTGCCCCTTATCTACACTTCCAGTGTGAGCAAGAGCGGCCTGGGCGGCATTCTCCCCCTGGCGGAGAAGCTGTGGGCGCAGTATACCAATCGGGTGAGCACCGGCGAGTTGAACAGGTGCCTGCAGGCGATTCTTGAGCGGCACCAGCCCCCCATGGTTGCCAACCGGCGCCCCAGGTTCTACTATATGACCCAACCCGAGATGGAGCCTCCTACGTTCGTCTTTTTCATGAACGATCACCGTTTGATCGGCAAGCAATACACCCGTTACCTGGAAAAGCAGTTGCGCAAATTCTTCAAGCTGGAGATAACCCCAGTGCGGCTCATCTTCCGGACGAGCCGGGGGTAGTGCCCGGCTCGTTCGACTTTGGATGCGTCGCGAGGGGGCATATGGACGGGATCCCCCGAAGAGACCTCTTTGCCGAGCAAACCGGCGTATAACTGTGCCGCGCTGCCGGGCCCATGCTTACGCCATATGTTTTGGACGATGATTGAAGCGTTCCTGCCCGGTGACAGGGACGAGCGATTGAGGAAAGTGCATTAGTGCCCCATGACATTGTAAAGGAGGAATCGGATGAGCCAGCAGGGAGGAAAGATCTGGTTCGACGGCCGCTTAATCCCGTGGGAGGAAGCCACTGTTCATGTGATGACCCATACCCTGCACTACGGGGATGGGGTGTTCGAGGGGATCCGCTGCTATCACTGCTCGGACGGCTCCTCCGCCGTATTCCGCCTGCAGGAGCATGTGGAGCGCCTGTTCGACTCGGCGAAGATCCTTCAGCTGGAGATTCCCTTCACCAGCGAGGAGGTGGGCTCGGCGATCCTGGAGACCCTGAAGGCCAACAATCTCAGGGAGGGATACGTCCGGCCCCTTGTGTTTACCGGCGAGGGCGGCAAAGGGATCAATCCCGGAAATGCGCCGATACACCTCCTGATAGCGGTCTGGCCCTGGGGCGCCTATCTCGGGGATGAGGGCCTGACCAAGGGAATCCGGGTCAAGACCTCGAGCTTCGCGCGCCACCACGTGAACGTGATGATGACCAAGTCCAAGGCCTGCGGCAATTACGTGAATTCCGTCCTCGCCAAGCGGGAGGTCATGGCGGACGGATACGACGAGGCCCTGATGCTGGATACGGACGGATTCGTCGCGGAGGCCACCGGGGAGAACCTTTTTCTGGTCAAAAACAGCGTGCTGGTTACTCCCCCGTCGGACTCCATCCTCCCCGGTATTACCCGCGACGCGGTGATCACCCTGTCCCGGGACATGGGATACGAGGTCCGGGAGGAACGCGTGAGCCGTGATGCCGTGTACACCGCGGACGAGGCCTTCTTCACCGGGACTGCGGCCGAGGTGACCCCTGTCCGGGAGCTGGACGGGCGAACCATCGGCCAGGGCGCCGCCGGGCCGGTGACCAGTCTCCTGCAGCAGGAGTTCTTCCGTGTGGTGCACGGGGACAACCTGAAGTACGCGGGGTGGCTCGAGCATTTCGATCTCTAGCCAGTGATTGGACGAAAACTCACCCACCTACTTCGTCGCTGCAAGATTTGGAAATCCTCATGTATTACTCTACACTGCGGTTTTACAATTTCTTGCTCCTCGTATCTGGGCAACTTGAGGTCCAATCCGGGTTTGGGTCAGATGCGTTCGTGACTTGTTGAGCCTGCATCGTCGGTTTTATCTTGATTCCAGCAAACTCGTGCATGAGTTCTGGCTGAACCCAGCACGAACATGACAAGCCACGAGCCCGCTTCTTCTTTGCCTGCACAAGGAGAAGTGGAGCGAGATCCGGGCGGGAGGCGACGCAGAGCAGGAGTTTATGGGCAACAGACATCTCACCAACCTCTACAGGCCGCAGACCTTCGGGCAGGTTTTGGGCCAGGAAGCCCTGTGCCGGATTCTCTCCCGGGCCGCGGAACAACGCAAGCTGGCTCCGGCGTA
>JAZKRN010000185.1:0-6028 GCA_036628655.1 Desulfohalobiaceae bacterium | reverse complement strand
AGGACCTTATCCGGCGCATCGAGAGCAAGGAGAGCGATCCGCACAGCCTTGCGGACGAGCTCCGCGCGCGCTATCTGCGCTAGCGCGCGAGCGATGGCGTGAACAGTGTTTTGTTTTCGGGAGACTGTTAGGAGTGGATATACGGAGCGGTCGTGATCGCGAAACGGCATATCAAGGAGGTCTGCTATGGACATGCAGGGTATCTACAAAGAGGCCATGGACATCTCGAAACTGCCCGACAACCGGGAAAAGGCGAAAGCCGTGGAGGATTTTTTCCAGAAGGTGAACACCGCGACCTTCCCGGAGCGCTTCAACTGGGCCGAGGAGATCTTCGAAGGACTGCATGTTGCCCAGCAGGGAGACAAGACGGCCCTGATCTGGGCGGACATGGAGAGCGGGGATGAACGGCGCTTCACCTACAGCCAGATGGCGGGTCAGGCAAATCGGCTTCTCAATTACCTGCGCCGCTACGGGGTGGAGAAGGGGCACAACATGTACCAGATGACCCCTATCGTGCCCGAAACATGGATCGCCACCCTGGCCTGCGTCAAAGGCGGCCTTGTTACGGTTCCCACGGCGACAACCATGACCGTTCGGGAGCTGCAGTTCCGCTTCGAGACCTATTCGCCGGACGTGGTGGTTGCGGATGCCGCATCCGCGGCCGCGATCGACGAGGCCCTGGAGAAGATCGGCGCCACCCCCAAGGTGAAGCTGATTCTGGGCGAGAAGCAGGGGTGGACTTCGTTCGCGGAGCTGGATAAGGAATCGGATTCCGCGGAGGCGGCCCCAACCAAATGCGACGATCTGATCTTTTGCTTCTTTACCTCCGGAACCACCGGCCTGCCCAAGCGCGTGGGCCACACTGCGGTTTCCTATCCCGTGGGCCATCTGTCCTCGGCCATGATGATCGGCATCAAGCCGGATGACGTCCATCACAATCTGAGCTCTCCCGGCTGGGCCAAATGGGCCTGGAGCAGCTTCTTCGCTCCCCTGAATATGGGGGCCACGGTTGCGGGATTCTTCTTCAAGGCCCTGGACGGAAACAAGTACCTGGACTACGTGAGCAAATACAATATCACGACCTTCTGTGCCCCTCCCACCGGATGGCGCATGTTCGTCCGGATGGACCTGGAGCAGTTCGACTTCAGCGCGCTCAGGCACTCGGTGAGCGCGGGCGAGCCGCTGAACCCAGAGGCCATTCAGACATGGAAGAAGCACACCGGGGACGTAATCCGGGACTTCTTCGGCCAGACGGAATCCACGGCCATGATCGGCAACGCCCCCTGGATGAAGGAGAGCATGCGCGTCGGCTCCTTCGGCGTCCCCTCTCCGATGTACGACGTCACCCTTGCGGATGACGAGGCCAAGGAGGTCACGAGCCCCAACGAAACGGGCCACATCGTGGTCCGGCTGGATCGCTGGCGGGCCATCGGCCTGTTCACGGAGTACATCGGCAATCCCAAGAAGATGAACGAGGTCTTCGTCAACGACTTCTACTACACCGGGGACCGGGCCTTTGTGGACGAGGACGGTTACTGGTGGTTCGTGGGCCGCGCGGACGACGTGATCAAGTCCTCGGACTTTCGGGTGGGCCCCTTCGAGGTGGAGAGCGCCATGGTGGAGCATCCGGCTGTCGCGGAGTCCGCAGTTGTCGGCGTGCCGGATCCGGAGCGCTATCAGCTGGTCAAGGCCTACATCATCCTGAGCAAGGGCTATCAGGCCTCCTCGGATCTGGCCCTGGAGCTCTTCCAGCACAGCATGCAGATCCTGCCCAAGTTCAAGATTCCGCGGATCCTGCAGTTCGTCGAGGAGGTGCCCAAGACTATCAGCGGCAAGATCCGCCGCATCGAGCTCAGGGAGAACGAGCACAAAAAGCAGGACGAGGGCACTGAACGGGACAAGGAGGAGTTCTTCTACTGGGACTTCCAGGAGCTGAGCTCCAAGAAATAGACCCGTACGCCCCGGGTCGGCGAGAGCGCGAATCCGACCCGGGGGCGCAGGGAGATAGCGGATGGATTCATCCCTGAATCCGCAAAACAAGGAGGGAGGAAATGAAGGAAAGACTGTACAAGAAGGAGCTGTATCTCACATTGCTGTTTTTCATTCTGCTGATGATCTTCGGGCACTTCGCCCAGCTCTTCGTGATCTTTCCCGGTCTGCAGGGCGGAATCTTCATGGGATTTCCGGTGCACTACATTCTGCCCATTCTCGTGGGGTGGTTCGGCCTGATCATTCTGACCACCATTCTCGCCTATGTCATGAACAAGTTCGACGATGAGATGCAGGAATTCATCGAGTCCAAGGAGGGGGAAGAATCCGGCGAATAGAAGCAATAAACGCTCAGGTGCCATCGGCTCTTGGGGTTGCCCTTTTCACTTGCAAAAGTGACCGGAAGTGTCCGGTTTGACCTTGACGACCGATCGTCTAAGACCAGAAGGAGCTGCATATGGAAAACCCGGAGACCTACGAATTTGTACTGCCCAGCATGTGGATGGGCATTGTCGTGGTCGTCGCTTTTTTCGCCATCCTCTATTACGTGGGCTATCGGGCCATGAAGATGACCACCACGGCGGACGACTTCTATGCTGCGGGCTTCAGCGTCGGTCCTGTGGTCAACGCCTTGGCCATGGTGGCCACCTGGGCCAGCCTGGCCACATTTATGGGCGTGATCGCCCTGATTTATAAACTGCAGGTGCCCTTTGTCTATCTCTGGATTCAATGGGGCCTGTCCATTCCGTTGATCACCCTTCTCTACGGAACCTGTCTGCGGCGCATGAAGGCCTATACCCCGGCCACCTTCATCAAGGCCCGCTATGGCAACGAGGCAACGATCCTGGTAGTGATCTGGGGCTCCCTGGCCATGATCATGTATGCCTTGGGTCAGATGATCGGTTTGGGCATGGCCTTCGAGGTCCTGTTCGGCATCCCCTACAACTGGGGCATTGTCGTGGTGGGCATTGCCACCATCGTCTTCATCACCCTGGGAAGCATGTACGGCCTGACCCATAACGCGGCCTTCATGTCCCTGGTCATGATCCTGACCATGGTGCTGCCCATGGGCGGAATCATGAAGGCCCTGGGCTCAAGCGGATGGTGGTTTCCCCCTCTGGCCTACGGGGACATGGTTCCGGCCATGCTCGACGAGCTGCCCAATTTCTTTGACATGACCTACAGCTACAAATGGTACTTCTCCCTGATCCCGGCGCTGACCCTGGGGCCGGTGGCCCTGCCCCATCTGGCCATGCGGGTGTTCACCTCGGGAAGCGTCAAGACCGCCAGGTGGAACCTGCCCTGGTTCGTCTTCTTCCTGGGGCTCCTGTTCGGCGCGACCTACACCGCGGGTTTCGCCGGGAACATGTTCACCGCAGTGGAGGGCATGGCCATCGAGCCACCGGATCAGACCATCCTGGCCCTGAATGTGTTCTACAATCCGGACATCGTTGCCGCCCTGGTTATCGGCGGGGTTCTGGCGGGCGGACTGTCCACCATCGGCGGAAACCTCATGGCCATTTCCGGCCTGGTGGGCAACGACCTCATGAATGTGGTCAAGCCGAACGCGGAGCACAAGTCAAAGGTGACCATCGGGTACATCGCCCTGGCCGTCGGCGGGTTGATAGCGCTGCTTCTGGCCTTCCGTCCGCCTCCCTTTCTGGTGGTCAGCGTTCTCTGGGCCTTCGGCCTGCTGGCCACGACGGTGACACCCGCGATTCTGCTCGGGGTCTGGTGGAAGCAGACCAACAAGCTGGCGGTGATCATCAGCTCCATCGTCAGCGGAGTGGTCTATATCATCATCTCTCCCCATGCCGCCGCCGGAATCGTGGTCGGAAAGGGAGTTACCGCTGCGCTGGGCATGGCTGGAGGCATGGTGACCGTTCCCCTGGCCTTTATGATCGTCATCATCGGGTCCGTGGTATTCAACCAGATGAACATCGCCCCGGTTACCCTGGAGGAGAAGCAGGTGATCGATCGGATCCACGGCTGGGGCTCGGACTACGAGGAAAAGCGCTACAACGGAATGCTGATGCCAGTGATCATGGTCCTCGTCTGTGTCGTGGTCTTCATCTGGGGCCTGCAGCCCTGGTAGCCACGCAGCCGTCCGCGTAGTGGCTTGAAGCGAAAAGGCAGGAGGAAAGCCCTTTCCTCCTGCCTTTTTTACTGCTTCGTGGGGAGGATTGATGCGGCTCGACCCTTTGTGTCTCCGGCAGAGTGACGGACAGAAAAGAGCAGGCGGGGATGAGCCGAATGAAGGGAGTTGTGAGGGGAGCCAGGTTGTAGTAGGCTCGCCTTGCCTTGTGTCCAATACCATTGTGGAGGCGGAATGACTTTCTTGGCTACGACCGGGCGGATCCTGATGCTCGATGGGGACGTGTACAGCCGCATCTATCACGAGGGAAAGACACTGCGCTACTGTTTCGTGAATCTTTTGATCCTGGGGATTTTGTACGGGCTGCTCGCCCTGCTCTTCAGCGGCATGCTCGTCTCCGGGGAAGTGGCCCTGCAGTACAAGATCCTGTTCCTGATGGTCGGAGTGGGAATGGTGTTCGTAATTCACGTAGGGATTTCCCTTTTCTTGTGGGTCTTCACCAAGGCTGCGGCCGGCGGCGTCCTGTCCTTCTTTCCCCTGTACTTCAATGTGGGCATCTCCCTGGCCGCGGCCTGGCCATTGGCTCTCGTGCTCTCCGCAACTCAGAGCGGTATTGGGGGGATCGCCCTGTATGGCCTTTTGTCTCTTGTTTCGCTCTACGTCCTGTCCTCGGTGTTCGTCAGCGTGAAAAGCACTTCCCGGCTCTCCGGACTCAGGGTGTGCGGCGCCTTTGTCGCATGCGCAGCCGTCCTCGTGTCCATGGTCTACATTTATGCCTTCTGAGGCGCTCCCGATTCCGGTTCAAGGCAGTATGAAGCCCTCGCGAGGGCGAGGGCGTGCAGGAGAAAGGCGGTGCAGCAAAGGAGAGGCAAATGGCCGAGCCGGACCGCATTGAGGGATTCTTCGAGATCGTGACCCGGGTGACCCGGGCCCTGCACGAGAGCCAGGATTCCGGGGAGGCCCTGCAGATCCTGGTGGAGACCATCGCGGAGGTCTTCGAGGCCAAGGGCTGCGCCCTCAGGGTCATGGACGCGGCCAGCCACGAGCTGGAGCTCACGGCCTCCACCGGGCTCAGCCGCGCCTACCTGGCCAAGGGCCGT
Organism: Desulfohalobiaceae bacterium; assembly: GCA_036628655.1. GTDB lineage: Bacteria > Desulfobacterota > Desulfovibrionia > Desulfovibrionales > Desulfothermaceae > JAIPDU01. The sequence continues at coordinate 844 of JAZKRN010000185.1, read as the reverse complement.
GTGGTGGCCGATTCCAGCCTCTCCGAGGTGTTCCAGGACACTCTCGTGGTGATCGACGACGTGGACAGCGACCCCCGGGTGCAGCACCCCCAGGCAGCCAAGGAGGAAGGGATCGTCTCCATCATCGGGGTCCCTTTCCAGGTCACCGGCAATACGCGCATGATCCTCAGGATCTATTTCGATCGGAAGGTGGAGATATCGCTGCGGGATCATCACCTGTTCCACTATCTGGCTCAGCAGAGCGCGATCACCATCAAGAGCTCCATCCAGCACACCCGGTACCTCGAGGCCTTCCGCAAGGTTTCCTCGGCCATTCACGAGGGACAGGAGATCCACGACATCCTGGAGACCATCGTCTCCAACATCCGGGAGCTCATGGAAGCCAGGGGGTGCATCTACTGGATCGTGGATACCGAGACGGAACAGGTGTACATGAAGGTCACCAGCGGCTTTCAGATGGGCACACTGGCCCATGTGGGGTACGACACCCTCGATGCGGTATTCTCCCTCGAGGAGGGCCGGGAGGTCTTTATCGAGGATGTGCGGGATGATGGGCGCATCCCCAGCACCACCAGGCTGGGCAAGCAGATGGTGATTTCCATTCTGGCAATTCCCTTCCATATCGTGGGGCAGTACACAGGCGTTTTGGCGGTCTATTTCAGCCACCAGCGCAGCATGCTGCGAAGCGAGCTGGACTTCGTTCGGGATTGTGGCCGCCAGGGGGCCATAGCCCTGCACAAGGCTTTCCGCTACGACGAACGAATGCTGCGGGCCTTTCGGGAGACCATCGAGGGCCTGGTTCTGGCCCTGGAGGCCAAGGATTCCACTACTCACGGGCACTCCC
>JAZKRN010000184.1:0-6095 GCA_036628655.1 Desulfohalobiaceae bacterium | reverse complement strand
CACCGGTTGAGCACTTGTGTTTCGGGTGAGCGCCCTCAGCTCTCTGACGCCCGAAGTCCGACATCCGACATCCGACATCCGATGTCCGACGTCCGACATCCGACGTCCGACATCCGACATCCGACGTCCGACGTCCGACATCCGACGTCCGACATCCGACGTCCGACGTCCGACTTCCGACGTCCGACGTCCGACATCCGACGTCCGACGTCCGAAATCCGACGTCCTACGTCCGACATCCGACGTCCGACGTCCGACATCCGACATCCGACATCCGACGTCCGACATCCGATTTCCGGCTCTTATTCCAGAAAGGCCCGGTAGGCCTGATAGGTGGCGTACACATCCGCCTTGCTGGTCAGCTCGAAGGGGCTGTGCATGCCCAATATGCTGGGGCCGCAGTCGATGATGTCCATCCCGTACACCGCCAGGTGCTTGGCCACCGTTCCGCCGCCTCCGGCGTCGACCTTGCCCATCTCGGCCATCTGCCAGGGGATCCCCTTGCTGTTGAACAGGGAGCGGAGCCAGGCCACGTACTCCGCGGTGGCATCGTTGGCCCCCAGCTTGCCCCTGTGGCCGGTGAACTTGCACATGACCGGCCCATAGCCCAGTTTGGAGGAGTTCATGGGATCGTGCAGATCCTGGTGGTCCGGGTCCAGCCCGCCGTGCACGTCCGCGGAGAGGGCCCGGCTGTTGCCCAGGACGCGGGGAAGGCGTGATCCCGGTTCCAAAGTGTCGATGAGCTCCTGAAGCGTGTATTCGAAGAACATGGAGCGGGCGCTTGTGGCCCCTTCCGAGCCGATCTCCTCCTTGTCCCAGAACAGGGCCATCTGGGTGAACTCCGGATCGGTTTCCTCGAGCGCCGCCTGCAGGCCGCAGTAAACGCAGACCCGATCGTCCTGGCCGTACCCGCCGATGAGGGACCGGTCCAGGCCCGCGGACCGGGCCGGGTCCGCGGGAACGAGCTGCAGCTCGGCGCTGAAGAGGTCCTCCTCGGTCAGTCCGTAGCGGGTGGAGAGGAGCTGCAGAACGCCCTTCTTGATGGGCTCCTTGTCCGCGTTACCGCCGTTGCCCTCGTCCTCCTCGCCGTTGTCGGACTCCTCGCCGTCCCAGTCTTTCGGCGCCTTGTCGTTGCCCAGGACCACGTTCATCTTTTCCCCCTCGAAGGCCTCGGAGAGCTTCTTCTCATTCTGCTTGGCGGCCAGATGGGGGAGGAGATCCGGGATGAGAAAGACCGGGTCCTCGGCGTCCTCGCCCACGCGCACGTTCACCTTGTCCCCGTCCTGGGTGACCACCACCCCGTGCAGGGCAAGCGGCCGGGAGAACCACTGGTGCTTGCGCAGACCGCCGTAGTAGTGCGTCTTGGCCAGGGCGAGGTCGCAGGTTTCGTACAGGGGGTTCTGCTTGAGGTCCAGGCGCGGGGTGTCCACGTGGGCCCCCAGGACGCGGACTCCGTCCTCGAGGGGGCGCCGTCCGCGCCGGACCAGAATGATGCTCTTGTCCTTGAGCACCCGATAGAAGGCGGAATCCACGGGATTATCAGAGAATCCCGCCTCGCGGGCCCGGTCCCGAATCCAGCGGACGGTTTCCCGCTCCGTCTTGCAGTGGGTGAGAAAGTCGATGTAGCGCGCGGCGAAGTTCTGGATGGCCTCGCGTTGCTCTTCGTCGGAATACACCTGCCAGCAGTTTGCGGGTGTGTGGGTGAGGGTATCGTTCATGGTTGGTATCCTCCATTGGGAACAGCTTGTTGCAGTGCCGCGATGAGATCGCCGCTCTCGGAGCGGCGAAGGGTCCTGGGGTCCAGACACAGGGCGTCGTGCTCCACGCGTCCCACAAGGGGCGGGTCCGTGTCCAGCAGGCGCATGCGCAGGGTCTCCAGGTCCGGAGTGCCCTCGCGGGGAACGAGTCGAACCAGCTGGGTGGGCAGAGCGATTTCGGGGCTGGCGCCGCCGCCCACACGCGAGCTCCCCTTGGCGGTATCCACGCGGAACCGGTCCCCCACGCTCTCGCGAAGTCTGCGGGCCAGGCGTGTGGCCCGGTTGCGCAGGCCGGATTCTCCGGCACAGATCATCTCCAGGGTGGGAATCCGTTCCCGTGCGGTTTCCGGATCCTTGTACAGACGGAGCGTGGCCTCCAGGGCGGCCAGGGTCATCTTGTCGATGCGCAGGGCCCGGTTCAAGGGGTTGGCCTGGATGCGGCGGATGTAGCGCTCCCTGCCCAGGATGATCCCGGCCTGGGGACCGCCCAGGAGCTTGTCCCCGCTGAAGCAGACCACGGATACCCCCTTGGCCAGGGTCTCCTGAACCGTTGGCTCGTCGATTCCGGTATGGTCCGGGAAGCGCAGGAGACTCCCGCTGCCCAGGTCCTCGATCACCGGAAGATCGTGTGGCTCGGCGATGTCCGCGAGCTCCGAGGCGTCCACTTCCCTGGTGAAGCCCACGATGCGGTAGTTGGAGGTGTGGGCCTTGAGCAGGGCGGCCGTGTCCGGGCCGACGGCCTGTTCATAGTCCCTGGGATGGGTCCGGTTGGTGGCGCCCACCTCCCGCAGCACGGCTCCGCTTCGCTCCATGACCTCGGGGATGCGGAAGGAGCCGCCGATTTCCACGAGCTCGCCCCGGGAAACGACCACCTCTCCTCCCTGGGCCAGGGTATTCAGGGTGAGCACAACCGCAGCGGCGTTGTTGTTGACCACCAGGCCCGCCTCAGCTCCGGTGAGCTCGCAGAGGAGATCCCGGACCAGATCGTAGCGGCTGCCCCGGCTGCCTGTTTCCAGGTCGAACTCCAGGTTGGAGTATCCCGTGCAGGCCCTCTCCACAGCCTGTACCGCTTCGCGAGGCAGCAGGGAGCGGCCCAGGTTGGTGTGCACCACCACGCCGGTGGCGTTGACCACCCTGCGGAAGCGGGGTCGGGACTGCTTGCGGATGTAGCGGGAAAGATGCGGCAGCAGGGCCTGCGGCTCAAGCTCCTGCTCATTCTGTACGCCCCCTTCGCGGATGGCGCTGCGGATGCGGTCCAGATAGCTGTTGACCAGCTCCTTGACCAGGGTGCGGGGAATGCCCGCAAGGGAATCGTCCCGCTCCAGGTGCTGCAGCAGCCGGTCCACGGAAGGGATGCAGCGGAAGAGATTGTTCGCCATGGCTCGTCCTTGCGATCGCGGGGCAGCGCGGTTATGGGGTCCGGAATGGTCTTTCGCCGGAGCTCTTGACCCCAGAACGGTGACAATTTATAGCTACTTGTATCCGCGCCAGTAGCTCAGTAGGATAGAGCAACGGCCTTCTAAGCCGTAGGCCGGAGGTTCAAATCCTCCCTGGCGCGCTCGCCTGGAGCGGGATTCGCAGCTCGGCTGTGGATTCCGCTTTTTTTATGGGGCGTTCCGGCGGCCGAGCGCCGCGCGGGTCTTGTCCCATCCCGCCTTTTGCCGCAAGCGTGCTCGGGACAGGACAACCTCAAAGGATAGCCGTATGCGGGCCGAGCGTCAAACAGCCTCCTGGAACCCTTTTTATCGAGATGCCGTTCTGAGGGCCAGTTCGTTGGTGCCATACAAGGATCCGGTACCCGGAGCTTTTGGTTACAGAACGGGATTAAAGCCCTTGCATTCTTGGAAAAGCAATCATATACTCAACCATTCATCTATTTTTTTAAGATTGCCCGCGACAGCGCCATGTATGGTGAAAGATTATAGAACCATTTTATGGACGTTGAGGCATTGTTGAATGTGTTGTGCACCAGTATTTAAGACCTGTAGAGAATGAAATGGATAGACGAACTGTTTTACAATCCTCCATATATGCGCTACTTTTTCCTTTGTGGAGCTCAATGGCTGGGGCCTCTTCGCAATCTTCTTCGTCTTTGCGAGATGACTATTCCTCGAATATATCGATAATACGTCCGCAAAAAACACAAACATCCATATCCGATGAGGATCTGGATGCATATAGTTCCCGCCTTTCCCGGGCTGTCCTTGAGCTTATACATGATCATTATTCCGGAAAACCTATGCCGGTGTGGAAAAGGCCGCCACAGGATGTGGATCTGGAAAAACGCATTTCCAATATTACGTATTGGGTCCTCCATTTCGTGCGCAAGCACGCGGCAATCCATTTTGTCGATCCTTCCTGGATGATGGCTCTGATCATGGAAGAATCCTTTTTCTACGAATATGCCCTTTCCTCCACTTTTGCAGCGGGAATTTGCCAGTTTACCATGAAGACTGCCGGGGGTTTTGGCATGGTATCCCCGGATAGGAGCCGGATAGATGACTCAAGGCTCAGTCAGCCGGAAAAAGCCGACGCCCTGGAGAAAATGCGCGAATTCAAGGAGAGGCGAAATGCGCTCAAGAATGCGCACAAAAAACTTTTTTTCAATACGGACGAGCTCCTGAAAGAATGCCTCGGCGCCCATGCACGCGGGGAATCCCTTGCCGGTGCCGAGAGCATGCTCAATGCCCTGCAAAAGAAGGAATCCCTGGATGAATCCGTGCAGGGTGCCAGAAATGAATATATGGAATTCCTTCGATCCAATTACGAAGGAAAAAGCATATTCAAGCAGAGCGATCTGGATTTTTTCTTGCGTTTTGATGAACGTGTCACCTATAAGAAGCCGATAGATGCCATGGTGAAGATGTTTGCGAGGTATTTGCGGGCACGGAACGGAAATGTTCTGGTGGCTACAGCCGGCTATAATGCCGGTTTATCCAGGACCTATTATCCACGCGCCGTTTATGAGCCCTATGGCCGGATTCCAAACTATGATCAAACGATTTCCTATGTGAGTAAAATCGTTGTGAACCATCATCAGATTGTGCAACGATTGACCGGATAGTCCGCATTCCTCTCATCATGTGCTTGCAAGCTGTTCTGCGGGATGATGCCAGAGAGGAGCGCGGGTGCTTATCCCGGCGGCGATGAGACCTTCCTTGTTAGTGCGAAAGAACAATTCCGATCCAGAGAAGGGATCCCTTGAGGCGATACGATGATTTTCAGCAGACTGTTCGATTTTTTCCGCCAGGACTTGGCCATGGATCTGGGCACTGCGAACACTTTGCTCTACACCCCCAAGAAGGGGATAGTTCTGGATGAACCCTCGGTTGTGGCCCTGGATGTCCGCAACAATCGGGTCAGGGCCGTGGGGGCCGAGGCCAAGGAGTATCTGGGACGTGCGCCTGAGACGATTCATGCCGTTCGGCCCATGAAGGACGGTGTGATCGCGGACTTTGAGGTCACCAGGGCCATGATCGCTTCCTTCGTGGATAAAGCCGTGCAGAGAAACAGGCTCACCAAGCCGATGATGGCGATCTGTGTGCCCACCGGCATTACCCAGGTGGAAAAGCAGGCTGTTGTGGAGTCCGCAAAACAGGCCGGGGCCAGAAAAGTGCTTCTGCTGGAGGAGCCCATGGCCGCGGCAATCGGGGCCGGACTCCCTATTAACGAGCCCAGGGGCAACCTGGTTGTCGATATTGGCGGGGGGACCACTGAGGTGGCATTCATCTCCATGTCCGCAGTAACCTATGCCGAATCGCTCCGTGTTGCCGGAGATGAGATGGATCTGGCCATTCAGCGTTTCATCCGGGATGAATACAAGCTCCTTATTGGAGAGACCGCTGCCGAAGGGATCAAAATGAGGCTGGGAGAGGGACGGACTCTGGAAATCAACGGCAAGGATCTTGTGGAAGGCATCCCCAAGGCTGTCGAGGTCGAAACAGCTCGTGTCCGGGAATGTCTTCGCGGGGAGATGGAGACGATTGTGAATGTGGTGCTGCGGACTCTGGAAAAGAGCCCTCCCGAGCTGGTCACCGATGTGGCCGGTCAGGGAATCTTTCTCGCCGGCGGCGGGGCGAAGCTCTTCGGACTTCAGGAGTTGATTACGCAGCGTGCCGGAATCAGTGCTATCCTGGATGACGCCCCCCTGACCACCGTTTTGCGCGGCACGGGCACGGCCTTGAGCAACGAGCGGGAATGCAGGGATATGTTCATCAATTAACCCTGCATGTATATCTTAAGATGCGAGTGCAGGGGTAATGTTTGTTCCTATTATGCAAGGAGTTGCAATTTTTTTTGTCTGTAGCGAAATTTCTGCAAAAGCTCGTGTCGTTATGG
>JAZKRN010000183.1:0-6145 GCA_036628655.1 Desulfohalobiaceae bacterium | reverse complement strand
AAGAAAATCTGGCATCGTCTCCGCTGAAATGATTCAAAATACCCCGTGTCGGCTTCCAATAGTTAGTGGGGTGGTGAATAGTTCCTTTTTTTGTAGGAAAATATGGCCAAGATGTTGAATTATTGAGGAATTGTCTAGGGAATCTGGGCCCGGTCCACGGCTTCCCGGGGCGTTTCCGCGATCTCCACCCCGTCGATTCCGGTCCAGCCGCCCAGGAGCACGACCCTGCGGCCGAGCTTCAGGGCCATGGAGATCTCGGACAGCGTGCCGTAGCCCCCGGAAACGGCGATTGCGGCATCGCCGTTCTGGACCACGAGATAGTTGCGCATGATGCCCATTTCCGTGGTCACGGGGCAGGTCACGAAGGGGTTGGCCTCGCGGGGATCGGATCCGGGCAGGAGCCCGATGACCCGGCCGCCGGCCAGACAGGCCCCCTTGCTGGCTCCTTCCATCACGCCGCCCAGGCCGCCGCAGATCAGGGTGTGTTCTCGCTCGGCCAGAATCCGGCCCACCTCGCGGGCCTGCTCGTAGACTTCCCCGGCGCATTCGCCGGCTCCGATCACGGATATGCGCATAGGCTCACAGGATTTGGCTCAAAAATTTCTGGGTGCGGGGATGCTGGGGATCCTGGAAGAAGTGTTCCGGTGTGCCCCGCTCCACGATCTGGCCGTGGTCCATGAAGACCACCCTGTCCGCGACCTCTCGGGCGAACCCCATTTCGTGGCTGACCACGACCATGGTCATGCCCTCCAGGGCCAGGTCCTTCATCACGTCCAACACTTCGCCGATCATTTCCGGATCCAGGGCGGACGTGGGCTCGTCGAAGAGCATGATGCTCGGGTTCATGGCCAGAGCCCTGGCCATGGCCACCCGCTGTTTTTCCCCGCCGGAGAGCTTGGAAGGGTAGACATTGGCCTTGTCCCGGATCCCCACCTTGTCCAGCAGGGGATAGGCCTCGGACTCGGCCTTATCCTTGGGCACCTTTTTCAGCTTCATGGGCCCCAGGGTCAGGTTCTGCAGAACCGTCTTGTGCGGAAAGAGGTTGAAGTTCTGAAAGACCATGCCCAGGCCCATGCGGATCTTGTTCAGGTCCGCCTTGGGATGGGCCACGTCGCTCCCGTTCACGGTAAGGGTGCCCCTGTCGATGCTCTCCAGCTGGTTGATCGCCCGGAGCAGGGTGCTCTTGCCCGATCCGCTGGGGCCGATGACCACGATCCGCTCCTGGGAGTACACGTCCAGGTCGATGTTTTCCAGGGCAGTGAGGCGTCCGAAAAACTTGTATACCCCACGGATGGAGATAACGGGCCTGCTCTCATTCATACGGGGTCAACCTATTCTCCATGATATTGACGATTTTGGACAAAAACAAGGTGATGAGCAGATAAATCAGGGCCACCAGGGTAAAGGTCTCGAAGTAGTCGAAGGTGGAAGTGGCGAATTCCCGGCCTCGGCGGAGAAGGTCGGACACCGCGATGATGGAGACCAGGGAGGTGTCCTTGAGCAGGGCGATGAATTCGTTGCCCACCGGGGGAAGGATGGTGCGCATGGCCTGGGGGATGATCACGAAGCGCATGGTTTGCCAGGAGCTGAAGCCGAGGGACCTGGCCGCTTCGGTCTGTCCGTGGTCGATAGAGTCGATCCCGGCCCGGAAAATCTCTCCCATGTACGCCCCGTAGCAGACGGTCAGGGCGATGATGGCCGCGGTGAAGGGAGGGATCTGGGTGAAGGTCCCGATGGCGTAATAGATGTAGAAGAGCTGCACCAGCAGGGGAATGCCCCGCACCACTTCCACGTAGGTGGAGGCGGTCAGATTGATGAAGGTGTTGCCGGACAGGCGTCCCAACCCCGTGATCAGGCCCACGATCAGGGAAAGCAGGATGGAGAGCATGGTGACCTCGAAGGTGACCAGCACTCCGTCCGGGACGAAGAGCAGAATGTCCACATAGGGGTCGGGCTTGATCAGGCAGAGGAGGATGATCAGGCCGATGGCGCCGAAGGCGGAGACCCTCCAGGCGGTGAAGAGCCCCTTGTCCGACTTGTCCGGGATGGCCGCGCTGTCGGTGACCTCGATGCGGTGGCCGCCAGGGCCTGTGTCTTCCGCTGGCTCCTGGTGTGCTGACTGCTGGGTCCTTTGGTCGGTCTGGCTCATGATGGCGCCTTCACAGGGTCGAGGCTATGGAAAAGGCGGCCGGGCCCGCGCGGAGCCGCAAGGACGCCGAAGCGGGCCGGCCGCCTGGGTATAGCTAGGTGGTGTGCCGCAGTGCCTGCGGGCCTATTGGATCCATTCCTTCTTGAACTCCTCCTCCAGGCCCTTTTCCTTGACCTTGCGGATGCCCTCGTTCACGAGCTCCAGGATCTCCTCATTCCCTTTCTGCACGGCGATGGCGTAGTGCTCGGTCTGGCCGGTCTCCAGGATGCTCGCGATCTGCAGATTCTTTTGGAATCCTTCCTTTTGCTTGGCGTAGTTCGCGGCAACGGGATCGTCGCAGACAACGCCCGCCAGGTTGCCGTTCTTCAGGTCCCGCATGGCCAGACCGATCTCGTCGTAGGATTCGGGGTTCACTCCCTCCACCTCTTTGATGGCGAAGTAACCGGTGGTGCCGATCTGGGCCCCGACCTTTTTCCCCTTGAGGTCCTCCAGGGTCGTGGCGTCGGAGTCGCGGGGGACAATGAGGGCCTGACGGACCTCGTAGTAGGGCTCGCTGAAGTCCATGGCCTCTTTCCGCTTCTCCGTGATGCTCACCGAGGAGCAGATGGCGTCGTAGTTGCCGCCCTGCAGGCCGGCGAAGATGCCGTCCCAGGGGGTGTTCTTGAAAACCGGCTCGAAACCCGCGAGCTCGCCCGCGGCGGTCATGTAGTCGATGGAGTAGCCTACGATCTCCTTGTCCTGGTTCACGAACTCCATGGGCGGCCATGTGGCGTCCACTGCGAAAACAACGGTCTGCTGTCCCCAAGCTCCGGTTGCGAACAAGAGGACCAGCAACAGGGCAAATAGGGCCTTTTTCCACATACTGCTTCACCTCCCTGGTTTCGGGGTTTCTCGCGGCAATTGATTCCGATTGCCCGTTTGGCGGGGCCGAGTGGGCCACCTAACCCGCTCCCTATACTTTATAAGGGATTTCCGGGTCAAGCTGGCCAAGGGCTGAACAGATCCCTGCTGCAGCCGCTCACCCACCGACCCACCGACCTACTGACCCACTGACGCGCTGTTCCCATCAAGTGCAGCAGGGTGCTCGGGGCTCGGCGCTCGGCTCGGGAGCGGCCTACTGCGTCTGCTCCTCCCGGATGAGCTCCAGGGCCAGGTTGAGCTGGGCCTGCCTGTCCGTGGCCTCGCCGTCCAGCTTGGCCCGGAGTATCTCCTTCAGGATGCGGGAAAAGGCCGGCCCCGGAGTGAGGCCCATGGATTTCAGATCGTCGCCGCCGATCTCGACGCCGGTGTTCTTGAGCCGGCTCAAATGGTGGGAGAGCTGTTTGCGCAGGAATTCCGTCTTGCCCGTGGCCATGATGTAGAGCTCCGCCTCGATGCTCACGTGGGCCAGGATGAAATAGAGATCGCTCTGCTTCTGCTCCCCGCGCTGCCAGTCCATGAGTTTTTTTCGGACGGTGTGCACGTCCTCTACGAGGCGGATGAAGGCCTCCTCCTGCTTGGGGGAGAACTGGAGCCGCTTGAGCAGGGTCCGGCACTCGTCCGTGTTGTGACCTTCGCAGAATCCGAGGAGAAAAACTTTCCACGTCTCCGGAACAGGGCTTTCGTAGAGCAGGGCGTACCAGTCCAGGACCCGGGCCACTTCCTCCAGGATTTCTTCCTTGCGCTCGGTGATCCGGAGCAGGGGGTGGATGTTTTCCGGAACCTCAAGCTCCTCGAGGCGCCGCAGGCAGGAAAGGGGTGCGTTCTCCTCCAGGATGAGCATGATCTCCTGCAAGATGCGCGTACCGGAGAGCTTGTGGAACATATTCAGGCGCTGGGCGTTCTTGATGAGCCGTTCGGTCTGGGTGCCGATGCTGAAGTCGAAGCGCTGCTCGAAGCGGACCGCGCGCAGGATCCGGGTGGGGTCGTCCACAAAGCTCAGGGAGTGCAGAACCCGGATGACCCGCTCCTTGATGTCCCTCTGCCCGCCGAAGAAATCCACAAGATCGCCGAAGCGCTCCGGATTGAGCTGGATGGCCAGGGCGTTGATGGTGAAGTCCCTGCGCACGAGGTCCATCTTGATGGAGGAGAGCTCCACCGTGGGCAGGGCCGCGGGATGCTCATAGTACTCCAGCCGGGCTGTGGCCACATCGATGCGCAAGCCGTCCGGAAGGATGACCACTGCGGTGCGGAACTTGGTGTGCGAGCGGTAGCGGCCGCCCAGAGCGCGGACAATCTGTGCGGCGAAGGCGATCCCGTCGCCCTCGATGACCAGATCCAGATCCAGATTGGAATGATGCAGGAGGATGTCCCGGACAAAGCCGCCCACGGCGTAGGCGGTGTAGCCCATGTCCCGGGCCATGCGGCCCAGCTGCTGCAGCAGCTCATAGACCTCCTCCGGAAGGCGATTGCGCATCAGGGAGCTCACCTTCCGCTCGCGGACCCGCTGCTTGGAGATGGATTCCGGAATGCGGGCCGGTTCCTCCACGAGCCAGTTGATCAGGTCCGTCCTGGTCACCACTCCGGTGAGGCGCCCCTCCTCCAGGACCGGAACCAGCCGTTGTCCCTGCTCGATAATGATCTCCACAACCTGGTACAGGCTGTCCTCCGGGGAGAGAGTGGAGATGTTGCGGCGCATGTACTCCTGGATCTCGAATTCGCCCAGCCCGTGGGCACTGGCCCGGCTGGCAAGCTGGTGCTCCAGGATCCCTCGGCATTCGCCGGTTTCCTTGTCCAGCACCGGAATCGCCTTGAGGCCGAAACGGGTCATGACCGTGCAGGCTGTGTCGATGTTCTGGGTGGTGGTCACGGAAATGGGTGGGCTGGACATGAGGGAGCGGACCACAAGCTGGGGGTGGATGTGGGAGTAGAGCAGGCCGAAGATCTCGTCCTCGATCTGGGCCGGGGTCTTGTCCTTGACCGTGGCTGAGGCGGCGTAGGCGTGGCCCCCGCCGCCCAGTGAGGCGCAGATCGTGCCCACGTCCACGTAGGGATCCCGGCTGCGGGCCGCGATGTGCACCCGGTCCTGCATCAGGGCCAGGGCGAAGACGGTCTTGTGCTGCTCGATCTCCATCATCTTGTGCACAAGCAGGGCAAAGTCCCGGACGTAGCGGTCCACCGAGACGCGGGCGAAACAGACCTCGATCCCGTCCAGATTGTGGATCGTGGTCGAGTTGAGCAGGCTGTTCAGGATCTCAACCTGTTCCGAGCTGAGCTCCTTGCTCAGAAAGTCCGAGATTACGGTCACGTCCATGCCCCTGCCCCGGAGCCATGCCGCGGCCTCCAGGTCCTGCACGGCAGTGGAGTCGAAGGTGAAGCTCCCGGTGTCCTCATAGAGCCCCAGGCCCATGAGGGTGGCACGGTCCGCGTCCGGCTCGAGGCCGTTTCGCTGCAGCTCGGGAACGATGACGGAAACTGTGGAACCCCAGAGATGGACCGCTTGGTACGTGGCTGCCAAGTCCTCTCCGGAATCGGGGTGGTGGTCGAAAACGTGGATCTCCAGGTCGTCCTCGCGTTCCAGAAGAAGGGCGACGTGGGGCAGCCTGGAACGCTGGCGTGTGTCGCAGACCACCAGCCTCTGCACGGAATCCGGATCGATGTCCTTGAACTGGCGGAAGTTGAAGAGATAGGTGGTGCTCTGGATAAAGAAGTCCCGCAGACTCTGCTCCTGGCTTCCGGGAAAGACGAGGGCGGCGTCCGGATAGAGCATCTGGGCCGCCACCATGGAGGAGAGGCAGTCGAAGTCTGCATTGTTGTGGGCGGTGATGACCGTGGGCGCGGAGATGGTGTTGGGCATGGTTCTTCCGTTCCCCGTTCAGCGTTCAGCGTTCAGCGTTATGCTTCTGCGGGCCGAGTTGATGAAAAATGACCCTTACGTTTTGATTTCTCGTCCACTGTCCGGTTTTCCTTGAAGAAGGGCCTCAAGCTTTATCTTGTCCTCTTTCAACGCTCAACACAAAACGAGGAATCCGGAATCTCAAGCCCTAAACCCTGAACTCGGAACCTTGAACGGGGAAC
>JAZKRN010000182.1:0-6163 GCA_036628655.1 Desulfohalobiaceae bacterium | reverse complement strand
TGGACGCCGGGATGAAACACCGGCATCAGCGCAATCCCCGACTCACCGCGCAGTATTTTCCTGCTTGGTTGTGCCCGGGTTGGTTCGGAAATGAGGTTTTTTATGGAAATGTTTTGAAGCGTGCAGAGCTATCGAGACAAAAAGGAGCAGCGAAATCGGCTTTGCAGGCATTCGCCGCATTAGTTCAAGGGGGCTCCCTGTATGCTTGGTTTGCAGGGAACCCCCTCAAATTAGGGGCTATTTGAAAATCCGTTTGAGGAGAGGGCCGTGTCGCCTTGGGGATAGGAGCTCTTCGGTAGGTCTTCACCGGTCCCTAATTGCGTTCCTCAAGATGGATTTCCATGTGCAGCTCCTCCCCCACTTCCCGCAGACCGCGGCTTAAGTCCGAAGTGCTCATCTCATGGGGCGCCTCAATGTCCAAGGCGATACTGTAGATTCCCGTTCCGCTTTGCGGTGAAAAGCGTTTCTGGGAAGTGAGACTGATGATGTTGATCTGATTTCGAGCGAGATAGGAACTCGTCTTATACACAATGCCGCATTTATCAATACCCTCCATGCGGATGAGATGCGTGGGAGTGGACTCATACTGATAAGCTTTTTCAGAGGGGATGCTCCGAAAAAGAGCGGTAATCCCCTTTTCCTGCTCGAGTTGCTCACAGGCGGTGGCAAGCTCTTTTTCGGCATTTTTCTCGGAAAAGGTAAAAAGGAAAATAATGGCGAATTCGTCCGAGAGGCGGGTCATATTCGAATCTTCGATATTGCATCCCAGATGGAACATGATCCTGGTGAGGTCCGCGACAATTCCGACCCGGTCCTGGCCGAAAGCGGTCATGATGTATCGTTGTCTCATAGTGGACACCTTCTTGATTGCAATGAAAATTTGTATACCTGTTTACCGTCTAAGTCAATGCTAGAGAGAGGCAAAAAGCTCTTTGGCCCTGTAAGAGCTCCGCACAAATGGACCGCTAGCGATTTGTTCCATGCCGGCAACATAGCCTGTTTCCTTCAAAGTCTGGAATTCATCGGGATGGAGAAAGCGCTGGACGGGTAAATGCCGGTTTGTGGGCTGCAGATACTGGCCCAAAGTGAGAATGGAGCAGTCGCTGGCAACGAGATCGCGGATTGCCTGCTTGACTTCCCGGATACTTTCACCCAGACCGAGCATCATGCCCGATTTGAGGGGGAGGCCGGGTGCGATATCCCGGCATGTGCGCAGGAGCTCGAGGGATCTTTCGTAATCCGCCTGGGGACGGGCAAAGGGATAGAGGCGCTCGACAGTTTCCAGATTGTGGTTGAGTACGTCCGGACGCGCTTCGAGGACGGTTTCCAGGGCCTTGCGGCTACCCTGGAAATCGGGGATGAGAACCTCTACCTGGGCGGACGGGTTGAGCTTGCGGATGCGCTTGACTGTCGCCGCGAACTGGCCCGCTCCTTCGTCCGGAAGATCATCCCGGGTAACGGAGGTGACCACCACGTAGTCCAGGCTCAGCTCTTTGGCCGCCTGGGCCACCCGTTGGGGTTCCCCGGAATCCAGAGAGCCGTCTGCACCCGGTTCCACGGCGCAGAAACGGCAGTCCCGGCTGCATTTCTGGCCCAGAATGAGAAATGTGGCGGTCTGGTTGGAGAAGCATTCCCCCCGGTTGGGGCAATTGGCCTCTTCGCAGACCGTGTGGAGGCCCTGTTTGCGCAGAAGCGTGTTGACCCTGCCGAAACCGGGCCCCGAAGGCAGGTGCTGCTTGAGCCATTTCGGCTTTCGAGGGGAAGCATCGTTTTCGGATCGCACAATCGCCTCGCGTGTTTTTTTGTATGAAAATATGTCTAACCCTTTGAAGTAAATGAAGATACATCGAGATCAGTCCTGCACACATTCACCGAATGATTGCAGGGCTGGTCAGGGAGTGTGCTGAAGCCGTCGATCTCAGACCTCTGTCATCTGCCATCTGGTATTTGTTTTCTATCTATGTCCCGCCATTTTGGGGCTCTTCTTTCTTCTTTTTCTGCTTGAACCAATACCTGTAACCGAGAAGAGTAACCTGGAACCCAGAACGGGGAACGCTGAACGGGGAACGTTCATCAAAGACGCAATCCGAATACCTCCCGAAAGTGGCCCTTCATTCTGGATCGTACCGGGGAGGTGGTCAGATCCCGCCCCGTTTCCCGACAGAGTGAGGTCATTTCCACCCGGGGCATTCCGCAGGGATTGATCCAGGAAAAGGGCTCCAGGGAGAGGTCCACGTTGAAGGCCAGGCCGTGATAGCTGACGCCCCGGGACACGGCAATGCCCAAGCTTCCCAGCTTCCTGGGGCCGACCCACGCCCCGCGTTCGCTACGGCAACGGCACGCGGTCACTCCGAAGTCCGACGCAGTGCGGATCATGACCTCCTCCAGCCCGCTCACGAAGTTCTTGACGCCCAGACGGGCGGCCTTCAGGTCCAGTATGGGATAGGCCACGATCTGTCCCGGAGCGTGGTAGGTGATGTCCCCGCCGCGCTCGACCCTCTCCACGGAGATTCCGAGATCGTCCAGCCGTTCTCTGGAAACCAGAAGGTTACCCACCTCGCCGCTACGGCCCAAGGTGAACACGGGATGGTGTTCCAGGAGAATGAGAACATCCTCCTCGAGCTCTCCCGCGGCCTTGCGCCCAAGGATTTCCAGCTGCAGCTTTCTGGCCCGAAGGTAGTCCATCCGGGAATATTCCAGCAGACGGCAGTCCCTGATAGCGGGACCGCCGCCCGATCCCTGCGGGACGGTTCCCTGGTCCATGGCGCGCTCTCCGAGGTTATCCGGTCAGACAGGGGTGTCTGGCCGCGGCTGTCTCGTCCAGCTTGGTGACCTTGGTCAAATGCGGCGCGTTGCGCAGAACCTCCGGATTTTCCTCGGCTTCCCGGGCGATGCGGGTATAGGCTTCCACAAGCATGTCCAGATCCTGCTGGGCCTCGTTCTCCGTCGGCTCGAGCATCATGGACCCGTCCACCACCAAGGGGAAGTAGATGGTGGGAGGGTGGAAGCCGTAGTCCAGGAGCCGCTTGGCGATGTTCAGGGTATTCACCTTGTACTGTTCCTGGTACTTGTCCGTGAAGACGCATTCGTGCATGCAGGGTCTGTCATAGGGGAGATTGATCACGGGCTTTATCCGCTGCCGCAGATAGTTGGCGTTCAACACCGCCATCTGGCTGATCCTTTTAAGCTGTGGTCCCAGGGTCAGGATGTAGGCGTAGGATTTGACCATGACCCCGAAATTCCCGTAGAAGCTGTGCAGCCTTCCGATGGAATCCGGGTGATCCTCGGAGAGCCTGTACTTGCCGTTGTGCTTCTCGACCCTGGGCACCGGGAGGAAGGGGTCCAGATCCGGGTGCACGCAGACCGGTCCGGATCCAGGACCGCCGCCACCATGCGGGGCGGAGAAGGTCTTGTGCAGATTGAGATGAAGCACATCCACCCCGAGGCAGGAAAAGTCCACGATGCCCATGAGGGCGTTCATATTGGCCCCGTCGCAGTAGACCAGCCCGCCCTTGGCGTGGATGATGTCCGCGATCTCCCCCAGATTCTCCTCGAAGAGCCCCAGGGTGTTGGGATTGGTGACCATGATGCCCGCAGTATCCTCGTCCATGAGCTCCCCGACCTTTTCCGCGCTCAGGATGCCCTTCTCGTTGGACTGCACCGGCACGGCCTGATAACCGCACATGGTGGCGCTGGCGGGGTTTGTCCCGTGCGCGGTGTCCGGGATGAGCATCTTGCTCCGCCGACCGGAGTGCTTCTGGATGTAGGCGTGGATGATCCGCATGCCGGTGTATTCCCCGTGGGCTCCGGCAGCGGGCTGCAGGCTGACCGATTTCAGGCCGGTGATCTCCCCGAGCATTTCCTGCATCCTGTGCATGAGTCCCAGGGTTCCCTGGCTCATGTGTTCCGGGAGCAGGGGATGGCTTGCGGCGAATCCCGGAAGGGCTGCCATGTCCTCGTTGATCTTGGGGTTGTACTTCATGGTGCAGGAGCCCAGGGGATAGGTCCCGGAATCCACGCCGAAGTTCCATTGCGAGAGCCTGGTGTAGTGCCGGACCACGTCCACTTCGGAAAGCTCGGGCAGATCCGGGGCCTCATCCCTCGCACTCTGCGGGGGATCGGTCCGGGGCACGTCACGCTCAGGCATGGAGAAGCCGATGCGGCCCCGATCCCCCTTCTCCCAGAGCAGGGGCTCGTTCATCACCAGTCCCGAGGTTCCCGGGAGCGTCGATTCGTTCATGCCGTCACCTCCTTGACCAGCTGATCCAGATCCTCTTTGCTCTTGGTTTCCGTGACACTGACCAGGTGATGGCCCGCCAGCTCGGGATAGTACTCATCCAGGGGCAGCCCGGGGACGATGTTCTTCGCCGCCAGCCGGTCCGTCAGAGAGGCGCCGTCTCCGGGGTAGCGGACCACGAATTCATTGAAGGTTGATGCGGAGAAGGGAATGCTCGCTCCAGCCGCCTGGAGCTCCTGTTTCAGATACCCGGCCTTGTCCAGGTTGAGCTGGGCCAGCTCATGCATGCCCGATCCGCCAAGACAGGCCATATATATGGCCGCCATGATGGCGCACAGGTTCTGGTTGGAACAGATGTTCGAGGTGGCCTTTTCCCGACGGATATGTTGTTCCCTGGTGGACAGGGTCATGACGAAACCCCGTCGTCCGTCCCGGTCATGGGTCTGTCCGATGAGGCGTCCGGGAAGATTGCGGACGTATTTCTTGCGGGTGCAGAAGATTCCCAGTCCGGGACCTCCGAAGGACTGGGGAATGCCCAGGCTCTGGCCCTCTCCGCAGGCCACGTCCGAGCCATGGGTGCCTGGGCCTTCCAGGAGCCCGTAGGCCAGGGGCTCGCTGAAGCAGGTGACCATGAGCGCCCCGAGGTCGTGGGCGGCTTCGGCCACCCCGGCAATGGGCTCGATGCAGCCGAAGAAGTTTGGCGACTGCACGGCAACCGCAGCCAGATCCTCGATCTGCTCCAGGCCCGAGGTATCGGTCACTCCGTCCTCGGTATAGGGCAGCTCCACGATTTCGGCGTACAAGGGCTCGAAATAGGTGGCCAGGATCTTGCGGTAATGGGGGTGGATGGCCTTGGAAACGGCGACACGGGAGCGCTTTTTGTTGATGCGCAGGGTCATGAGCAGGGCCTCGGAAAGGGCGGAGGCCCCGTCGTAGACCGAGGCGTTGGAGACCTCCAGACCCATGAGCCGCGTGATGAGCGTTTGATACTCGAAAATGCCCTGCAGGGTTCCCTGGCTCACCTCCGGCTGATACGGGGTGTACGCGGTGTAGAATTCGGAGCGGTTGGTCATGTGGCGCAGAGCGGAGGGGATGTAGTGTTCGTAGCTTCCGGCTCCCAGAAAGACGCTCGCGTGATCGGAGTGAACCGTACCGGAGGCGAGCTCCGCCATGTGCCGCCTCAGATCCCATTCGCTCATGGGCCCTGGCAGATCGAGGTCGCCCAGTCTACAGGAGCGATCAGGAATGGTGGCAAAGAGGTCCTCCAGGCTGTTGGCCCCGATCACCTGCAACATATTTTGGATGTCCTGTTGCGTGTGGGGCAGATAGCGCATTATTCCTCTCCTTTAAGCATTTCCATGTAGGCTGTGCTGTCCATCAGACCCTCCAGCTGGGAGCTGTCACTGATCTTGATGTCAACGATCCAGCCCTCGCCGTAGGGGTCCTTGTTCACCAGCTCAGGGTTTTCCTCCAGGGCCTCGTTGACGGCGACGACCTCTCCGCTTACAGGGGTGTATACTTCCGAAACCGCTTTCACCGACTCCACAGTGGCAAACACGTCCTGGGCCTCGAACTGGGTGCCGACTTCTGGAAGCTCCACAAAGACGATGTCTCCAAGCTGATGCTGAGCGAAGTCGGTGATGCCGATGCGCACTGTCTCTCTGCCCCGAATCCATTCGTGATCCTGGGTGTACTTGAGCTCTTCCGGTAGATGCAGCTCGTGGATTTCCTTCATGGCGCCCCTCCCTTTATGGTTTGTTCGTGCAATGATCCTCTACGAGTCATCCCGCAAAGCGGCGGAAGCCTGCTCGATAGAGGGAAAAGCTGAGAAACTCCTTACCAGGGCGTTGAAAATCTCCCAATTGCTGCGATGTCCGGCACCTATTTGAGGTGACAAAAGGGCGTCTGATTGACTTGGCTTCACAA
>JAZKRN010000181.1:0-6170 GCA_036628655.1 Desulfohalobiaceae bacterium | reverse complement strand
GATCGGCATGGTGGAAGTGCCGGAGCATCTCAAGCCGGAGGAGGAGTAAACTGGCAGGGCGCCCGCAAACTTCCAATTGCTGCGTTGCTTCAAAAAGCTCAAGCTCTGACGTAGGAGGACTACGCTGCGAGCTTGAGCTTTTTTCGCGCTTGACCCTTGAAATTTAGAGGGCGCCCTGCCTTATAAGCAATGTTTTCAACGTCCTGCTATGGCGAGGGTCTTTGCAGGAGAACCACCCGGTTGCTGTTCGTTCCCTTGCTGTTGTTGCTGATCCCCCAGATGTTGGCGGTCTTGGTGAAGCGCTGCCTGTTGATCAGGACACCGCAGCAGGACAGGCCGGCAGCTTCCGCAAGCCGGACAACATGTTCCTCCAGCCTGATGGTCCCCTTTCTGACCTCTCCCACCTCGAAGGCGATCCATCCCCCGGGGCTCGTGACCCTGTAAAGCTCGCGGAAGACGTCCTGCATGAGCCGGCACCAGGCATCGAGCCCGGAGCATACGGACGGCCCGTCATCTCCCGGATCGGCATCCAGATTGTTGAACCAGGTCCGGAGCCAGTTGTCCCGTTCGTAGTCCACCACATCCAGAAAAGGGGGCGAGGTGACCGTGAGCTGGACGCTTTGGTCCGCAATCTCCCTTGTGTGGCGGGCATCTCGCTCCAGAAGGAGGCTTCGCTCTCCGGCCCGGATGAGCCGCCGCCTATCTGTTTCGGTGAGATTGCGCAGAAGCGAGGCAGACTTTTTGCGGATGCGCTCCTGGGTATCCTTGTATTCCGGGGCTTGGCCGCGCTGCCTGTTGATCTCCAGCTGGCGCCTCCGGCTGACGGCCTGGTTCGGGGGCAGGGTATACACGGAGAAGAAGCCGGGTGAGTGGCCGGTAAGGCGGTTTGTGGCCACCATGCGGATCCAGGTGTCCACCGCATCCTCCTGTCCAGTGGAGCTCCTGCGGATCAGGTAGTCCCGAAGGGACACGATTTCCGCCTCGGTATCCGGATGATAGAACATGGAAAGATCCAGCTCGGCGCGTTGCCCGTAATCCACGGGTATGGCCGCCAGCCTTTCGCGGACGGCGTCAAGTGTGGGGACGAGAAGTCTGGGCCGGGTGAAGATTTCGCTGACAGGATTGATATCGTTGGCAACGACCTTCCTGCCCCCCAGTCCGGCCTCGATGGGCGTGGTTCCCCGTCCGCTGAACGGGTCGTACACCGTGTCCCCCTCGCTGGTGAGGAGGTGGATGAAGAAGCGGGGCAGCTGCGGCTTAAAACAGGCCCGATAGGAAATTTCCTGAAGCGAGTGGGCCTGGCGCTGTTTGGCGGTCCAGAATTCGTTGGTGAAGTATTCCACCCGTCCATGGGGCAGATCGACTTCTTCGACCAGCGAAGCCCCATCGGGGGATGCGGCATCTGAGGATTCGTCGTGTGCCCGGAAAGTCGCGAGACAGTCCCGAAGCATTTGAGCGCGCTTTTCCGCGGAAACTTGCTGCACCTGTTCCATTCTGCGGCTCCTGGCTCTCCGTCTCCTGGGTTGCCGTCTGGTGTTTTGTCGTTGACCGGCACAAAACATAGGGCGAAAGCTTTTATGGAGTCAAACACCGAGGTCCTGCGTGCGGGAACCAGTGGGCTCTGTTTCGCATGAATGGGGCAGTCCTTGGCGCGACTGGCGAGACGGCCATTGTCTCCATGGACGTCGTGAACGGTTGCCATTTCGGTTGACGCGACAATGTCGCCACTAATAGACAAGGAAATGGTGCCTGAGTGTCCGGCTTCAGGACCTCGGTTGTGCTCAGAGAAAAGGGGAACCGTCAAGGCGCAGAGGAAACGGATATGAACTTCGGCGCTGGGCCAAGGCGCCCGGTTTGAACAGAAAGGAAACGTTCAGGGTTTCCGGTTCAATCGGCCCCAGGCGATGGTCCTGATTCACAGGTTCCTTTTTGATCTGCCATCTGGAGTCAGGCTCCCGGTGTTTGGGGCGCACCAGCCATCAGTCAGGACCATGAAGCCTCAAAGAAAAAGGTTTTTATCGAAATGCCTCGCATTAGATAGGGGTTAACAGAATGATCCTTCGTTCTATCTTCTTGATGTGTATCCAAAATTGTCGTGGAGTGGAAGGGAGTGTCTCCACTAGCTCCCATATCCTGTCCAAGGAGAGCGGAATGTCCGTGTAGCTTCAAGGAATTTGCAGAAATTCCAAACATCTTTAAAGGTTATTGTTGATTAATCAACTTTACTGTTAACCCTTAACTTGACAATACTGAATCTTTGTGTACTGTAAAAAACGAAAAGTTGATTTTAAGTATACTTCAAGAACATGTTGGTTGGCGCAAGTTGGTAATAGTTGTTAATTATTTTAAGCTGTTGTTCTTGATAGTGTGGATAAAAGTTAAATAATCAATGAATAAGTAGAGATATTCATATTACCAAAGATCGTTCTGTCAGCGTGAATGAACGTGGGAACCGAGTAAAAGCAAGGAACGAAGTGGATTGCTGTTATGAGCGAACAAGATAGCACGATTGCTTGCGAGAATGTCTGGAAAATCTTTGGTGATCTGCCCAAGGACCTTGATTCCGTGATCGAAGGTATTGAAAGCTCGGACCTCAACAAGGAAGAAATACTGGAAAAATACGGTATCACTGTTGGTGTCCACAATGCGAGCTTTCAGGTTCGAAAGGGAGAGGTCTTCGTCATCATGGGCCTTTCCGGCAGTGGCAAATCCACGCTGCTGCGCTGCATCAACCGCCTGGTTACTCCCACCAGGGGCAAGGTCCAGGTTGGAAATCAGGACGTGGCCCAGATGAGCGGCAAGGAGCTGCGCAAGCTCTGCAGGGAGCGGATGGGCATGGTGTTCCAGAACTTTGCCCTCGTTCCCAAGCGAACCGTGCTTCAGAATGTGACCCTCGGGCTGGAAATCCAGGGCCTGGAGAAGGAGGAGCGGCTGGAAAAGGCACGAAGCGCCCTCAGGATGGTGGGACTATTGGGCTGGGAGTCGAAATACTGCCATGAGCTGTCCGGAGGGATGCAGCAGCGTGTGGGCCTGGCCCGAGCCCTGGCCGGTGATCCGGAGATCCTGCTCATGGACGAGGCCTTCAGCGCCCTTGATCCCCTGATCCGCAAGCAGATGCAGGACGAGTTCCTCAAGCTGGTGGGCTCCATGGACAAGACCATTGTCTTCATCACCCACGACCTGGATGAGGGGCTCAAGCTCGGAGACCGCATCGCGGTGATGAAGGACGGCCGCATCGTCCAGATCGGGACCCCTGAAGAGATCGTGATGACCCCGGCGGACGACTACGTGACCGAGTTCGTCAGCGCCATTTCCCGTACCCGCCGGGACACGGCCCGGAACGTCATGGTCGATCCCGGGGAATGGACCTGTTCCCTGAACGATGATTCGAGCCAGTTGCTGGAGCGCATGCGCCGGGAAGACAAGATGGGGCTCCTGGTGACGGATTCGGAGGAGCGCTTTCAGGGTGTCCTTTTGCGGGACGACCTGCGCGAGGCTTCGGAAAACAGTGATACCCGGGTGGAATCCCTCGAGGACTATTTGAGCTCGGAGTATGTGGTCGTGGATATCGATACGCCCATGGATGAGCTGGTGAAGAAAGCCGCGGAGAGCAAGCTGCCCCTTCTGGTTCTCAGTCGCAAGCAACGGCTTGTCGGGGTCATTCCCAGGAGCAGCCTGTTGCAGGATCTTTCGGAGATGATCTAGCCCGGAGAAGAGGGCGTTTCTCACAGAACGGCTCCAGCTAGCGGATAGTGTGGACAGGATGATGCCGGCCAGCTCGGAAGGGGATACGATCTGGAGAGGGCGGCATCAGGGACGAAATTTCCGCTCCGTGTTTTTGGAGCGGATATCGGCAAATAGAGGCAAACAAAGGAGGTTTCCATGACAAAACGAATGCTGCAGGTATGCGCCGTGCTGGCCCTGTTGGCGGTCTTTGTTCTGGCCGGCCCGGTCCAGGCGGAACAGAAGCAGGTCAAGTTCGGCTCGGTGAACTGGCCCGGAGTGACGGTCAAGACCCATGTGGTGAGCGAGCTCGCCACGGCCCTGGGCTATCAGACTCAGATCAACCAGCTGCAGGTGCCAGCGACGTTCAAGGCTTTGTCCATGGGCCAGCTGGACGTGTTCATGGGGACCTGGCTGCCCACGCAGAAGAACTACGTGGATCCCTATTTGGAGAAGGACAAGATGGTCCTTCTTACCGTGAACCTGTCCGAGACCAAGTACAAGAACGCCGTGCCCAAGTATGTCTGGGACGCCGGGGTCCACTCCATGGAGGATCTGAGCAAGCCGGAGTTCCAGGAGAAATTCGACCGCAACGGCGACGGCACCCCGGAGTTCTACGGCATCGAGCCCGGTAACGACGGGAACAAGGTCATTATCGACGCCATCGAGAACGACACCTACGGCCTGGGCGGCTGGGACCTCGTGCCCAGCAGCACGTCCGGGATGCTCTCCCAGGTGAAGAAGGCGGCCAAGGCCAAAGAGTGGATCGTCTTCCTGGGCTGGGAGCCGCACTGGATGAACCTGGAGTGGGACCTGAAGTACCTCAAGGATCCCAAGCACATCTGGGGCGAGCCCGGATCGACCAGGGTGCTCACCGCCACTCGAACGGGCTTGCAGGATGATGCGCCCAATCTGACCAAGATGCTGGAGCAGATCAAGATCGAGTCGGATTGGCAGAGCAAGTGGATCATGGGCTACTCCTACGAGGACAAGGCCCCGGACAAGGTTGCCCGTGACTGGATCGCCGCGAACAAGGATGTGGTCAAGAAATGGGTGGACGGCGTCACCACCCAGGACGGCAGCCGGGATGCGGCTTCCGTCATCGACGAGGCCTTCTAAAGGTTCCTTCAATCGCAGAAAAAAGCTTGCGCGAGTGCGCGGAGCGGCCGCGCACCGACCGTGATGGCGCAGATCCGCTCCGGGGCGGGTTCCGATGGACCCGTCCCGCGTGCGGCAGCGCCGAACGGGTTCGGCGCTGCCGATCTAAACCCTAACGCAGGAGGGATACGGTGAGTCCGACGAGCGCCTATAACAAGCTCCTCGACCTACTGGGAACGAAGATACCGCTCGGGGACTGGATCGAACAGTTCATCGACTTCTTCACCGCCAATTTCGCCTGGCTCCTCAACGGAATATCCGAGGTCATCCTCTTTGTTGCCAACAATCTGTCCAATATGCTTACCTCCCTGCCGGCACTCCTTTTCATTGTGCTCATTGGCTGCCTGATGGGGTATGTCCGGAACTGGAAGTACGGCTTGCTTACCGGGCTGGCCTTTCTGTTGATGTTCAATCTGGGCCTTTGGGAAGAGACCATGCTCACCCTGGCCCTGGTGTTGACCGCCGCCTTCCTGGCTTTGCTTGTGGGCATTCCTGTGGGCATTCTCGCCGCGCACAATCGCATCATGTATATGCTTGTGCGCCCGGTGCTGGACTTCATGCAGACCATTCCGCCCTTTGTCTATCTCATCCCGGCCATGATGTTCTTTGGACTGGGGCGCGTGCCTGCGGTTGTGGCCACGTTCATCTTCGCCTCCCCACCAGCGGTCCGGTTGACCTATCTGGGATTCAGGGAGGTTCCTCAAGAGCTTCTGGAGGCGGGACACGCCTTTGGCGCAAACTGGTGGCAGATGCTCTTCAAGATCGAGCTTCCGGCGGCCATGTCCTCCCTGAAGATGGGCGTGAACCAGACCATCATGATGTCCCTGTCCATGATTGTGGTTGCGGCCATGATCGGGGCCAAGGGACTGGGACAGACAGTCCTGCGCTCGCTGTCCTGGATCGATCCGGGTCTCGGTTTCGAGGCGGGCCTGGGCATCGTGTTTATTGCCATCGTGGTGGACCGGCTGGTTACGGAATAGGCTTCCCGTCGACCCGCCTCCAGTCCGGGGAGTTGTCCGGGCTGGAGGAATCGACAGGGTATGTGCTTGTAAACACTTTTTCGTTCCGAAAAGGACCTTCCGAAAGACCTCCCTATTACTTTTAGATTTGGCCTACCGGACTCTCCTATCCATCGCCGGATTCTCATATCCCTGTTGCCCCGGAAGCGATCATGTATGAAAAAGAGGGATTATGCGCAGGGCATGATGAAGAAGCCTCTGTCGAGGTTTTTTTGTATGAAAATGTGTCCAGCTTGTTGAATTATTGAGAAATTAGCCGCGAGGTCCCGT
>JAZKRN010000180.1:0-6232 GCA_036628655.1 Desulfohalobiaceae bacterium | reverse complement strand
TCTGGGTCCCCCATGTCGAGTGAGCGGGAGCGAACGGGCGGTTAATCCTCTGAATTCTTACGAATTTTTTGAAGCAACGAAGCAATTGGAAGATTTGTGGCGTCCTGTCAGGACCAGTCCCACTGTCGCCACCCCTGCACCAGCGGAAAGTAGAGCCCCAGGCTGATGGATCGGTTCTCCAATTGGCTCATCAGCTGGGCGTAGTGTTCCAGTTGGGGGCGGTAGCGCTCCATCTCCCGGTTCAGAAAGGCCTCGGCATCCGAGCCCTTGTGCCAGCCCGCCTTATAGTCGATAATCCAGCGTCGTCCTTTCCCGTCCACGAAGGTGCGGTCCAATACCACACTGACCGGTCCGTTCTCGCGCATGCCGGTCAGGGGGAGCTCGCAGTGCCCGTTGGCGCGGTTTTTCAGGATCCAGCGGCCCTCAGGGCTTTGCAGGGTGTTGGCCAGGGCGGTGCGCACCATCTCCGCGGTCTCGGCCAGCTCGTGTTCGGGGACGCCCAGGGAGCGGAGCAGGGTCGTGATCTGGCCTTCCAGACTGGGATCCTCGTCCGGGTCCCGACGTTTGCCGCCTTCCAGGCAAATGCGGTGCAGGAGCCTGTGGGTCGCCACTCCCGCCTTGCGAACAGTCTCGCCCGCCCAGTCGAATAGGGGTTCATCATCTGCGTCCTCGTGGCCCTCCGGGACGGCAGGCACTGGGCCAAGGCGCAGGTCTTTTGGGGGCTCGGGGCGCTCCCAGTCCAGAGTCAGTCTGCGGCAGGTCTCGATGAAAATCTGTTCCCCATCCGCCTCTGCCTCCGCGGAAGACTCTCCTTCCTCTGTTGCCCTTTGTGCGCGCGCGTTCTCGAAATCCTCCTCTACACCGGGCCATATGCAGGCCAGGAGGGAACGCGAGGGCGTGGAAAGGACCCCGCTTCGATCCTCCCTGGCCCGTCCCACCAGATGCAGCCTGCTCCTGGCCCGGGTGCAGGCTACGTACATGAGCCGGATCAGCTCGTTGTCCCCCTTGTGGGTGGCAAGCCGCTTCAAGTGGCCGTAGATGGGATCCTCATCCTGGCCCCGCCGCACAATGGGCGCCATCAGGAGCTCCTCCCCCTGCTCCGCGCCGGGCCGCTCCTGCCACAGGAGCAGGCTGTGCTGCTGCGGGGGCGGCGTCCTGTCCAGTGCGGGAAGGATGACGCTGTCGAACTCCAATCCCTTGGCCTTGTGGATGGTCATGACCTGGAGGCCACTGCCCGCCTCGGGATCGGGCGGGGCGTAGAGGTTCTCCACAGCCTGGTCCAGGGCCGTGAATTCGGACACGTGGAAGGAAAAGTCGCTCTCCAGGAGCTCGAAAAAGCACTCCGCCTCGTTCAGGTCCGACCGGCTCGCGGCACAGGCGGGGCCCCCGAGCTCGGTCCATGCGGTCTCCACACGCCGGCGCAGCGAAACGCGCTGCCTCCGGCTGACGGCCCGTTCCAGAACGGGCAGGAGCCGTTGCACGCGTTCCTTCCCTTCACGGGTCAAGCCTTCCAGGATGCGGGAGTCGCGCAGGCTGTCCAGGATGGGCCGATCCCCGGTTTCTCCGGCCAGGACGTGGAGGTCCGCCAGACACAGCCCGCACCAGGGGGCCCGGAGGAGACTGAGCCAGCTCAGGCGGTCGCCCGGATGGGACAGGGCCTTGGTCAGGCTGACCAGGTCGGAGACCACGGGGCGCTCCCGGAGGGTCTCGATCTCCACGGCCCGATAGGCCAACCCCTCTTGTCTGAGCCGGGGAAGGATCCGGCGCAGATGGCTGCGGCTGCGGACCAGCACGGCGGTGGTACCCTCCGGGTTGCTCTCCCGCTCCCGGGAGGCGATTGCCGCGACGAGCTCCGCCTCGTCCGGATCCTCCCCGTCCGCAAGAGGGTGCACGGTGACACCCTCCTCCGGGGAGGGAGCACCCAGCCCAGTGGACGGGCTATAGGCGATGCGTCCGGAAACCTCGTCCTCCTCGTCCGCGGAGGAGGGCATGACCCGGGAAAAGGTGTGGTTGATCCAGTCCACGACCTTTCGGCTGGAACGGAAGTTGGCCTCCAGGGAGAGGAACTCGGGCCGGATCTGGCCCAAGCCGCGGTCCCGGGCCCGCAAAAAGAGCCCCACTTCCGCGTCCCGGAAGAGGTAGATGGATTGCATGGGGTCGCCCACGGCGAAGAGGGTGCGTCCGTCGTCCGGCTGCCAGCCGGCTGTGAGGCGCTGCAGCAGCTCAAACTGGGAGATGCTCGTGTCCTGGAACTCGTCGATGAGGATGTGGCTCAGGCGGTAGTCCAGGGCCAGGGTAAGGTCCGTGGGGTCTTGGGGATCGCCGAGGGCCTGCAGGGCCCGAAGGGCGATCTCCTGGAAGTCCACCTCCCCCTTTGCGCGGAAGACGAGCTGGAGCTGGGCCGCCGCCAGCTTGAGGATCTGCAGCAGGGCCTGCAGAATGGACCACTGCTCCTCGGAGTAGGCCGTTTCCGGGAGGCAGCGCACTTCCTGCAGGAGGTCGCGAATGCGGGGATAATCACTCAGCGCCTCCAGGAGCTGGTTGAAGGATTCCTTGCCGCTTTTCCGGGTTTCCGCCTCATCGGCACTCCCCGCCTTGGACGGGGCGGGGAAGCCGATGGTCTTGCTGGTGGACTTGCGCCACTGGCCCTGTTTGGTCAAAAGGAGCTCCGCTAGGCCCAGCCAGGGCCCGTGGTCCGCCTCGTCCCCGGAAAAGGGATCCCTGCCAGCGGCCAGGGCGGCGATGTACGATTCCGGGTCCTCTTCGGCGAGGTTGTTTCCGGCATATACGGCCACCTCGCGGAGATTGTCCCGCAGATCATCGGGAAAGGCCCGGCGGCAGGCCGCCACCCCCTCGCGGACGGCATCGGAAAGGGCGCGCTCCAGCCCTTCTCTGTCCGCTTCAGCGGATCCCGTTGTGGCCACGTGCCTGAGCCATTGATCCCTCTTGCCCATCATCGCGGCGATAAGCCGGGCGATCCGCTCCAGATCGTTGTCCAGGTGGCGCACCAGGGCGGACACGGATTCGGACCAGCTCTGGCCCGAGTCCAGCTCCTCCAGAGTTTCCCGGGCCGCCTGGAGGTAGAGCTCCTCGGGGTTGCCTGCAATCTCCGGCTGGTACCCGAACTGGGACAGCACGGGCATCTGCCGGACCAGCCCGGCGCAGAGGGAGTCGATGGTCTGCACCTTGAGCCGTGTGCTGCCGGCCAAAAGATCCCATTCCATTTCTCGGTTCCGCTGCAGGGCCCGCTGAGCCAGCTCCAGGGTGAGCCGTTCGTGGGGCTCTTCCGCGGATTCGCCACGGTTTGCCCGGACCAGGGCCTGGTGGATCCGTTGGCGCATTTCCGCCGCTGCCTTTCGGGTGAAGGTAATGGCCAGGATCTCCTCGGGCTGGTCCACCAGGGGCAGGAGCGCAAGATAGCGCTGGATCAGAAGCTCCGTCTTGCCCGATCCGGCTGGGGCCTGGACCAGGAAGGAGCGGGCGGAGTTCAGGGCGCGGTCGCGCTGGTCTTGATCCGTCACGTGCGGGCTCATTCCTCTTCCTCCCTGTGCGGTGCCGGGCCGTGGTGCTCCAGGATGCGGCACAGAGGCCCGATGTCACAGTCCCGGCAGGTGGCCTCGCCGTCGCGGGGAGCGGCGACAGCGTAACCCTGCCGGATCTCCCGGGCCAGGGCCTGAAGCCTCTCTCGCCAGTCCGCGAGCAGTTGCTCCCAGGTGTCGGTGTCGGATTGCTCCTGGGAGTGGGGCAGGATCTTGGTTCCGGGCAACCCGGCTTCGGGTGCGGTCAGGCCCTGAAAGCGGCATCTGCCGGTGCTGACCCGGGCCACCGCGGCAGCGAGCACTGGGTCGCCGGATGCGAGGCAGTACAGGGGAATCTGGGGCTCACCTGGCCTTTCCCGGAACCATTCCCCAACTCTGTGCTCGCCCGTTTTGTAGTCGATGATCGCGACTCCCAGATCCGGGAGGCTGTCGATTCGGTCGGCGACCGTCTTGAGCCACAGGCCTTCCAGGGTGATGCGCTGTCTCTGCTCGCAGCTATGCACCCGGAAGGGAGGACGCTCCTTTTCCAGCTCGAGCCACTCTCGGAGCAGATCCTGCAGGCGCTGCACTTCCAGGGCGGCGAACCTGCGGGAGAAGGGCCAGGGAAGGAATCCGCGCATTTCCTCCACAGCCCGCTCCGCGCTTTGGCGGGTCAGCCGGTTGAGCTCCGCTTCGTCCTTGGCCAGAAGGCTCTCCTGGTCCTCCAGCTCCTCCCAGATCCGGTGGAGGGCGGAGTGGACCATCATTCCCCTGGAGGCAGCCGCAAGCCCGATCTCGGGGTCCTCAACGCCTTCCGCGCCGAGGCGGTGCCTGGCAAAGGCCCGGAAGGGGCACATGGCCTGGGATCGCAGGAGACCCGTGCCGCCCGGGGCGTGCTCGCCCTCCTGAAGCACGGGAGCGGTCCGATCGGTGATGCGCTCTGTTATCGCGCTGCGGAGGCAGGCCAGGAGATGCTTCCATTTGGGGCTCGTTTCGCGCTCATTGTCTTCAAAAGCCTCCATCGACGGCAGCAACGGGCTGGGGAAGAGCTCTGTGTCTCCTTCCTGCCGCGGATAGCTGAGCCGGATTCGGTCCGCGCTTGCGAGCAGTCGCCTGGTGACCCTGCGGCAGAAGGCCAGCTCCCGTTCCGGGCTGCAGCGGGGCACCCCGTGGGAGCGCTGCAACTGCAGGGGCAGAAAGGGGTTGGGTCGTGCGGGTGTGGGCCAGCTCCCCTCGTCCAGTCCCATGATCCAGAGCTGATCCATGCCGATCCCCGAGGCCTCCAGAACGCCGAGGATCTGGACGGGGGCTTCTCCCTGTTCGGGCTGGAAAGACGTTTCCCCGAGGATTCGGGAAAACAGGGCAAGGGCCCGTTCCAGAGACATGGTATCGGTGACCGGGCCCAGGGAGGCCAGCTCCTTGAAGGCCTCCACCCATGCTCCGCGGCACTGGTATTCCGAACTGCTCAGGCTTTGCTCCCCGGGCCATCCCACGGCCTCGAGCAGTTCCTGGAAGGAGGCGGCCCAGTCTGCGGGGGACTGCTTGCGGGGCAGCATCTCCACCCTGGCGGAGAGGGCTTGCAGACCCTGGACCAGGAGGGGGCAGGACGAGGGAGCGCCGCTGCAGGCGTGGATAAGCTCCCGGAGGTCGAGCCTGGTGGCGCGGCGCTGCCGGAAGTCAGCGTCGAGCTGGGAACGGGCTGTGAGCTCGGAATCCGCCCCGGTGAGGAAAGGGGAGAGAATCAGGCCGCTCGCCTCGCGCCAGTCCAGGGATCCTCGGGCCAGCTCCAGGATGCTCAGCCCGGCCTGGACAAGGGGATATTCGGAGAGGGGCTGACCCAGGGAAATGTTGTACAGCTGCTGCTCAGGGTCCTGCCCCTGATGCTGAGGATGGAGGACGTCGCGGAATATGCGGTCCGCTATGTCCCTGATCCCGGACAGATCCGGAGCGACAACCCCGATTCGCTGCTCGGGGTCACGTTCCAGCTCCTTCCTGGCCCAGATCGCGGCTGCGGTGATTTCCTCGGTCCTGTCCGGGTAAGCGGTGATATCGGCCTCCCCAGTTCTCTCCGCGGTCTCCGTGCTCAACACGGGACAGCCCGCACGTTCCAGGGCGTCGAAGAGATCCATCTGCTGCGGGGTGTACTCGTCGAAGCCGCAAAGGATGATTTCCTGCGGCGGGTGCAGACGATTCTCTTCCAGGAGCCGGATGATCCGGTCCGGAATCCGCGAGTGGTCCAGCCAGGAGTTGGCCTCGCACTCCGCGTCGAAGCTCCGGGCCCAGGAGGTGAATGCCCGGGTGTCCTCGTCCTGTTCAAAGGCGTCCAGCTCCTGCCAGGGGATCCGCCAGCCGCAGCACAGGGCAAAGGCCTGTCCGGCGGATTGGGCAGCCGGCGCAATGCGCAGGAGGCTGCCGGCAAGCTCGGAGCGGCTCAATACGTCCTCCCAGAGCATCAGCTCCTGGAACCGGGACAGGGGTATGGGCTCGCTTTCCCCGGACCGGGGTTCCACGGAGTCCAGAAGATCCTGAACCCATCCAGTGAAGGGCTGAATCCGGGGAGTGACGAAAACCGGAGTGCCCAGTTCCTGCTGGCGTCGGGCGTAAGTGTGGAGAAAAAAGCGGGCCAGGCGCTGATTGACGGTGATAAGCGCCGCGCCCTCCCGGAGCCGGTCCAGGGCCGCTTCTTCATCAATGGGCTCGAATGGGGGCATGGG
>JAZKRN010000179.1:0-6246 GCA_036628655.1 Desulfohalobiaceae bacterium | reverse complement strand
TGGGTGCATGGGGGCGGTTCAAAACTCTTCACCGCGTGCGGCCGAAGGGCGCCCGCCTGTCCCGTGAAACAGATGGAGTCTCAGCGTAGCTGGTTTAACTGGGATGTGCGACGAAGTCGCCAGCGCCGAATAAAAAAGAACCGCATATTTACGCAGATGGTGAATAGTTACTCAAAAATTAGGGTCCTGTTTGGGTCGCGTTGCGCGCCTCGAGCTCCACGGTGTCCGAGAGGGTGCCCGGGATCTGCTCGAAGATGTTGATTCCGTTCAGGCGAAAGCGGACGGCTGTATCGGGATCCACCGGACAGTGGGTGATGACTACGCTGGAGCCCTGACGGCTCAACGAGGGATCATCCAGGGAATAGACGGTGCTGCTCTGCGGCGTGAAGGGGCAGCCCGGACACAGCTTTTCGCTCGTTTCCAGCCGCAGCTCCACCTGTTGCAGGTTCTGGGCCGCGCCCTGCAGCTCCCCGCGGATGATAAGACAGGATTCGTCCCGGCTCGCCCGGATCGAGTCCCAGGTAAAGCGGTCCTTTTCCGCCCTGGGGCTGGGCCACTCCTTCTTGCCGCAGCCGGCAAGGAGCAGGCCGGCCGCCGTCAGGAGGAGCACAGCGATTAGCAAGGCTCTTGGGGGCAGCTGCGTTTTCTTCACCCTCGCATCCTCCGGCTCGAAATGTTTAGCTTCCCGCTTGGGAGGCGCTCCCGTCGTCGGATAAACCGCCTTCCTCTTCCCCCTGGTCTCCGACTTCCGACCTCCGATCTCCACTCTCTGTCCTCTGTCCTCTGTCCTCTGTCCTCTGATACCCCCATTTCTCCTTCCACTGGGCCAGGGTCTGCAGGGCCTGCAGCGGGGTCATCCCCTCGGGATCGATCCGCTCCAGCTCCTCGAGGAGAGGGTGGCCCTTCTGGGGCTTTGCCGGCTCCTCGCTTTCCGCCGCCTTCTTGCCCAGACCCGGCAGCAGCCTGGAGCTGCGCCTGGTCTGCTGTTTCGCGGCCGGACGCAGGTGTTCGCTTCCCGCCTCCAGCCGGCCCAGGATCTCCTTGGCCCGCTGGGTGACCGATTTGGGCACTCCGGCGAGCCGGGCCACCTCGATGCCGTAGCTCTTGTCCGCCGGGCCCGGAACGAGCTTGCGCAGAAAGACGATCTCCCCGTTCCACTCCGCGACCGCGATGTTCATGTTGGCCACGGCGCGGAAGCTGGAGGCCAGGTCTGTCAGCTCGTGATAGTGGGTGGCGAAGAGGCTGCGAATACCCCCTTCCCCTCTGCGGGCCAGGTTCTCCACGATGGCCCAGGCCAGGGAGAGGCCGTCGAAGGTGCTCGTGCCGCGCCCGATCTCGTCCAGGATGAGCAGGCTGCGCTTTCCGGCCTGGCGCAGGATGCGGGCGGTCTCGATCATCTCCAGCATGAAGGTGGACTGCCCGCGGGTGAGGTTGTCCGAGGCGCCCACGCGGGTGAAGACGCGGTCGCAGAGGCCGATGCGGGCCCGGTCCGCTGGGACATAGGCGCCCATCTGGGCCAGGATGGCGATGATGGCCGCCTGGCGCAGCACTGTGGACTTGCCCGCCATGTTGGGGCCGGTGATGAGGATGATGCGGCGGTCCTCGTCCATGTGGAGGTCGTTGGGGATGTAGTTGGCCCGTCCCAGGGAGTCCTCCACAGCGGGGTGCCGGCCCTGGTCGATCTCCAGCTCAAGGCCGCTGTGCAGCTCGGGCCGGGTCCACTCCCGCTTCCGGGCGGCCTCGGCCAGGCACTGCCAGAAGTCAAGCCGAGCCACACGCTCGGCTGCGGCCCGGATCCGCTCCGAGGCCTCCAGCACGCGGCGGCGCAGATCGTGGAAGAGGTCCTGTTCCAGGGATTTGCGTTTTTCGCTGGCCTGGAAGATCCGCTCCTCCAGCTGTTTGAGCTCCTCGGTGACGTAGCGCTCCGCGTTGACCAGGGTCTGCCTGCGGATGAAGTGGTCCGGGACGGAGCCCTTCTGGGCCCGGGAGAGCTCGAAGTAGTACCCGAAGACCCTGTTGTGCCCCAGCTTGAGCTTGGGCAGATCGTTCTCCTCCTGCTCCCGGGCCAGGATCTCGGAGAGCTTGGCCTCACCGTGCTCTGCCAGCTCCAGCAGCTCGTCCAGCTCCGGGCTGTATCCATGGCGGAAGAGCCCGCCCTCGGTGATGAGCTGGGGCGGGCTGTCCACAAGGCTGTTCTGCAACAGCTCGGCCACGTCCTCCAGGGAGTCCCAGTCCCGGAGCAATTGCCGCAGCTCGCGGGGCGGACGCTCTCCGTCCGCGGCCTCGAGCACGCGCCGCAGCTCGGGCAGGCCCAGGAGGCTGCTCCGCAGGGCCTCGAAGTCCTTGGGGGTGCTCCGCTGCAGGGTGATCCGGGTGCAGAGACGCTCCAGGTCGTAGACCCCGTCCAGGGCCCGGCGCAGGGAGCCGGTCGTCTCCTCCTGCTCCAGGAAAAAGGCCACCGCCTCCTGGGTGGCCTGAATGGGGCCCAGGTCGCGGTAGGGCTGCTTGAGGCGCTTCTGCAAAAGGCGCCCGCCCATGGGGGTCATGGTCTCGTCCAGGACGTGCCACAGGGTGCCCTGCCCTTTCTCCCCGTCCAGGCGGCGGAAGAGCTCCAGGTTGGTCTCCGTGGCCTCGTCCAGGATGAGGTAGCGGGACAGGTCCAGGGGGGAGAAGCCCTGCAGATGGGACAGGTCCTCCTTCTGGGTCTGCATGAGGTAGGTGAGCACCGCCCCGCAGGCCTGGATGAGCTGGGGCTTGTCCTCCAGGTCCAGGGGCTTGAGGCTGGCCGTGTCCTGCACGCGGCAGACCATCTCCCTGGCCCGCTTTTGCTCGAAGTAGGCGGAGAAGGGCAGCCGGGTGATCCGCTCTTTGATCTCGTCCATGCCCTCGGGCAGGGGGAGCCCTTCCGGGCAGAGGATTTCCCCGGGGGAGAGCTTGAGGAGCCACTGCCAGATCTGTCCGGGCTGCTTGCTGAAGATCCCGCTCCACTCCCCGGTGGAGTAGTCCAGCCAGCACAGGCCGCCCTCGCTCCCGGAGTCACGGAAGCAGACCGCGGCCAGGTAATTGTTCTGCTTGGCCTGCAGGGTGGAGTCCTCCACCACGGTGCCCGGGGTCAGGATGCGGGTGACCGCCCGCTCCACCAGGCCCTTGGCCTGGCTCGGATCCTCTATCTGCTCGCAGATAGCGATCTTGTAGCGCCGCTCGAGGAGGGTCTTGAGGTATTCCTCCGTGGAATGGTGGGGAACCCCGGCCATGGGGATCTGCTCTTCGCTCTCCTTGTTCCGGGAGGTGAGCACGATCTGCAGCTCGCGTGCGGCGATGCGTGCGTCCTCGAAGAAGAGCTCGTAGAAGTCGCCCATGCGGTAGAAGAGGAGCGCATCAGGATAGTCCTGCTTGATGCGCAGGTACTGCTCCAGCATGGGGGTGAGCTTGCGGTTTTGGGTGCTCATGCGTTCTGCGTTCCCCGTTCCCCGTTCAGCGTTCCCCGTTCAGGGTTCCCGGTTCCCCGTTCTGGGTTCGCCGTTCAAGGTTTTAGGTTTCAGGTTCACGGTTCGGTGAATCAATGCCGTTACGGGCTCGCCGATTTTAGGAGTCATCCGGGGCTGTCTGAATGGGGTTTCCGTGCTTTGAACCGTGAACGCTGAACGCTGAACTGGGAACCTATTTGACAAAGGCGATGGAGTGCCAGCTGTGGCAGCGGGAGCATACAAAGAAGATCTGATCCCGCCTGAGGCCGCAGGCGCGGCAGAGAAACCGGCCCTGCTGCCGGAATCGCTTGAACAGGGCGTCGAGTTGGGTCCGAAACTCCAGGGAGAGCTGTTCGCTCTGGGACTGGAGGGACACCAGCTCCACCCGGGCGGGCCAGAACTCGGGATCGTGCTCCAGGCAGCTGTTGAGCCAGCTTTCCGCCTGCTTGCCGTCGCCGATCTGCAGGGCGAGCCAGGCGGCATAAAAGGCCAGGATGGGGTCCGGATCCCTCTTGCTCAGAGCGTTGAGCAGGACCTGGGCCGGCTCCGGCGACAGGTCCGGGGTAAACATCTCCCGCTCGTCCCTCTGGCTTACCAGATAGCGGATCAGCCCCTCAAGGAGGACGAAGCAGAGCCCGGGATCGATATGCTTCATGGCCTGCCGGAAGTCGTGGGCCATATCGGTCCAGGCGCCGAAGCTGCAGTCGCGGATCAGGATCTCCAGCCAGGCCTCAACCGATCCGGAGTAGATGCGGACAACCTTGCGCAGCTGCGTCTTGTCCGTAACAACGCCGCTCTCGCCGGCTTCTGCCTTGGCCTGTCGAACCAGATAGTGGGCCTGGGCCAGGGGGTTCTTCAAAAGGCGGTAGTAGTCCGCCGCGGTAGCAAACTCTCCAGACGCCGCGGCCAGGCCGGCCATTTCCTCCAAAAGGACCGGGTCGTCGCCGATGAGCTCTCGGGCCTCTTGAAAGGCCTCTCCGGCCCGGTCCAGAAAGCCGGCCCGTCTGTAGTCCAGGCCCAGCTCGTACTGGGACTTGGCCCGGTACTGCGGCTCCAGGTCCGGACGGGCGGTCAGGGTCTTGCGGATGCGGATGGCCCGCTCGAAATCCCCCTGGGCCCGGTGCAGATTGCCCAGGGCCAGATAGACCTCCACCGCCTCGGGGGTGTGCTTGGCCAGGCGGCTGAGCTCGTCGATGGCGGTCTGGGTGTCGGTGTAGGGAAAAGGACGGCCCTGTCTGTAGGAGAAGAGAGATTGCTGCTGTTTTTTTCCGCCGAGGAAGGGAAGGCGTTTTCCCAGGGACTGAAGGGCTTTGGTGATCATATGGCAGTACCGGTCCAGTTGGCGCGCGCAATATTCGGCGCGTGCGGATGGCGGAAAATCGTCTTCCCGGATGGACGGGCCGTGGGAACCGCAAAGGTCCGTTCGCGCTCCGGCTCCGGAAATGATCGCGGCATCGGGATGCGAGAGCCTGCGCCGCTAGCAGACTGTTGAAAAAGTCCGTCTCAGACAGGGCGTTCAAAAATTTCAAGGGTGCGCGCGACCCGGCACTCACTTTTTTCCCGAAGTTCAATATATTACGAGCAAACATAAAAAAAAGTGAGTGCCGGGCAAGCTCGTAGTTTCCCCAGTGAAACCTTCTTTTGTTTCACTGGGGCGTAGTAAGCCTCCATGAGAGTTTGAACTTTTGGAAATAACGCAGCAATTGGAAGATTGGGGGCGCCCTGCTAGGCGCTTTCTTCTTCGCGCTGGCTCTCCTCCAGGCTCATGTTGCGCAGGCTGCTCAGCTCCTTTTCCAGGCTGGCGATACGGGATTTTCTGCGCTTGAGCTCACGGTGCAGCTTGATCTTGTCCGCAGCGAGGTAGAGGAGGCTGATCAGTCCGCCCACCAGAAAGGCAAGCACCAGAAACATGTACAAGGGGACGGGCTGGGAGCGGCCGCCCCAGTCCATGACCTCGAAGCGAACGGAGAGGGTGGCGGTGAAGATCTCCGAGTTCTGCAGGAAGAAGGTCAGCCCGAGCACGAACAGGAGGATGACCAGCAGGGCCTTGATATAGCGCATAATCCGTCTCCTTTACCCGTTGCCGATTGCGTCGAATCGGGGTTTGAGCCTGTCGTAGGCGCTGTAGAGGTCTTCCGGGATGACCATGGTCCCGCCGAACACGGCCATGAAGGAGTGGTCCCCGGTCCATCTGGGCAAGAGATGGAAGTGCAGATGCTCCTCGATGCCCGCGCCAGCGGCTTCGCCGACGTTCAGCCCCACATTCATGCCGTCCGGGGTGAATACCTCCCACATGATGGAGGAACACCGCTGCATCAGGTCCATCATTTCGTGGCTCTCCGCGGGTTCGAGGTCGGTCAGGGCGGAGACGTGGCGGTACGGAGTGACCATGAGATGGCCGTTGTTGTACGGATAGCGGTTCATGATCACGAAATTGCGCTCGTCCCGGTAGAGGATGAGACGCTCACGGTCCTCCTCGTCGGATTCTGGGATGCAGAAGACGCATTCGTCCGGCTTGGGTCCCAGGATGTATTCCAGACGCCACGGGGTCCAGAGTCGATCCATAGCTCACACTCGATTGTTTATTTTTTTGTAACTATTCAGCACTTTGCCGAACCGTAAGCCGACACGGGGCATTTTGACTCATGCAGCTCCGACTCTGGATTTTCTAACGTCCGGCACTCACTTTCCCAGAGGCATAGAATATTTGGGCAAGCGTCCAGAAAAGTGAGTGCCGGACGAAGAAAATCTGGCATCGTCTCCGCTGAAATGATTCAAA
>JAZKRN010000178.1:0-6346 GCA_036628655.1 Desulfohalobiaceae bacterium | reverse complement strand
AAAGTTATTCAAATTGGCCCAGATGATCCTGGTGCAGAGTTCCAACCGCAGTCCAGGGATCCTCGTAGTTCGGAACGAACGAGGGAGGCCGCTCCGGCAGGCCGACAAAGTTGATCAGCGCAGCCTTCGCCTTGGAATAAAGCTGAAAGTACTTCTCAACCTGCGGCTGCCTCTGATCCTCCTCGATCTCCTCAAAAACCTTCATGCAGACATAGTTGACGAATAGACGCACATGGAATTGTTCCGGGATGAAGCTGATATCCTCGTCCCCCGTATCAAGCAGGGGAGGATTCGCCGAATACCAGAGCCGCAAGTCCTGCGCATCATCCGTCTTCGGCATGAAGGCATAATACAGATCCCGCCCATGACGACAGACCGCCTTCACATCACCGGTATCGGACAACCCCTGCATGCCCGAGGCATACCGCTCCAAAAAGACCGTCAGGCTGTCGTAGACATGCACCATCCGGTCCTTATCCAGGTTGTAAGCCCAGAGAAGATTGGAGAAAAACCCTGTGGGCACAGGAACACTGAACTGATCCGGCGAGCAAGTCACCGTGTCATAGGTAATGAGATCAGGGAGCACCACCTCGGTAGCGATCTCCCTGATCCCGTCATTGATGAATCCCATCAACTCGTATTTGCGAGAATAGGATTCATCCTGGATCTTGCGTTGAATCTCATTCAGGATTCGGTCCAGATCCTTCATGGCTCATTAGCCCTCAAGGCTGGTGTGAGCGCCGATGGCGAACGGATCAACGATCAGCTCAATACCGAGCTCGGAGCCGGTATTGATATTCACGTTGATATCCAGGGGCTCAGTGTCCGGGCCGAAGATCTGCTTTTTCTCCTTCTCGGTCGCACTGTCATTCCAGCTCGCGAGCACCACCGCCTTGGCGCCGACGTTCTGCAGATCGGCGATGAGCGCCCAGTTCGAGGCGCTCGCCAGGCCGAAGTTCACCACCGCGGTGGTATCGGACTGCCCCGTGGTTGGAACCACCCGAGCGGCCACCAGGCGGCAGGGATCCCGAAAAGGCAGAACCACGGTCTTGCCGCTCGTGGTATTCGCCTGCGGAATGTTCAAATAGACTGTACGCATCATATCAATTCCCCTTCTCAAGGGTTAAAGATTCAACCGCTCAGAACCCCTAGCTGGGCTCGCTGACGCTATTCGCCAGGACGTGGGCCTTCCGGTTCCGGCAAACCAGGTTGCCCGCCCACCGGATATTCGCGGTAGCCGTGTCGGGCTGCCGGATCGGACTCTTCCACTCGGGGCGGGTGAAGTTCCGCTTGGAGTGGGTCAGGATGTCCAGGAAGCCGGTGTTCAACCCGTAGACGTAGCCGGCGCTGCACTTGTCATCATCGACGATGGGCGCGCCGTGGAAGAGGATGTTGTTGAAGCCCACGTTGAGCAGGTCCTCGTCCGCGTACCGGGCCTGAACCTGGAGGGTGGCCTCGAAGGCGTCCTGCAGCTTCTGGGTGGTCACGTAGAGGTCGGGCTTGCCCTCATTGCCGTTGTCCACGGAGGCCTGCCGCCGCAGAAACTGCATGAAGGTGAAGCCCATGGTGTAGGAGTCGGTCACCTTGTTCGGTGCCCACTCCGCCATCTGGTTCGGCGTGATCTCGCCGTACGCGAAGTCGGCCGTGTCGTTGAACAGGTCCCCCAGGCCGGTAAAGGGCCGGGCGTTGGGGTCATTGCTCTCGTTGAGCGCTGTAGCACTGTCCTTGTAGATATCCTCGGCCATGGCCTTGCGGATGGATTTTTCCGCGTTCTGCAGCTTGGAGCGCAGGAGATCGACGATCTCCGGCTCGCCGGCGTTCAGAAGCTGATCTTCCATGTCCAGGGTCAGAGTAGAATAATAGGCAGCATACTCGAAGAATGCCGCGTTCAGGATCTCCTTCTTGGAGATGGGCATCTCGGAGGTCGGCCCGTACGGCCCGGCGTGGGTCATGTCGTATTCCAGGTTGACCTGGATCTTCTGACCGCCGGGGAAGGTCTTGTTCTGGCTCATCAGCTTGTAGATGAGCACGTTGGAGCGGAAGAAAATATCGACAGGCTGCTCCTGCTCGATATAATAATCCGTCGCGGCTTGCAGTTCGTTCAAGTTCAGATCTGCCATACTGCTTTCTCCTTATCCTGACTACTGCCCACGCGCGGCCCGCATTGCTGCGCGCATACCATCCTGCGTGGACGGTTCAGGCTGCTGCCCTCCAGTGTTCGAGGGATGATTGTTTCCTGTTTGCGTCCCCACCTGAGCGTTCGGGTCAGCAGCTGCCTGGCTCACAGCCTGCTGTTGCTGTTGCCGGAGCTGCTCAACCTCCTGCTTCAGTTGATCCCGTTCCTGAGCGAGTTCCCGGGAGCGAAGATACTGGTGCGCCGCGGCCGGACTGTTGCCCAGGACGTTGCGCATCTCGTTATCCTGGAGCACCTGCTGGATCTCTCCGTTTCGCCACTTCTCGGCAAAATCCGGATTGTTCTGCAGATAGCGCTCCCGCGCCTGCCTTCGCTCCATGTCGCGCTGCTGCTCAACCTGATTGAGCTGGTTGTCCAGCTGCAGAGCCTGCCGATCCGACTCGCGCTGAATCTCGGCGCGCTTGGTGTTCAGCTGATCCTGCTGCTTCGCGAACTGATTCAGGTCGATCTCACCATTGGAGAGCTGCTGCTGCAACTGCTCCTTTTGCTGGTCGATCTGCTGAACCTGCTCCTCAGCCTGCTGCTGGATCTGCTGCTTCTGCTGCTCGATCTGCTGAACGGAATCCTGCGGACCCTGCTGCTCGCCTGTCTGCTGGGTACCGGGTTGTTCGCGTTCTCCCAGCCTCTGCTCAAGCATCTGAGCGATACGCTCAGCGGGGTCCGGCTGCTGCCCGGAAGCGGGCTGACCGGATTGTTCGCTTTCCGCCCCTTCCGCGGCTGAAGTATCCTGGGGAGCTCCCTGCTGCTGACCTGTTTGTTCGCCTCCTGCAGCGGGCTGCTCCTGTCCGCCTTGCTGCTGTCCCGTCTGCTGTTCTCCGGCGGGCTGCTGCTGGGCTCCTTCCGTGCCGGGCTGCTGCTGCGTCTGCTGCTCACCGCCGGCATTCTGCCCGGTCTGCTGCTGCCCTTCGCCCTGACCTTGGTTACGACGAGACATGATCTGCTGAAAACCGGAGTTATCAACAGAGCGTGCGTTTTTACTTACGGCCTGAATAGCCATGTCCTTCCTCCATAATCTATTATTTTAACCTTGACACCGGCTGCAAAACAATGTCAACCCACCTGGACAATCCCGTTCTTCTTCAGATACTCATCATGTTCTTTCCGCGTCTCGATCGGCTTCTCATCGTTTCCCTGAAGAGCCGACCGCACATTATGATCTAGCCAGGCAGGATGATCCGTCTTGAGCCCTCCATTAAACGAAATGATTTTCACAGCAAGGTTGCCGCAACAGCGGCAAGCCGTTGTCGGATACTCCTCTTCCATGGAAGCATACTCTTCCTGAATCCAGTCACAATATTGGCATTGGAAATCGTATAGCGGCATATCCATTACCCCTCATCAGACGAGCTGCTTGATTGCTCTGCCTTGGGCGTCCCGGCCTCGGCCGGCGCCCCGGGCTGCCCCACGCCGCCCTGCTCGGCGTTGTCCCTCGAGGCGTCCCCGGGGCCGCCCTGATCCTGGACCAGCTGATTGTAAAGCTGACGAGCCATGTCCTCCGGCATGCCAGCCTTGATGAGGACCTGCAAGGCCTGCTGCAGCTGAGACTCGCCGGTTCGCTCCACGATCTGCTTCCAGTTGGGAAAGTTGACCTGCTGCAGGAGAGCCTGCTTGTCGATAGCGCCCACCTTGAAGAGCTCCATGGCCTCCTGCTTTATCTCGCTGGAAGTCTTGGCAACAGTGGATCCGCCCTCGACAATATAGTTGAACTCGCGTCCGATAAGGCCGGTTCCGATAACCCGGAATCGCCCCGCGGGAGTGTCCACGATCTCGGGATGCACCCCGAAGTTCTGGTAAAAGCTGATGAAACAGCGGCCCCGCTCCCGGACCAAATAATCCACGGAGCGAATCTTGGAGCGGATCAGGACAGCCCCGCGCTCCTGGAGCATCTGGATCGCGCTCGCGGCGATGACTGACCCTGGCTGCTGGCCGCGGTCAGCATCCTCCACCTGGCTGATCCGATCAAAGAAGCTGACCAGGGTAGACAGAGCCTCAAACATCCATTGCGGCGGTGTGGGCATATCCAGCCAGCGAATTCCCAGTGAAGTATTATAGCTGGAAGGCTGCAGGATCAGCCGCGGCACATAGCGAATCTCGCTCTTATTGATATTCGTGTCCTTGGGCAAAATCAGGGGCGGGTACATCGCCATCTTGAGGTAATTCGTAATACTGGACCAGAGACGGTCGATCTCCAGGGAAAGATCACCCACCGTCTCGGCCATGGAATAACCCCAGATCGAGGTTGTGTCCTCGTAGGAATTCGCCTTGAAGAAGGGGAAGTTGTGGCAGAGATAGGTCTTCTCCACCACGTTGTAGGGTAGGGCGTGGTTGACGTTCGGATTCTTCTGGTCGGCAAGCACCAAATTGCCATTATTGGTGAAGGTAATCACCCGGATGCCGCCCGGATACTTGGGGATCTGATAGGGAACGCTGACCCAAAGTGCCTCGCCCGTATCCGGATCCAACTGCTGCTCCGTGCGCCACCGCGTCTCCATGCTGTGATCCCGGATCCAGAGCTCAACCACCAGGGCGCGCTTCTGCTGAAGCGTATCGTCGCTCCCCGGGGATGAAGTCGGCACATAGTTACTGGGATAATTCGTGGAATAGTTCGC
Source organism: Desulfohalobiaceae bacterium (assembly GCA_036628655.1). Classification (GTDB taxonomy): domain Bacteria; phylum Desulfobacterota; class Desulfovibrionia; order Desulfovibrionales; family Desulfothermaceae; genus JAIPDU01. Next base: position 1,543 of record JAZKRN010000178.1, on the reverse strand, counting down.
CGAGCTCCCCCGAGCGACCTGATCCTGCCGCTCCTCCCCCAGGATCGATGACAGCTGCGGCGACTCCTGCACCCCGGTCACGCCGTATGTCTCCTCCACATCCTCGACCAGCATGGGAAAGATGTGCATCATGTAGGGCATGTCGTTCAGGCGCTCATAGTAGCCCGGGGCCGGGAGGAAACTGTACGGATCCAGAACCACCGTCCGTCCCTGCCGCGTCTGCGGATCAAATACGGCCTTCTCGACGGTGATCCCGTAAGTCTCCATGTTCAGAGCGGACCGAGACAAGGACATCTGCTGCTCTTCCTTGTTATTCCAGGAGCGCAGTTTCTCCGACAGAACCTGATCCATCTTGTCCCGACTTCCATCCGCGGCCTCGACCTCAGCCACCGGCGTCCGCGCTGTGATGTTCGCCACTGTCCGCGTGATGTTCGCGTGGAGCAGACTGATCGACAGGCGGCTGCTGCGCTTCATGGACAGCAGGTTCACGATATTGTTGTGCCAGTGCTGTCCGCGGAAGAGCTGATAGAAGCGGTGCCACCGCTCCTCCAACTGCAGCCGGCGGCGTTCCCGGAGGGAATCCTCGAAGAGCCTGTAAGCGAAAGACCCCACATCAGGGTCGCCCTCGGGAGGAATGTTATTCAGATTCCATCCTTTCCGGCGCTGCTTGGGCGGCTGCTGCTCGACTACATTCTGCCGATTCTGTCTGTGCCGCTGATCGGCCTTGGCCTCATATACATTGCGGCCTTGACCGGTGCGGCCGCGAAAGACATCCATTAGAGCCATAGTTACCTCTTATGCGCCTTCTTCCCAGCTTTCTTGCCGCTGGGCACCTTGTCCGGAGGAGGCTCGGTCACCGCCTCGGCCCGAGCGAGTATCGGAGCAGGGAAGTCCACCGCAATCTCTCCGCTGGGAGGCTTGCGCCGGGGATGATCCTGCCGCAGCGTCTCACCGCTCATCTGGTCCACGAGTGCAGCAATTCGACTGCCGCGCATATACGCCCCGTCGCACCAGGGACAGCGCAGGTCAGCAAGCCGGATATTGTCCCGCTCCGGGAAAGCATCCCAACCATATTGCCGATACTTCTGCTTGAGGCGAAACATATTGCCCAGAGGCAGAAGCTGATCATCGAAATCGTGCGACGTTTCGTGGTAAACCCCGCCGCAGGACGGGCACTTCACGTCGAATCCCGGGCCATGTATCATGCCTTATCCTCCTCGCCCTCCTGAAAAAGGCCGGCAGCCTCCTCGCGCTGAGCAAATTGTTGACTGGTCATCTGAAAATCGCTCAAGAACTGGTTTCTCCTCTCCGGATCCCCATAAAGCCTGCGATCCACATCGCCGCCCATGGGGATCTCTTCCTCCTCTTCCGGGACGTTGTAAAAACTCGGCTGCGGCGCGCCGCGAGCTCGTGCCTCGTCTTCTCCGAGCTCATACATGTCACCGGCTTGGCCTGCGCCGCCCTGTTTCGGTTCCGAGCGTCGGATGAACGGCTCGCTCGCATCGCGCTTGGTGCGATACACCACGAACGCGCCCAGGGCGAA
>JAZKRN010000177.1:0-6362 GCA_036628655.1 Desulfohalobiaceae bacterium | reverse complement strand
GCGAATCCGTTGTCCCGCAGGGTCCGCATGCCGGAAGAGACCGCTTCGCGGCGAATGCTGTTGGAGTCGGAGGTACGCAGGATCAGGGACTGCATGTTCTCATCCAGCTCCAGGATCTCGAACAGCGCGGTGCGCCCCCTGTATCCGGTGTGCAGGCAGCGCTCGCATCCTCCGGGTGCGTAGAGCGTCTGGTCCGGGGCCACATGGCTGCTCAGGCCCTGCTCGGAGATCTCCTCCTCCGACAGGGAATAGGGCTGCTTGCAGGCGGAGCACAAAAGCCGCACCAGGCGCTGGGCAACGAGGGCACGAAGGGAGGAGGAGGCCAGAAAGGGCTCGATCCCCATGTTGATCAAGCGGGTAATGCCGCTCGCGGCGTCGTTGGTGTGCAGGGTGGAAAAGACCAGATGCCCGGTGAGAGCGGCCTGGACCGCGATTTCGGCTGTTTCCAGATCCCGTATCTCCCCCACCAGGATCACGTCCGGATCCTGCCGGAGCATGGAGCGCAGGGAATTGGCAAAGGTGAGCCCCACTCCGGGATTGATCTGCATCTGTCCCACGCCCTCGAGCTGGTACTCCACCGGGTCCTCCACGGTGAGGATGTTCTTGTCCGGTGTATTGATGTAGTTGAGCGCGGAATACAGGGAGGTGGTTTTGCCGCTGCCCGTGGGGCCGGTGACCAGGATAATACCGTGGGTCATGCTCACCAGCCGCCGCATGGTCTCCAGCTCGCCCCGGTCCACGCCGATCTCCTCCAGGCTCAGCAGCTTGGCGTCCTTCTCCAGCAGGCGCAGGACCGCCCGCTCTCCGTATACCGTGGGCAGACAGGAGATGCGCAGATCGATCCGCCGGTCGCCGATGCGTATCTCGATGCGCCCGTCCTGGGGAACCCGCTTTTCCGCGATGTTCAGCCCGGCCATGACCTTGACCCGGGAGATCGCCGGGGCATGCAGCTTTCGGGAAAGGGTGTGGAAGGTGTACAGGACGCCGTCCAGCCGAAGGCGGACAAAGAGCTTGTCCTCGTAGGGCTCCAGGTGAATGTCGCTCGCACCGCTTCTGACAGCCCTGGCCAGGATATGGTTCACCAGGCGCACCACCGGAGCGTCGCTCGTCTCCTCGAGCAGATCGCCGCTTTTCTCCGGCTCCAGGCGGGAGACATCCCCTTCCCCCTGATCCACATCCTGGATGATCTCCTCGGACATGCCTTCCGCCTGGCCGAAGGCCCTGTTGATCGCGGAAAGCACTTCATCTGAGGATGCGAGCACTGGAACGGGCCGTGCCTCAAACAGGGTCCCGATCTCATCCAGGGAATGGAGGGCGAAGGGATCGCTCAGGGCGAGATGCAATTCCCCGTCCTCCAGGTACAGGGGGTAGAAGGCGTGCCTTTTCAGGTACTGGATGGGCATTCCCTTGATCAGCTCGTGATCCGCCTCCGCATCGGTAAGCGTGGACCGATAGGGAATGCCCCATTCCTCGGACACTGACCGCAAGAAGGCCTCCTCGCTGATCCTGCGGTTCTGCAGGATCAGCTCGTACACGGAGAATCCCTTCTGCTGGGCCTCTTGACTCAAACCCTCCACATCTGCCGATTCGATGAACCCCCTGGATACGAGGAAATCGAGCAGGGATCTCACCGTCCATTCCCTCCGTCAACGTGAACGCGCACCGGGTCCGAGACCTGGAAGGGAGCGCTCATGGGCTCCACCTTCCCTTTCACACCGTAGCTCAGCCTGCTCATCCGCTTTTTCTTGTCGGACCAGATGCTTTGCATGTCCTGCTCCGAGCGCACCACCTTCGGGGTGAGAAAGACCATGAGGTTCTTCTTGGACTCGGACTGGGTCCTCTGCTTGAACAGCCAGCCCAGGCCGGGAATCTGGCTCAGAATGGGGACCCCTGTGTCGACCTGAGAGGATTTCTCCTCGATGAGCCCGGCGATGACCGCGGTCTGACCGTCCCGGACCTCGACCCGCGTCTCCGCGGTTCGTTTGCTGGTCACCGGCGTCTTGGCCCCGATACCGCTGTCCAGGGCCTTTTGCTCCACTCTGCTGACCTCCTGATAGATATCCATCTTCACCGAGCCCTTCTCGTTAATTTGAGGAGTCACCTTGAGGGTAACGCCCACGTCCTTGTATTCGATGTTGCTGAACTCCCGGTCCGTGTCCGTGGATATCTCCCTGCTGGTGATGAAGGGCCTGTTTTCGGCCACAACCACCTTGGCCTGCTCGTTCTCCATGGTCAGAAGCTGGGGCGTGGAGATGATATTGACCTTGTTGTCGGTTTGCGAGGCCTGGATGAAGGAAGACAGGTTGTAGTAGGTGTTCCCCTTGAAATTGAAGGGGAAGGAAAGCACCCCGAGGGAAGCCCCCTGGGATTGTGCAAAACTTTGGGCGATGCCTTGAGGGGAAGAACCCGGTGCCTGATTGACGCTGCCCAGGGCAATGCCCTCGTCGCCCAGCTCCGCAGCCCCCTGCCAGTTGATGCCCACATTCAGGCTCGTGTCCGCGCTCACCTCCATGATGGCCGCCTCCACATAGACCTGGGCCCTCGGCTGGTCCAGCTCGTCGATCACGGACTTCAGGGCCTGGAACTCCTCCTTTTTGGCGGTTATCACCAGGCTGTTGCTCGCCTTGTCCGCCGCAACCTGCACGTTTTCGGAAATGATCGGCTTGCCCTTGCCTTCCTTCGCAGTGGCTAGGTTGGTGAGAACTTGGGCCAGATCGGGGGCTACAGCGTTGTCCAGACGAACCACGTGCACATTGGCTTCGCCCTTGGGAGTGGGCTGATCCAGCTTGTCCACAAGATCCCTCGTTTCCTGGATCATGTCCTTTTCCGCGAGGACCACGACGGAGTTGAGCCGCTCGTTGGGCACGGCGTGAACAAAGGGGGCCCGTGCCTTGCCCTGCGCCTGCTGACGGGCCTTCCTCATATTGTTCAGGACCTTGGCGATGCGGCCCGCATCCGCGTGCTCCAGGCGGTGGATCACCAGCCTGGTCCGCAGGCTCTTTTGGTCCACGCTGCCAACGATTTCCAGGATCTTCTGGATATTGGACTGGTAATCCGTGAGGATCAGGGTATTCGTTGGGGGATAGTCCACAAGAAGGCCCTGCTTGGAGACCATGGGCGTCAAGAGCTTGCGCAGCTTCTGGGACGCCGCATAGTCCAGAGGAATGACCTGGGTGATCATTCGATCCCCTGCTTCCTGGGTTCCGTTGGTACCGCTCCGGATGCCGAGATTCTTCTTTCTGGCCTGGACCGCCCGGACAATCTTGGTCCCGCCCCGGGACGGAACGGTGGTAAACCCCTGCACTTCCAGCACGGACTCAAACACTTCATAGGCCTCGTCCACCGTGACTTTCTTGGGCGATATAACCGTGATCTTGCCCTGGACCTTGTCCCCGACAATGAAGTTTTTGTCCGTCACGTCGCTGATGAACTTGATGAACACATGGATGTCCACATTCTTGAAATCCAGGGAGACCATCTTCTGGTCCTCGTCCTCGGCGAAAGCCGTTGAGGGACAGATGCACAGCAAAACAAGAAAGATATATAAGAGAATGCAAGCAAGCGTTCGAACAGGCATAATCAAACCACCCCGGAATCTTTTGCGGATAAGCTACTGCAGGCTATAGGAAATATTCCTTTTTTGGCCATTTCGCTGAATAGTGAGCTCGACCCGGTCCTTGCTCGAGAGCTTTTGAGTGAACTCCATCATCTGTTGCGGGCTTTGGAGATTCTTCCCGTCGACTTGAAGAATGACATCCTTGTTCCGCAGCCCGATCCTGTCGTAAAAGCTTCCGGATCGGATATTGTCCAGCTGAAATCCCTTTGTCTCGCCGCTCTCCATGTACGGCTTGATCAGGGCGTCCTGCATGAGCTTGGACATGTTCTGCAAAGACTGCGTCACATAATCCCTGGATATACTCCTTTCACGATCCGTGGATTCTCTGCTCCTGGAAGCCACTTTCCTGTCCCCGCTTGCAACATCCTCGTCCCGAAGTTTCTCGTACTGCATGGTCAGGATCTTTTGCTCATCCGATTGCACGATGACCACGTTGTCTCTGAGTATCTTTTGAATGGTGACATTCCTGATCCGATCCCCCTCCCGATACATGTCCTGCTCATTTTTCCGGGTATCCTCGATAATGGCAATATTTTGCTCGGAGTCGTTACCGACGATGGTGCCCATCAATTCCAGTCCGAGGTCTTTTTCGGACAGGGGGATCTCCTCCAGGGAAACACCGGATTCGGAATCCTCCTCTTCCTCGGGCTGGGAGCCGAACAGATCGCCGGCAATATCCTGCTCGTATTCCTGCAGGGGGCGGGATCGCTCGCTCTCCTCGACGGAAGAAGACGATGAACGGCTGTTTTTTTCTCCGGCCTCGACATTCGCTCGAACAGGGGGGGTCAACTCCTGCTCCAGCCAACTCATTGAGCTCAGGACAGCAAGAAAGACGATGACGGCGAGAAGCAGCCCGTACCACGCGTGACGAAGTATCCCCTCGCTCATGAACCGAGCGGGAATCCCCCGCACCAGATTGGCGCTATTCGTCCATCGCACCGCCGCACTCCCCGCTTTGCTTCAATTGCCTGTAACGATCGCACAGGCCGTGATTGCAGGCCTGCTGCAGATCCTGGCATCCAAGATCCTTGACCCCCATCTGGAAACGAAGCAGGCCCCGGTTGTTGTACGCAGGGGCAAAGGTGTGATCCTTCTGCAGCGCCTTGGTGTACATGGAAACGGCCTTTTCCGTCCTGCCAAGCTCTTCGTACGCGATGGCCTGATTGTAGGCATAGCGGGCTTTGTCCGGCTCCAGGGACAGGGCCCTGCTCAGGTCCTCGACCGCCTTGTCGTAATCCTGGAGACGGATCCAGGCCACTCCGCGATTATTGTACGCCGCGGCCATGGTGGGCTGAAACTCGATGGCCCGGGAATAGTAGTCAGTGGCCTTGTCGTAATTCTTCATCCGATCATGGATCAGGCCCAGATTATAAAGGATTCGAGGGGACTCCTCGAGTTGTTGCAAAGCGCGGTTGAGCTCCTGAACAGCCCGCTGCTTGTCTCCCATGCTGAAATAGGTCCAGGCAAGGTTATTGTAGGCATCCACGAACTCAGGGTTCAGCTCAATCGCCCTGCCAAAGTCGTCAATCGCCCTGCCATATTCTTCCATTCCAGCATAACAGAGCCCGCGATTGTAATACAGCCTGGGATTTTCGGGCTGTCTTTCCAGGGCGGCGTTCATGACCTCAAGGGCCTGTTCATAGTTGCCCTCGGAGATATCGTCAATTCCCTGCTGGACGAATTCGGACCAGCCCCGATCGCTTTGAGGTGAGAGATCGGCTTGCTTGGTGGCGCAACCGGACAGGACAAGGAAGAGACAAAGAGCAACAAAAAAAATCTTTTTCCGCATAAGACACCATGATTCGCAGGATGGAATAGAATAAGCCGAGGCATTTGGCGCGGTTGCCGAAACAAGCTGTACGCCGGTGTTGATACCGCTCCGCCCCGGCTCCGCGAAAGCCTGCTACCTGGAAGCGATTCTGGACAGGGAATTGGCCGCTGCCTGGTAGTCCCCGCTCTTCTTGAACAGGACGCCCAGGTAGGGGATATCGCCCTTCTTGAGCTGCTTGGGGCGAAAATCCGGATCCGCCTGCAGGGCCCGGATCCAGTTGATCAGCTCGCGCGTGGCCGGCTTCTTCTCCACAGCCGGGAGCTGGCGCATGCGGTAGAAGCACTCGATGCAACGGTTCGCCAGCTCGTCGCTGATCCCGGGGAAATGGACCTCCACAATCCGGCGCATCATGTTCTCGTCCGGAAAGGGGATGTGGTGGAAGTTGCAGCGTCCCAGGAAGGGCTCGGACAGATCCTTCTTGGCGTTGGAGGTGATGATGATCACCGGCCTGTGGCGGGCCCGGATGCGCTTGTCCATCTCCATGATGTCGAACTCCATCTGGTCCAGGACGTCGAGCATGTCGTCCTGGAAGTCGGAGTCCGCCTTGTCGATCTCGTCGATGAGCAGGACCGTGCGCCGCTCGGCCACAAAGGCCTGCCCGATCCTGCCCATGCTGATGTACTCCTCGATGTTGCTCACATCCCGGCAGGAGTCGCCGAAGCGGCTGTCGTTGAGCCGGGTCAGGGTGTCGTACTGGTACAGGGCGTCCACCAGCTTCATGTTGGACTTCACGTTGAGCACGATGAGCGGCATGTCCAGCGCAGTGGCGATGGCGCTGCCCAGCTGGGTCTTGCCCGTTCCGGGCTCGCCCTTCAACAGGAGCGGCATCTCCAGGGCCATGGAGATCTTGACGATCCGCTCCAGCTCGGGGTCCAGAACGTACTGGGCCTGCTGTTGCAATGGGGTCTGCAGGTC
>JAZKRN010000176.1:0-6406 GCA_036628655.1 Desulfohalobiaceae bacterium | reverse complement strand
CGTAATATATTGAACTTCGGGAAAAAAAGTGAGTGCCGGGTCGCGCCGTCACTTGGAATTTTTGAACGCCCTGCCTAATAAGGACTTTTTCAACAGGCTGCTAAACGCAGAACGCTGAACGGGGAACGGGGAACGAACAATTCGCTCATGCAGTCTGTCCTCTGTCCTCTGGTCCTTTCTTGGTGCTCTCCCTGTGTACCTGGTCCAGGAATCCGGAAACCAGGGCGGCCTGCTTGGGGTTGTGCACCAGAAAGGAGTCGTGACCGTAGTCGATGTCTATTTCGCAGAAGTTGACCATGATATTGCTCTTCTTCAGGGCCTTGACCATGGAGCGTGACTGGGAGGTGGGGTAGAGCCAGTCCGAGGAGAAGGACAGGACCAGGTACTTGCAGCTGGACCGTGAGAAGGCCTGCACCAGGGATCCGTCTCCGTAGCGCTGGGCCAGGTTGAAGGAATCCGAGGCCCGGCTAAGATAGAGCAGGGAGTTGGCGTCGAAGCGGTGGACGAACTTTCGGCCCTGGTAGCGCAGGTAGTTGCTCACCGGAAACTCCGCGAAGAATCCGCTCTCGCCGCTGCTCTCGTTGCTTGGACGGTCGAACTTCTTGCGCAGGGCGATGTCCGAGAGGTAGGTCACGTGGCCGATCATGCGGGCTACTGCCTGGCCGTGCTGGGGCGGGATTTCCTGATAGTATTCCCCGTTGTTCCAGTTGGGGTCGTTCATGATGGCCTGTCTGGAGACCTCGTTGAAGGCGATGGCCATGGCGGAGTGCCTGGTGGCCGTGGCGATGGGGATGGCGGAGCGCACCATATCCGGAAAGCGGACGGACCATTCCAGGACCTGCATCCCGCCCATGGAGCCGCCGATAACCGCCAGAAGCCGCTCGATGCCCAGGGCGTCGATCAGGTGCTTCTGGGCCTGGACCATGTCCCCGATGGTGACCAGAGGGAAGCTCAGGGCATAGGGCTTGCCTGTATGCGGATCAAAGGAGCTGGGTCCGGTGGAGCCCATGCAGCCGCCGAGCACATTGCTGCAGATGACAAAATATTTGTTCGTGTCGATGCCCTTGCCCGGGCCGATTATGGTGTCCCACCAGCCGGGTTTTTCCTCTCCCTCGTAATATCCCGCCGCATGGGAATCCCCGGTCAGGGCGTGCAGCACAAGCACGGCATTGTCGCGGTTGCTGTTCAGCTCCCCATAGGTCTCGTAGGCCAGGGTAAGGGGGCCCAGCCGCTGTCCGCATTCGAATTCCATTTCCCCAGGGGGATGGGCGAAATGGAAATACTGCTTCTCCACGATGCCCACTGAGTCCTGCGCCATGATTTCAGCTCGTCGCTTCCAGGGCTTGGTCCATGTCCTGAATGATGTCCCCGATGTCCTCGATCCCGATGGAAAGGCGGATGAAATCGTCGGTGACCCCGGCCTGCTCCCGGGCCTCGGGGGTGAGCTGGGCGTGGGTGGTCGAGGCCGGATGGATGGCCAGGCTCTTGGCGTCCCCGATGTTGGCCAGATGGCTGAAGAGGCGCAGGTTTTCGATGAAGCGCCTGCCCTCCTCTTCCCCGCCCCGGATTCCGAATCCCACCAGGCTGCTGCAGCCGCGGGGCAGATATTTCCGGGCCTGATCAAAGGTGGGGTGGCTCTCCAGGCCGGGATAGAGGACCCAGCTCACGCCGGGATGGCTCTCCAGGTGCTTGGCCACGGCCAGGGCGTTCTCGCTATGGCGCTGCATTCGCAGGTGCAGCGTCTCCATGCCCTGCAGGAGGAGAAAGCTGTTGAAGGGGGAGATGCAGGCTCCGGTGTCCCGCAGGAGCACGGTCCGGGCCCGGACGATGTATGCGGCCCGTCCCACGGCCTCGGTCCAGATCAGGTCGTGGTAGGAGGGATCCGGCTGGGTGAACATGGGGAAGGCCTCGGAGGCCTGCCAGTCGAATTGGCCCCGGTCCACGATGATACCGCCCATGGTGGTCCCGTGGCCGCCGCAGTACTTGGTCAGGGAGTGGACCACGACGTCCGCTCCGTGCTCGAAGGGTCGGCAAAGATAGGGGGTGGGCACGGTGTTGTCCACGATGAGGGGAATTCCCGCATCGTGGGCCACGGCGGCGATGCGCTCCAGGTTCGGTACGTCCAGCCGCGGGTTGCCCACGGTTTCCAGGAAGAGGCATTTCGTGTTCTTCCCGATGGCCCGGGCAAAGGCCTCCGGATCACCGGGATCTGCAAAGCTGGCCTCGATCCCGTACTGGGGCAGGATGTGCCGAAAGAGATTGGAGGTGCCGCCGTAGAGGCTCTTGGAGGAGACGAAGTGGTCCCCGCTGCGGCAGAGGTTGAGCACCGCGTAGTAGATGGCCGATGTTCCGGAGCTGGTGGCCAGGGCGCCCACTCCGCCCTCCATGAGGGCGAGCCGCTTTTCCAGCACATCGGTGGTGGGATTGGTGATCCGGGTATAGATATTGCCCGTGTCCTGCGTGGCGAAGTCCTCGGGGCGCAGCCCCTCCTGGTTTAGATTGAGCCTGGGAGCCCAGACCTCGGGCTTGAGATCGAAGAGCTGGGCCGCGTCCTCTGCGCTTTGAAAGACGTAGCTGCTCGTTTGGTAGATGGGCACCGTTCGGCTCCTGGTGGCGGGATCGGGGTTTTGCCCTCCGTGCAGGGCCAGGGTGTCCGGCCTCCAGGACATAGGGTTTCTCCTTGGCTTCTGGGGTATGCGGGAAATAAAACTTGCAAAATATTTACTTCATTATTATGTGTTTAGCAAATCCGTGGTGAGACCTCGTGTCCTGCCAAATATGAATCGTCGTTTTCTTCTCGTTGTTGCGGGATGACATATATATTTGTCCTGAGGAGGCGCTAAAGACGATATGACCGATTACCGTGAACGTATCCGCTCGGTGAAGGACCGGCTCGGCGAAAGACTGCACATCCTGGCCCATCACTATCAGAGCGACGAGGTGGTACGGCACGCGGATTCCGTGGGCGACTCCCTCGAGCTCGCCCGCAGAATTCCCTCCCTCGAGGCGGAGCACATCGTCATGTGCGGGGTCTTTTTCATGGCCCAAACCGCCTCCGTGCTCGCCAGAGAGGGCCAAAACGTGTATATTCCCGCCGAGGAAGCCGGCTGCACACTGGCCGATCTGGCTCCGGCCCGGATGGTGGAAGCCACGCTGCAGGACCTGAACCGGGACGGCAGGCGGGTCGTTCCCCTGGCCTACGTGAATACCTCGTCGGCGGTGAAGGCCATTTGCGGCCACTACGGCGGCGCGGTCTGCACTTCGGCCAACGCGGAAACCATGCTTCGATGGGCCCTGGAGCAGGGAGACGGGGTGCTCTTTCTGCCGGACAAGAATCTGGCCCTGAACATGGCCGATCGCGTGGGGATCCCCGAAAACCGGCGCGACTTTCTGCTCAGCTCGGGCCCGGAAGCAGCCGGGGTCGTACACATCTGGCCCGGCATCTGCGACGTGCACACCGCCTTCCGGACCGAGGCGATCCGCGGGATCCGGGAAAGCGATCCAAAAGCCCGGATCATCGTGCACCCCGAGTGCCCCCCAGGGCTGATCCGGATGGCGGACGCAAGCGGATCCACCTCCCAGATCATCGCCTATGTCGAGGCAAGCGCACCTGGGAGCAGAATTTACGTGGGCACGGAGATCAATCTCGTGCGTCGTCTGCAGCACCGCTTCGCCGCGGAGAAATCGGTCCTTCCCCTCCAGTCCTGCGACTGCCCTTTCATGGCTCAGATCACGGAAGGACGCCTCGCCGATATCCTGGAGGCCATCCAGGAGGGCCGGGCCGAGGGGACCACAGTCGATCCCCGGGAGTCGGCCTGGGCCCGTGAGGCGGTGAACCGGATGCTCGAGGCGTGCCCATAAGCTCCGGAGGGGTGTGGCCCGTATTCCGGAAGCGGCCGGGAACCGGAGTGTCCGTGCGGGCAGGGCCTCAAGGAGGTGTGATCCCTTCCGCCTTGTCTTACAGGCCTGAATCTGGTAAGAGCCCTAGAGCCGCTAGCATTGCTCAATCAACAGGGAAAACAGCGGGGGCCGTCTATGTCCTTTCCCAAATCGCTTCCGGTGCTCATCCTCTGCGTGCTGGCTGTTGCCTTGACAGCCACGTCTGCCTTGCCTCGTGCGAACATGACGGTTGTCCAGGAGGAGGCCTTCCGGGACCACCAGCGGCCTCCGTCTGTGTTCAAGCACGACGAGCACAACGTCCGGGCGGACGTCTATGACTGCAGCGAGTGTCACCATGTTTACGAGGACGGGAAAAAGGTGGAAAACCGCATGTCCGTGGGCCAGGAGTGCTCCGACTGCCACGGGCTGGAGGAGAGCGGGGAAAACGCCGTTCCCTTGAGAGAGGCCTATCACACGCAGTGCATCGGTTGCCACAGCGACAGGGGCAAAGGACCGCTTGCCTGCGGGGAGTGTCATGTCAAAGAGTAAGCTGTTTCTTTTCCTGATCGCCCTTGTGGGCGGTCTTGTGCTCCCGGATCAGGCACTTGCCTGGGGCCCGGGGGTGCATCTCTATCTGGGAAACTACTTCCTGGCCAATGTGCATCTTCTTTCCGCCTGCACCGCCCAACTGCTGCAGGAAAACGGTTTCTCCTTCCTCTACGGAACCCTGAGCGCGGACATGCTTGTGGGCAAAGGCAGGGAGCTCACCCCGAACCACTGCCACAGCTGGCATGCCGGTCTCCGGCTCCTGGACAAGGTGGAGGAGCCGCATCTGAAGGCCTACGCCCTGGGCTACCTGAGCCATCTTGCAGCGGATGTGGTGGCCCATAACTACTATGTGCCCAACATGCTCCAGCTGAACAAAAGGCGGGGCAGAGTGGGCCACGTTTCCGTGGAAATGCGGGCGGACAGGCAAGTGAGCTATTCCAACAAGCAGCTCCGGAGGATCATCCAGACCACGTGGCGGGAGGCGGACCAGCTCCTGTTGCGCACCCTGCGGCAGTCCAGGATGAGCTTCTCCCTGAAGAAAATGGTCTTCAAGGGCGGTCTTTCCATCTTCAAGCTGAACACCCTGGAGCGAAACAGACTTATGCCGGGTCTGAAAAAGCGGCCCAAACAGGCAAGCTATCTGCAGGACATGCTCGAGCTGTCCAAGCAGGTGACAATGGACTGCCTTGCCAGGACCGGAGAGTCCAATGTGGTGAGCTTTGATCCCATGGGCTTCGAGAATCTGGGACTGGTCAAGAGGAGCCGGGCCAGGGTCCTGCTCGAGCCGAAGAAGCAGGATATGGCTCTGTTCTTTGTGCCGGCGATGTGTCTCATGAGCCTGTGATTCCACCAGCAAACGACAAGAGAAGACGCCTATGAAAAGCGGAACGAATCTGGAGAAGGTCCTCCGGTCCGGTCATTTTGCCCTGACCGGCGAGCTGGGTCCGCCTCGAGGCACCAGCGTGGAGGTGGTGCAGGAGAAAGCGTCCCATCTCAAGAACACGGTGGACGCGGTCAATATCACCGACAATCAGACCGGCATGGTGCGCATGTCCAGCTGGGCGACCTCCATGATTCTGCTTCAGCAGGGGGTGGAGCCGGTGTACCAGATGGTCTGCCGAGACCGGAACCGGCTGGCCATGCAGGCGGATGTCCTGGGTTCCTCGGCCATGGGCATCGGGAACATGCTCTGCCTCACCGGGGATCATCAACAGTTCGGCGATCATCCCCACGCCAAGGGAGTCTTCGATATCGACTCCCTCCAGCTGGTCTCTACGGTCAAGTCCATGCGCGACGATGCCAAGTTCCAGGGCGGAGCGGATATCGACAAACCGCCGTCCATGCTTATTGGCGCCGCGGCCAACCCATTTGCCGAGCCCTATGAATGGCGGGTCTACAGATTAGCCAAAAAGATCGATGCCGGAGTCGACTTCATCCAGACCCAGTGCGTTTTCAATATGCAGCGTATGCGGGAGTGGCTCAAGCAGGCCGAGGATATGGGCCTGACGGAGAAGACATACATCATGGCCGGGATCACGCCCATGAAAAGCGTGGGTATGGCCAAGTTCATGCAGAGCAAGGTCCCGGGCATGGATGTGCCGGATGAGGTCATCGAGCGACTGCGGGGCGTGCCCAAGAAGAGTCAGAAGGATGAGGGGATCAGGATCGCGGTGGAGCAGATGCAGGAGTTCAAGGAGATGAAGAGCGTGGCCGGGATCCATCTCATGGCCATCGAATGGGAGCACAAGGTCCCGGAGATCACGGAAGCCGCCGGTCTGCTGCCCAGGCCCCAGGTCTAGCAGGGCGCCCCCAATCTTCCAATTGCTGCGTTGTCCGGCACCTATTTGAGGTGACAAAAGGGCGTCTGATTGACTTGGCTTCACAAATAGGTGCCGGATTCAAACTCTCATGGAGGCTATCGAGGCCCCAGTGAAACAAAAGAAGGTTTCACCCCGGTAGCATCACAAGGCTGAGCTAC
>JAZKRN010000175.1:0-6417 GCA_036628655.1 Desulfohalobiaceae bacterium | reverse complement strand
CTTTTGTCACCTCAAATAGGTGCCGGACAACGCAGCAATTGGAAGATTGGGGGCGTCCTGCCAAGCCACGCAAAGCCATGAAGGACCCTTATGGCCAGACTGCACGACCTGCCCGAACCGATGTATTCCCATTTGGCAGACCTGCCCTGCCCCAGGTTCGAAAGAACCCCGTGGGCCTCGGGACCGAAACTGGCCGACCGCAGGGTGGCCATCATCTCCACAGCCGGCTTGCACCGCCGGGACGACCGGCCCTTCGCCGGCATGGAGGGGGACTACCGCATCATCCCCGCGGATACCCCGGCCAAGGACCTGGTCATGACCCACGTCTCCACCAACTTTGACCGAACCGGTTTCGTCCAGGACTGGAATGTGGCCTTCCCCCTGGACCGCTTGCACGAACTGGCCAGCGAGAACCGGATCGGCAGCGTCGCGGACTACCACTACTCCTTCATGGGGGCAACGCCTCCAGACCAGATGGCCGCTCCGGCGGACAACCTGGCTGGGCTGCTCGCTGGGGACAACGTGGATGCGGCGTTTCTCATTCCGGTCTGACCCTTTTGCACGCGCGCCGTGGGCGCGCTGGCCCATTACCTGGAGGAGCGGGGCATTCCCACCACCCAGATCAGCCTCATCGCCGAGCATACCCAAACCATCAGGCCCCCGCGGGTCCTGTGGGTCCCCTTTCAGCTGGGACGTCCCCTCGGAGCGCCGGATCACCCCGAGCTCCAGAGGAAGGTGGCCCTCGCGGCCCTCAATCTCCTGGAGGCGGAGCAGGGTCCGGTACTGGAATCCTTCCCGGAAGAGGCCCCGGATGCCGCTCCGGATGACGAGGAACAGAGCGCGGCCTGGTCCTGTCCTGTGAGCTTTTCCCCTCCGTCCGGAGAAAAAAGCGAGCTGGACGAGCTCGCCGCGTCCCTGCACAGGGAGGTCGCCGAGCTGAGGTCCTGGTACGATCTGGGCCTGGAACGGCGTAGCAGGACGGCCATGGTCTCCTTCGATCCCGAGTCCGCGGCCGGATTGCTGGAGGAGTTCCTGACCAAGGATGCGCCACCCTCCTCCGGAGGCGAGTTGAGCCCGGCTGTCTCCTTGCGCCTGGCGGCCCAGGACCTGAAGGCCTTCTATTTTGAGGCCGCGATTTCCCGGCCGGGTGCAGAGACACCTGACAGCAGGGCCTTCAGCAATTGGTTCTGGAACGAGACTGCCGCCGGCAAAACACTGAACGCCATCAGGGAGAAATATAAGGACTCCCGGGACAAGGATCTCAGCCTGACCGCCAAGATGTTTCTGGTGCCCATGCCGCAGTAGGAACGGGGCTCTGGGACCGATCAGGTGGAAAGACCGTTCTGAAAGGGCTGCAGTCCCCGAATTCCTCTGAAGAACAAAAAACTGCCTGCAGCCCGGAAACCATCAAATTCAGGAGCCGACCCATGACTCTGACCCTCGGATTCGATGTCTACGGGACCCTTATCGACACGCACGGGGTGAAGCGGGCCCTGCGGGAGCACCTCGGAGAGCTCGCTGAGGGCTTTTCCCGTCTGTGGCGGGAAAAGCAACTGGAGTATTCCTTTCGCAGGGGGCTGATGCAGAACTATGTCGACTTCTCCCGCTGCACGAGTCAGGCCCTGGAGTACGCCTGCCTGGAGTACGGCCTTGTCCTCTCCCAAGAGCAAAAGGACCGCCTCCTGGCGACCTACCGGGAACTGCCGCCCTTCGACGACGCCATAGCTGGCCTGGAGAAGGCCCAAAAGGCGGGATTCGCTCTGTACGCCTTCTCCAACGGCAGCGCCGAGGCCGTGACGAACCTTCTGCATAAGGCCGGTCTTCTGGGATTTTTTGTCGAGGTGATCAGCGTGGAGGATCTGCGGACCTTCAAGCCGAGCCCGGCGGTGTACTGCCATTTCCTGCGGCGAACAGGCGCATGCGGTTCCCGGGCCTGGATGATCTCCAGCAATCCCTTCGATGTCATCGGGGCTGTTTCCGCGGGTATGCGTGCGGCCTGGGTACGGCGGTTTGAAAACGCCATCTTCGACCCCTGGGAGGTGGAGCCCACACTCACCGTTTCCGGCCTGGACGAGCTTGCGGACCGCGTGCATGAAGAGTGAGGAGCACTGTTCCAGAATTGCGGCTTCCGGCTCGCGAGGCCGAGAGAATTGACATCCCGAAGCTTTTCCTGGAAAACGCCCTGTAAAGAAAAACATCGACCTCGAGAGGGAGGCTCAGTGACAAGAAAGAAAAAGCCGTCCGGTCCGCCGCGATCGCGCGAACAAAAGCAGTCTTCCCCCGAAGAGGGAGCCGGCGCGAGCTTTTACGATCTGCTCGATGCGCTTGTGCCGGCTCCCACCAAGGAACCACCCCGCAACACGACCTGGCAGGGGGCTCCTCTGGCCCACCTGGAATACAAGCGGGAGCTCGAGCTGAAAAACCGGGCCCTGGAGAGTTTCTGGCAGCAACACGAAATCCCCGGCACCCTCGAATCCATCCGGGCCTCGCCGCTGCCGCGCCATTATCGCACCACCTCCAAGCGGCGCGCCGCCTGGAGAAAAGGGGGCCTTTATCTCCATCTGGCCGGAACCAAGCCATCCCAGCAGAAACAGCCCTTTCTCTCCTCACCGCTGGAGCCGGAATCCCACGGCCGCATCTTCCGCTTCCTGCGGTCCAAGATCAGCGAGCCTCCGTTCCAGCTTGTTGCCAGGCACTTGAATCACCTGATTATTCGCGGGAGTTATGCTGAGCTGGCGGTTATCTTCAATGTGGACACATTGAATGGTCCGCTGGTGCGCAAGCTCAAGCTCCTGGCCGGGCACCTGCAGAAGATGGCCGAGCCCATTGCCGCGGCGTTCGCCTACTCGGACCCAAGCGCCTCGCCCTACTACCTCGAAGCGCGCCAGTCACCGGAGCTGCTCCAGCTCAAGCGGCTCTTCGGCAGACAGCGGCTCATGGTGGAACACCACGACTGTCGCTTCCTGGTCCATCCCACATCCTTCTCCCAAGTCAACGAATCCATCGTCCCGCTCATGCTGCAGGAGGTTCACTCCCTGCTCGCACCGGAACAGGGGGAGAGGCTTCTGGATCTGTACTGCGGGTACGGACTGTTCAGCCATTACCTGGCTCCGGAATACAAGCAGGTGGTGGGTGTCGAGGCGGAGGGGCCCTCCATCGATGCGGCACGAGCGAACAAAAAGCTGAATAACGGGGGCGAACGGGTCCAGTTCCGCTCCGGCCAGATCTCGGCCCAAAGCCTTGAGGATTTGCTTCCCGTCCCATTGCCCGGAGAGGAGGCCATTCTTCTGGATCCGCCCAAACAGGGTCCCAAAAAGGGTGTTCTGTCGGCACTGGCCCGCAGGGAGCCCGGTAAAGTGCTGCATATCCACTGCAACGCGGACCTGCTGCCCCACTCAGTGCGGGAATGGGGCAAACAGGGCTATCATCCGCTCCGCGTCGTTCCCATGGACATGTTTCCGGGCACCACCGAAATCGAGGTCCTGCTGGCATTCGGCAGGGAGTAGCGGAAACGGTATGCGTCGAACACGATTCCCGCTTCCGCAAAATTCGGCGAGGCGGCTTCCCGGGGCCCACATTCGGCTACTTGGGACTGGGATACGAATCGATGTGCTCGCCGACGGCCTTGCCCAGCCAGTCGATAACCGCTCCCAGGTGGCGCATGTTGATCATGCCCTCGGCGTCGCCGCGCACATCCCCCTTGTCGAAGCCGATCCCCATGTTCCAGTAGGTGGATCCGGGCACGATCATCTGGGACATGAGGAACATGTGATTGATCGTGTCGAAGGCGTGGGTGGCCCCGCCGCGTCGGACAGCCGCGACCGCCGCCCCGATCTTGCCCCGGAAGGGGACTCCGTTGGCCTGGCTCACCAGGCCGGAACGCTCCAGCACCGCCTTGAGCTCCGCGCTCACATCCGCGAAATAGGTGGGCGAGCCCAGAATCAGGGCCTGGGCCTGAAGCATCCTTTCCAGGACCGGATTGAATTCGTCCGTGTCCACAGCGCAGCGCTCGTTCTTGTTTTCAAAGCACTTGTAGCAGGCGATGCAGCCGCGGATATCCCTGCCGCCCACCTGAACCATCTCCGTGTTCCAGCCGCCCTGCTGCAAAGGGGCAAGCACCTCTGCGAGCAGATGGGAGGTATTCCCGTCCTTGCGCGGGCTTCCGTTGAGCGCCACAGCGTACATATTTCCTCCTTTGCCTCGCGATTTGCAACTATTCACTCCCTTGACAAACCGTAATCTTCACGGGGCCTTTTGTCATCTTGCACCTTCGACTCTGGATTTTCTAACGCTCGCCACGTGGGGGCATCCCTGCCCCTACCCCCCACGTGCCGAGCGAAGAAAATCGAACAGAGTCTCCGGTGAATTGATTCAAAAAGGCCCCGTGAAGATTTACGCTGAGGCCAGAGAAGTGGTGAATAGTTACCGCAGTTTTTCAATAGCGTATTCCGTTCAACACGGGCTCACATTTTTGTGTATGGAAATGTGTCCAACTTGTTGAGTTGTTTTGGAAATCCTGCAAGCGAGGCTCGCCCGGCACTCATTCAGTAAATGAGTGCCGGGCGAGCCTCGCATTTTTATGCTTCGTTGTGCCCGGGTCGGCCCGGGTATGACGGTTGTATGGAAATGCGAAAAACTCACTGAACAAGCAGAAAAAATCAAAAAGCGAGGCCCGGTGCCGAGGCTCACAAGGATCTGCCCACCGCCCGGCAGGGCGCTCCGCTCGCTCCCTGAATGGGCAGGGGCAGGATAAACACTTCCGCCAAGGACCCCAGACGAGCCAGACCGCACAGATTCTCCACGATCACCACCTCAGCTGTGAGCAGGACCTTGTGGATTTTCTGTCCCGGATCCTCCAGCGGGCTCGGAGAAGGCGTGTCCACCCCCAAAAGATCGATTCCCTGTCCGGCCAGGCCTTCAGCGGCCTCGCTGTCGAGCGCCGGAAAATCCTCAAAATACTGCGGGGAACCGAAATGCCGGTCCCATCCGGTATGGATCAGGACCTTGTCCGGATTGCCCGCATTGGTCAAGGCGCTCTCCAACTCCCGCCACCGGATGCGACTTCCGGCTTCCAGGTTTGAGAAATCCAGCAACGCTGCGGATCCCACGAGCTTGTGCAGGGAGATCCGATCCACGCTCCTTCCGTCGGCAAGGAAATGAAGCGGGGCATCCACATGGGTCCCTACGTGATTGGCACAGCGGATTTCCTGAACGGAGCAGCCGTCGCGATCCAGAGTCTGGGCGTCGACCACTTCCGGAGAAGCGTCTCCGGGAATGACCGGCATGCCCGGAGAAACGGGGTGTGTCAGATCGATCCAGCGCACGAATCCTCCTCAGGCCCTATTGCGGGCCTCTTCTTCGGTTTGCCGCCAAGATGCCGATGGCGAGCGCCATGTGCGTGTCCAGCCTGACAAAATTTCCCAAAGGTGTATAGATCGGCCGCTTTCATCAGCAGACTGCTGTCTCCCGACTCTAAGTGGGACTGGTGTACAAGTATGAACGGGCGGTTTTGTTCGCCTCCTTGAGCGTATCCGCGCAGGAAATTCCACAATGGTGCCTGGCGAGTCGTGACTGATTCTTCCTGATCCAAGGCCTTTTTATAAAGCCCATAGCCGATAGCCTAGCGCCCATAGCCTCTAGCGTCCTGACATGGCTATGCTGACCCATCCAATCGTGGTATTCTTGAAATGATATGCTTTGGAGGTCATTCCCATGCCGGGACGTAAGACGATTCCTCTTTTCCTGATAATGGTCTTGACGCTTCCCATATTCCCTCCCGTTGCCATTGACGCCGCAGACAAGAACGCGTGGCGCGTGGAGGGAAAGCTTATCCGTGTCGGGGATTCCAAGGGGCGTGTGCTCGCTCTGGCCGGTGAGCCAGACTCGAGGGAAACCATCCAAAAGGCGGTGGACATCGGCGAGGGGGGTATTGAGAAAGTTGAAGTGTGGTACTATCTGAACGAATCCAAGGACAAAATGCATACCATCCACTTCCGAAACAGCAAGGTGAGCAGGATTCAGTGGGAAAGATATTGACTTTCGCGCTTCTCGCCGCGAGCCATCGGCAATTCCGCCTGCCTCGCGGTACACATCCAAATGAACCCGCTCGAAGCCGGAACATGCCGTATACGGAAAGGAACCCCACTAGCGGTTTGCTCCTCACGGACCCCAAGGTTTAAAATGCTTTTTTTTCGGCAGGGAAAAATAGCACACAACCCTAGGCCGAATCCGGATCCAACACCCCTCATTCACGGACCGATCCGGGCACAACCAAGCACGACAATGCTGTGAGGCGAGTCGGGGAGTGCGTTGCGCCTCGCGGGCCCTATTTTTGGATTATAAATCAACAAGTTGTCCACATTTTCATACAACCGTCATTACCGGGCTCCGGGCACCACTTAACATGAAAATGCTGCG
>JAZKRN010000174.1:0-6418 GCA_036628655.1 Desulfohalobiaceae bacterium | reverse complement strand
TAGAAAGATCTTACCGGTATCACCTTCAAAGCCCGCGCTGCAAAGAGTACGTGGAAGTCATACGGTGTCAGGCAGCAGAAACCGATCAGCTTGAGCAATGCCCAGCATTGGACGCCGGGATGAAACACTGGCATCAGCGCAGGCCCCGACTCGCCACGCAAATTGTCATGCTTCATTGCTGCCGACTCGGTGCGGGAATGATGGGTGTATATGTCTTGATTCCGGGATGCTGGATTAGAATTTGCTCCTGCGCAGAATGTCTATGATAAGCCAGCATCCGAAAAGCCCGGACAAAAGGTATCCGATGAGCCCGAGTGCGGGATAGCCGAAAATCAGCGGCTTGACCCCGGTGGTGATGACCATGGAGGAGCCGATGATCATGGAGGCGGTCACCAGAGCCAGGGTCAGCCGGTTGGTAATTTGATTCAGGGTGCGGCGCAGGCCCTCCAGGCCCTTGTGCTCGAAACCGAGGGTGAGCTCGTCGCGCTGGAGCTTGTCCATGATATGGTTGATCTGGACTGGGAGGCTCTGCTGCATGCGCCAGAGGTTGCGGAAGCTGCTCCGGATGGTGCGCATGAGTGCGTCGGGGGAGTATTTCTGCTTGGCCAGTTTGCGGATATAGGGCCCTGCCTCGCTGATCACGTCCAGATCGGGGTCGAGCATCCTTGCCGAACCCTCGCTGGTGACAATGGACTTGATCATCACCGAGAGATCCATGGTCAGCTGCATCTGGTGGTTGCGAAGCATTTCGGTGAGCGCGGTCAAAAGGCGCCCCATGTTGATCTCTTTCAAGGGCACGGAGTGGTAGTCGTCCAAGATGTCCATGAGCTCGCGGTGCAGGCTGTCCATATCGATGTCGGATCGGTATTCCGTGAACTCCAGCAACAGATCCAGGACCTGTTGGCTGTCACTAAGAACGACGCCCACCAGGAGGTCGATGAGCTTGAGCCGGGTTTCCGGGGTAAGCCGGCCCACCATGCCCCAGTCCAGAAGGCTGTACTGCTCGCTGGAGAGGATGAAGAGATTGCCCGGATGGGGGTCCGCATGGAAGAATCCGTCCTCCAGGATCTGTTTCAGGGTGGCGCGCAGCCACTTCCGGGCCAGGTCTCTTCGCACCTGGAAGGGCCAGTTGCTGATCGCGTCCCTGAGCTTGGTCCCGTTGATCCGTTCCAGAACCAGAAGCCGGGGCGTGCTGATTTCGCTGTACACGCGGGGCAAGTAGAGTGAGGGATCATCCGCGAAGTTGCTTCGGGCCAGCCTGATGTTTCTGGCCTCTCTGTCGAAGTCCAGCTCCTGGGTCAGGAGGCGCTTGATCTCTTCCACCACCCGGGGCAGTTTGTAGAGTTGTAGCATTTCCACGCGCTCGTGGGCCCTCTGGGCCAGGCTCTCCATGATCCGCAGGTCGTTGCGGATCATCTGCCTGATCCCCGGGCGCTGCACCTTGACCGCCACCACGTCCCCGTTCTCGCGCAGGACGGCGCTGTGGACCTGGGCCAGCGAGGCCGCGGCGAGAGGGGTTTCCTCGAAGTCCAGAAAGACCTCATCCACGGGGCGGCCCAGGGAACGCTCGATCTGCTTGCTGATGTCGGAGAACCTCTCCGCTGGAACATTGTCCTGCAGCTTGCTCAGCTCTTCGGCCATCTCCGAGGGGATCAGGTCCGTGCGCAGGCTGAGCAGCTGCCCCAGCTTGATGAAGGTGGGCCCCAGCTCCTGCAGGGTGTGCCGAATGCGGGTGTAGGTGTTGCTTTCCTCCCTGGGCTCCTTGCGGGTATAAAGGGGGCCCAGCTTGGCCGGAAGGTCAAGCCTGGCAATAATGTCTCCAAAGCCGTACTTGATCAGGGTGACCACGATAGCTCGAAAACGGTTGAGCCTGGAGAGGGTGTGTATATCCACTGGGGATACCTCGGGGAAAAGGTTCTACTTGTGGTCCCTGCCGCGGCATTGCCGGTAGCGGGATGGTGCGGCATCGGATATCTTTGACCGGAGAACAGGGACTCTAAAAAGTAAGCAATATCAGCTTGTCCTGTCAATATAAAGGCCTGGGAGGAAGGGCTCCATTCCCTTCTCTGGCATTCGGCTCGGGTTGTGTATTGCGGATTTTGCTTGACACGCCGGGGCTGACGGAGAGATCGTCAGAATGGGGGCCTCATGACAGGGTGAAGCTGGAATGTCCCGAAAGGAGCTTACAAAAGGGGATTCCCGGAGAAAACGGGCAAGCGTGGAAAAGGAGAGCCCTGTGACCTATCAAGTAGCCGTCCGCAAGATGTGGCACGGACTCCGATTCATCTACAACTCCTTTATGGCGGATCAGTGCCTGTTGCGCGCCGCGGCGCTGACCTACGTCACCGCCCTGTCCATTGTTCCGCTCCTGGCGGTGGCCTTTTCCATCCTCAAGGGATTCGGCTTCCAGAACAGCCAGTACATGTACGACTTCCTGATCAATATCAGCGCAGGCAAAGAAACCATTGTCCAGTACATCGTGAACTATATCAACCGGACCAACGTGAGCACCCTGGGAGCTGTCGGAGTCGGCGTCCTCCTGGTCACGGTCTTTACCATGCTGAGCGCAGTGGAAAGGAGCTTCAACTCCGTCTGGGGGGTGGAGAGCCAGCGGAAGCCCTCCAGGATGTTCGCGGACTATCTCTCGGTGACCCTGGTGACCCCGCTGCTCATCGTGGTGGCCATCAGCTTCAGCGCCTCCCTGGAGAGCCTGGAGCTCATGCAGTGGCTGCTATCCCTCTCCGTGATCAACTACGCCTATATTGTTGCCCTCAAGCTCATGCCCTACGCACTGGTCTGTTTCGCGCTCTTTTTTCTGTACAAGGTCGTGCCCAACACTCAGACGGACACCCGGAGCTGTCTGCTGGGAGGTGTGGCCGCCGGGCTCCTGTGGCAGCTTCTGCAGACCGTTTTTCTAAACTATCAGATCGGGGTGAGCAAATACAACGCCATCTACGGGAGTTTTGCCCAGCTCCCGCTGTTCTTGATCTGGCTCTATCTGAGCTGGATCGTGGTGCTCTTGGGTGCGGAGATAAGCTTTTGCCTGGAGCAGGGGAAGTACGGCCTGGCCCATTCCTCGCTGGGCCGCTTCAATATCAGCAGCAAGGAGCGTCTGGCCATGGCCCTTATGGCCCTGCTCGGGAGCAGCTTTATCTCGGGTCGGGGACCGGTAAGGGCCTCGGAGCTGGCCCTGAGGCTGGACATCCCGCTCAAGCCGGTGAACCAGATCCTGGGAGCGCTGGCGGAAATGGGCGCAGTGAGCCGGACCGAGGAGGAGGGAAGAGTGGGCTACGTGCCGGCCATCTCTCCGGAAAGCACATCCTGTGCCGCCTTTCTGGACTGGTTCCGCTCCCATTCCGAGAACAAGGCCTTCCAGTTCGATCCTGGCCCCGAGCCCATAGACCGCGTCATTCGTGACCCGGAGCATGCGGAGCAGAGCCTTCGGCAGCTCGCGGAGGAAATGGAGGGGACTCAGGTGTCCGAGCCGCTTTCCAGCATGGAGTAGATCGCCCGCATGTCCAGGCTGCCTCGCACCACATCGGCGAGAGAGTCCAGGGCGTCTTCCAGGTCGTAGCGGGTTTGCGGATGGCCCAGGGCATCCAGCCCCTTGGCCCGGCGCAGGCCATCGATGAACCAGCGCCGGAAGTCGTCCGCGTCAAAGACCCCGTGCAGATAGGTGCCCCAGACCCTGCCCCCCGGATCGGCGTACCCGATGACCTCCCCGGATTCGGAGCGCATCGCCGGGGCCACGTCGTCCCCGACGATATGGGTGCGGCCGTGGTGGATCTCGTAGCCCTTCAGCTCGTGCTCCGAGGTCAAGTGCCGGGCGCGGCACTGGCTCAGGGTCTTGGTCCGGCTCATTTCCGTGGCCAGGGGCAGCAGGCCCAGGCCGGAGAGCGTCTCCCTGTCCGGCGATTCCAGGCCGTGAGGATCGGCCACGCTGTGCCCGAGCATCTGGAACCCGCCGCATATGCCCACGAGAACGGTGCGCTCCCGCCGGACCAGCTCGCGGATGGCATGACCCAGGCCGGAGTCCTCCATCTGGGCCATGTCGGCCATGACGTTCTTGCTACCGGGAATGATCAGGCCGTCCGGCGGCGGGTCCAGATCGCGGGTGCTGCGGATGATGCGCACCGCAACGTCGGGCTCCTGGAGCAGGGGGTCGATGTCGGTGAAATTGGAGATGTGGGGCAGATCCAGGCAGCCCAGCACGACGGCGGCATCGTCCTCCCCGGAGCGATCTCCCTGGGCCGCCTTGAAGGGGACCGAGTCCTCCTCGGGAAGGCCCAGGTCCGGGATATGGTGCACAGTGCCTAGAACGGGCTTGCCGGTGACGCGCTCCGTCTCCTCGATGGCCGGAGCCAGGAGGCTCTCCTTGCCCCGGAAGCGATTGATCACGAACCCGGCGGTAAGATCCCGCTCCCACTTGTCCAGCAGGGACATGGTCCCCACGAAGGAGGCGAAGACCCCGCCGCGGTCGATGTCGCCCACAAGAAAAACATGGGCCCGGCTGTAGCCCGCCATGGCCATATTGGTCAGGTCGTGGGCCTTGAGATTGATCTCCGCGGGGGATCCGGCGCCCTCCAGGATGAGCACGTCGTTGTCCGCCGCAAGGGTGTCGTAGGCCTCCCTGGCCCGTTTTCCGGCCTCCTGCTTGTACTGGATGTAGTCCTGCACCTCCATGTTGCGCACGGGCTTGCCGTGGACGATGACTTGCGAGCCCGTGTCCGTGCTGGGCTTGAGCAGGATGGGATTCATCAGGACGCTGGGCTCCAGCTTGCAGGCCTGGGCCTGCAGGACCTGGGCCCGGCCCATCTCCCTGCCGTCCAGGGTCACGAAGGAGTTCAGGGACATGTTCTGGGCCTTGAACGGGGCCACCCGATAGCCGTCCTGGAAGAGGATGCGGCACAGGGCCGCGGCGAGGACGCTCTTGCCCGCATTGGAGGAGGTGCCCTGGAACATCAGGGCCGGGGTCTTCACCGGGCTGCGGCCGGGACCCCGCTGTGCGGCGCGACCGGGCCGCGCGCCTGCGGTGCTTGGAGCCAATACGTCCTTCAGGGCTTGCAGAAGCTCGTCGTTTTCCGGCTCGGGCCGGACCGCAACCCGGAAGTAGGACGCGTCCAGGCCGGGATAGTCCGCGCAGGTCCGCACCGCTATGTTTCGGGCCAGGAGCTCCTTCTGCAGGGTAAAGGCGTCCGGATTGGAGATCTCCAGGCGGCAGAGGAGATAGTTGGCCTCTCCGGGGAAGACGCGCACGCCGGAGATCTGTTCCAGGTTGTCCGCGAGCTCGCGCCGCAGGCGGGGGACGCGCTCCCTGGTCCCTTCGGCGTATTCCCGGTCCCGCAGGGCTTTGGCGGTGACCGCCTGGGCCAGGGCGTTCACGGACCAAGGCGGCAGGTGGCGGGCCAGATCCGCGATGATATCCTTGGAGCCGATGGCCAGGCCTGAGCGCAGGCCGGGCAGGGCGTAGAACTTGGTCAGGGAGAGCAGGACGAGGACATTGGAGGGCATGTCCCGGTAGAGGCGGTCCAGGCCGGGGACAAAGTCGGCGAAGGCCTCGTCAATGACAAAGAAGGAGCGGGGATTCTCGCGGGCCAGGTTCCGCAGCTGCCCTGCGGAAAAGGTAAGGCCCGTGGGATTGTTGGGCCGGCCCAGAAAGACCAGGGCGGGCCGATCCAGGCGCTCCTGCAGGAGTGACGGGTTCAGGCGAAAGCCCTCCTCGGGGTCCAGGAAGAGGCGTTCAACATCAAGGCCGCAGAGCCTGGAAACCGTCTCGTAGTCCACATAGGACGGGACCGGGATCAGGGCGCGGTCAAAGTGCAGAATGCGGGGCAGGAGGTAGAGGAGCTCAGTGCTGCCGTTTCCCGCGACAATGTTCTCCCTGGCAACGCCGTAGCCTTCCGCTGCCGCGTCCAGGACCGGAAAGGCCTCGGGCTCGGGGTAGTGCAGGATCTGTTCCGTGCTGTCCCAGAGGCACTGTCTGAGCCAGGAGGGAGGCCCCAGCGGGTTGATGTTCGCGGAGAAGTCCAGGATGGGCTGGTCGGGTTGACCGCACCGCTTGTGCAGGCTATGGATGTTTCCGCCATGGGCGTTCTTGGGCATAGGGGCTCGCCTTTTCCGGGGCAGGCGGACATCCGCCCGCATCTGAGAGTGCTCGCTGTACAGCGCCGAAATGTTCCGGCCCGTGGCCCGAGGTCAAGAACGGACGCATGTTGACACTACGCTGCTCGTGATAGCGCAATTTGATCCAGCTGGCAAGCCGGGTGCCGGATTTCGGACGTCGGACGTCGGACGTCGGATGTCGGACGTCGGACGTCGGACGTCGGATGTCGGATGTCGGACGTCGGATGTCGGACGTCGGATGTCGGATGTCGGATGTCGGATGTCGGACGTCGGATGTCGGATGTCGGACGTCGGA
>JAZKRN010000173.1:0-6488 GCA_036628655.1 Desulfohalobiaceae bacterium | reverse complement strand
ATTCCACTGTGGCCTCAAGGATCTCGGACATGGAGTCCCAGAACTCGGCATTGCGCATATCCTGATCCTGCTGACCGCTGAAGAGCTCCTGTTCCATGGCAAAGTTCATGCACCTGGAGGTGAAGGCACACCTTTGGCACCACCGGTCACAATAATTGTAGATACCCGGGATAAAATCCGGGTTCTTGGCCATCTTTTTCAGCCTTTCCTTGTCCATAACCGCCTATTGAAAAAGTTTTCAATAATGAGGCTGTCCCCATATGCTCTGGCGGTAGGCAGAAAGTCGGGCCGGCATACCCGCAAGGGCTCTCCTGCCGGATGATCCGCTGTCTTTGCCACCGCCCGGACCTCCCCACGCCTCCGCTGCCCGAGGCGAGACTGCGGCGAAGCCCGTCTTGACCGTTCCATCAAGCAGGTCTATGATAAAATAGGATCTCGGAAAGGGCAAATCAGTTGAGCCAGCCTTGGACCGGCCTGAACTGGCAGCAATAGCTTGCTCCCAAGCAATCCAGGATTCAAGGTCCCTTACAGGCATTAGGAGAAGGCATCCCTTCACACAGCGGCCCGGACTTGCATAAGCGGGGCTCTGCCTGTATTCCTGAAAGCCTCAACTAGGCCCGCGGCTACTAATAGAAAAAATGCTATCCCCAGTGGCAGTAATTGGAAGTGAGCCTGGCAACGAAGAGCAGAGCCGCTACAACCATCCTGACCCATGGGCTCGGCCCAGTGGGGTTGCAACTTCCCTATTATCTTTAAAGTATCCCCGGAATAGAATCCCAAGAATCACTACATTCAGGTAGAAGCTGATCTATGAGCACGGGCACAATGCAGCGAAAAGGTATCTGCGGCATATGTCCCGCCGGTTGCTGGGTTATCGCGGAATACGACGAGCAGGGCATGTTGTTCCGCCTTCTTCCGGACGAGGATCCGGAGATAGGTATTACCTGCCGGTTGGCCGAGCATGTTCAGGACATTGTTTATTCCCAGGACAGGCT
The DNA here is from genome assembly GCA_036628655.1 of Desulfohalobiaceae bacterium. Lineage (GTDB taxonomy): Bacteria > Desulfobacterota > Desulfovibrionia > Desulfovibrionales > Desulfothermaceae > JAIPDU01. The sequence goes on along the minus strand of JAZKRN010000173.1, from coordinate 5,493 downwards.
CCGCTATCCCCTGCAGAGGAAGGGCGAAAAGGGAAACTACGATTTCGAGAGGATAAGCTGGGACCAGGCCTTGGACATCATCGCGGACAAGCTGGGCCGGATCAAGGAGGAAAGCGGTCCGGAAGCCACAGCCATATACACCGGGGTGGGCAGCTTTGAACAGGCCTTCTGCGATGTGTATCAACCCGCTTCCGTCCCCGTTTCCTCAGCCAGCAGCGTCCTTTTCCCCTACGGCTCTCCCAACACCATGGGGGTCGGCGCCCTATGCTACGTATCCTACGGGGTCATGGCCCCGCATTTGACCACGGGCAAGATCCTGATGGACATGTTCAACGACGTAGATCATTCCGAAATGATCGTAGTCTGGGGGGCCAATCCGGCCACAGACCTCCCGCCGGTGGACATGAAGCGGATCTTGGAGGCCCGGCAGAGGGGGGCCGAGGTTGTGGTAATCGACCCCCGCAATACCAAGACCGCAAAGCTCTCCGAGGCATGGTGGCTGCCCATCCGGCCGGGGACAGACGGGACCCTGGCCCTGGGGCTCTGCAACGTCCTGATCGAGGAAGAGCTCTTTGATGAGGAGTTCGTGACCAACTGGACCCTGGGATTCGACGATTTCTCCCGCTACGTGCAGCACTTCACCCCCCATTATGTGGAAGAGGTAACCGGTGTGGCGGCTGAGGACATTGTCCGCCTCGCCCGGCTTATGGCCTCGGCCCAGGGGGTAAGCCAGTACATGTACACCGGGCTGGAGTATAGCAACAGCGGCCTGCAGGCCATTCGCGCCACTTTGACCCTGTGGGCCCTGGCAGGACAGCTGGATGTGCCGGGGGGGCGCTGCTTTCAAATGGAGGCCAACAAATTCCCCATAAACAAGGACGACCTGATCGACAGCCCCAGGGAGGCGCGCAAACTCGGGGACGATACCTTCCCCCTCTATGTCTCCTACCGCGATGAGGCCCACGCCATCGCTTTGCCCGAGGCTGTCCTGCAGGGCAAGCCCTACTTTGTTCGCTCCCTGATTGTGCTGGGTTCCTCCATGATCACTTCCTGGCCCAATCCCTCGATTTGGAAAAAGACCTTCCGAGCCCTGGATTTCATGGTCTGTATAGACCGACAGCTGACCGCGGACTGTGCCTACGCGGACATCGTCCTCCCCGCCACGACGTATTTCGAGACGGATTCCTACATGGTCTACGGCCCCTTGTTCCGCCTCCGGGAAAAAATGATCGAGCCCGTGGGAGAGGCCAAAAGCGATCTGTTCATCCTCGCCGAGCTCGCCGACAGGTTGGGCTACGGCCACCTCTTCCCCCAGAATTCCCGGGAGCTGTTCGATCATGTCTTGAAGGGGTCGGGATTTAGCCTCGAGGACGTCCGTGAGGCAGGTGGCGCTGTTTCCGTGGATACTGAGCTCATGCAGTACAAGAAATGGGAAAAGGGTTTGCTCCGCAGCGACGGTAAGCCAGGTTTCGATACCCCCTCCGGCAAGTTCGAGATCCATTCCACCATACTGGAGGATTTCGGGTACGATCCCCTGCCCGTTTACAGGGAGCCCGCGGAAAGCCCCCGCTCCACTCCGGAAGTAGCGAAAAAATACCCCCTGGTATTCAATTCCGGGGCCAGGGTGAGAACGAGCTTTCACACCCAGCACCACGGCGTTCCGGGGTTGATTCGGGAACGGCCGGAGCCGACAGTTACCCTCAACACCGGAGATGCGCAGGAGCGCGGAATCAGCCAGGGAGATCTGGTTCGCATCAGGACCCCCAGGGGGGCCGTTTCCATGCGGGCCCTGGTCACCGAGGACATCGCCTCCGGCTGCATCGAGGCCAATCACGCCTGCGGGAGCCCGGTGGGGCCGGAAAGATGGAGCAATCAAAACATCAACGAGCTCACCGATCTTAATAACTACGATCCCATATCCGGATTTCCAGTCTATAAATGCCTCCTCTGCGAGGTGAAGAAAGCGGACGAGGAAACGGAGAGACTTAGCGTGGACAGCGGAGAGGAGCTCGGTGAGGAATTGCGCCTGTCCGAGCCCGAGACAACTGCGCGGGAGATATATCTGGATCACAATGCGACCACCCCTCTGCTGCCCGAAGTCCGGACCGCCATCCGCGAATTCCTTGAGGAATACGGCAACCCCTCCAGCATCCACCAGGCCGGGGCCAGGGCCAAGACCAAAGTAGAGGAGGCGCGCAGGAAAATCGCCGCCACGATCAACTGCAGCGCCAGGCGGGTTATTTTTACCGGCAACGGCAGCGAAGCCAATAATCTGGCCATAAAGGGAGTCGCCTTCCCCAACTTGCCAAACGCTTGTCATTTCATCACCACCGGCATGGAGCACCCCTCTGTTCTCAACGCATTCCAATGGCTGGAAAACAAGGGATTTGCCGTTACCTACCTGCAACCTGATTCGCAGGGAATAATAGACCCCGACTCCTTGGAACGGGCCATCACCCCGCACACCGTGCTGGCCTCGGTCATGCTGGCCAACAACGAAACCGGAGTAATCCAGCCTGTCCAGGAATTGTCCCGCACCGCTTCCAGACACGGTGTCCTGATGCACTGCGACGCGGTTCAAGGGCTGGGCAAGATCGACATGGATATGCCCAGCCTGGGTGTGGATATGCTCACGCTCTCGTCCCACAAAATTTACGGACCCAAGGGAGTGGGAGCGCTCTGCGTGAAAAAGGGAGTCTATCTGGAGGAGCTGATCAGCGGAGGCGGACAGGAATGGAACATGCGCTCCGGCACGGAAAACCTTTTGGGGATCTTGGGTTTCGGTAAGGCAGTGGAGCATGTGGAGGCCATGCTTTCCGCTATGCCCAGGGTCCGGGAATTGAGGGACAAGCTGGCCGAAGGTCTTTTGAGCCTTTCGCAAAACGGTTTCCTCAATGGGCATCCGGAGCATAGGGTGCCCAACACCTTGAACATCACCCTTCCTGAATTCCGGGGAGAGTCGCTGGTGCTGGAGCTCAGCCGAAGGGGCGTTTACCTCTCCCCGGGGTCGGCCTGCAAGGCCGGATCGGCCAAGCCGTCGCAAGCCCTTCTGGCCATGGGGCTATCCGAGGATGAGGCCCATTGTTCCTTCCGAATATCCCTGGGCATAGACAACACCTCGGAAGACATAGACACCGCTCTGCAAGGATTCCGGGAAGTTGTGACCGGATCCAGGAGAATCATCCATTTCGCCCCCTGCAGATGAAAGAAACTCACAAAGAAACTCACTCGGTTCCGTTTCCTACAAGCCCTTTCCTGGAGCAAGTTATGAGCCAAAACGCGGCCTATTCCTCTTCTTCCTCCATCAGCATGATAGATTGCTTCAACGCGGACTACGGGCAACAACTTGCCCTGGACGTACGCCGGGGCCTCGACGGCAAGCCCAAGACCCTCTCCTCCAAATACTTTTATGATGCTCGGGGCTCAGAGCTCTTCGATAAAATCTGCATGCTTCCGGAATACTATCTCCCCCGCTGCGAAATCGAGGCCCTACAGCAGATAGCGCCTGAAATAGTGCGGGATATCTCACGGGCGGATCTCATCGAGCTGGGATCAGGCGCGAGCCGGAAAATCAAGGTCGTCCTCGAGGCCGCCGCAAAAGGTGCCCGACATAACATGCGCTATATTCCCGTGGATGTGTGCGGAGAGTATCTTCAAGACAGCGCCCAGGAGCTTCTCCATCATTATCCGGAGCTCTCCGTCCTGGGGATCGTCGCCGATTTCACCAGGCACATGCAGGAACTGCCCAATACCCGGCAACGGTTGTTCTTTTTCCTGGGCAGCACCTTGGGCAACCTTTCCCATGCTGAAGCAAGCGGGTTTTTGTCCGATATAGCCGGAAACATGAACTCCGGAGATCATTTCCTCCTGGGGCTGGATATGCTAAAATCCAGGGAAGTTTTGGAAAAGGCCTACAATGACTCCAAGGGAGTGACCGCCGCCTTCAACAAAAACATCCTGAATGTTATAAATAAAGAATTAAACGCCGACTTTGATACCGATCTTTTTGAGCACCTGGCCTTCTTCAACCTTAAAGAAGGACGCATGGAAATGCATCTCCAGGCAAGGAAGGATATGGAGGTGAACGTGGCTGATCTGCAAATGCAGGTGCCTATTAGAAAAGGCGAAACGATCCACACCGAAATTAGCCGCAAGTTCTCAGCCGAAGAAATAAGAGAGATGATGGACAAGGCGGGATTTTCCATCAATCGCTGGGTCACAGACCGACAAAACAACTTCAGCATTCTCGATCTTGTGGTGCCCAAGAGTAGTCGCCAATACTGAAATTCACCATTGGACCACCCCAAGACGACGACGCCAAGCCAGCTCCGAATACAGATGCAGAGTACAACGATGGCAGAGACCTGGAACACCCTGACTGAGGTGGAAGACTAAAGTTTCACGGTTTTTGCTAAGCATATTGCTAACTACAGGCTGATCTAGGTAGAAATTGGGCCTTTAAAAGCTGGTAGTTAAATTTACAGTATTTTCAACAACCTATTAAAACAACGGTTTGTTTTAATAGGTTATTGGAATAATTGAATAAATTACAATTTTAATGCAGAAAGTGGCTAAAATTTCTTACAAAATTTTTCATTTATTGATTGTAAACCATGAGCCTGTCCCCATTTGCTCTATTACAGACTGGAAGGTTCTGTCCGTCGCAGGGAGGCTCCTTCAGTGCCGATGGCCACACAGTGATGCTTGAGCCTATCCAGCAGGGCGTCCACCATGCTTACTGGCTGGAAGATGTCATACAATTGATCAAATGCCAGATTGATAGTGATCAGTAGTGCAATAAGAACCTTTCCCCATTGGCTCACTATGTGGAGCGGATCATCTTCATCACATCCCGCAGCCATTGGTAAAGCAAGGAGGTCCAGTCCGGGAACCCGCTGGGGACCCTGATCCCGGAAACCTCCTGCAAGTCATACGGAGCGATAAGGACCCGCGTGTCCGAGGGATCCGCGTCGTGCACCAGGGCAAAGAGCTCTTCGATATTCGCGTTCCCTATGGCCAGACATCCAGCGGATACATCGAATCCGTGGATGAATATGTTTCCGCCCAGATCCTTTCTCCCTGACTTTCTGGCCATTCTCCGCTCAAAGCCATTCGGATAGTTGAGCTTCATGGAAAGATGGTACTTGCTGTTCGGATTCAGAGTGACGACGGAATAGACGCCTTCAGGGACCTGTCTATCCCCTTGTCGAAGCTTCGGTCCAGGCCCTCCGCTACTGCCCTTCACCGGATATAGTGTGATGAGCTCCCATGGCGTGCCGCGATCTTTGCCCCATACCTCGAGTACCTCCTCCTTCTTCATGGCTATGAGCCACAGACGATCCGGAGGATAATCAAGTCCCGAGGCTTCGCATTGCTCCCTAAGCTTAGGCCTGACCTCGGGCCCGACTTCGCGGAACACTTCCCTGGTTGAGGAAAGTCCAGGGGAACTGAGCCTGTTCGGCTCATATTCGCCGGGAAGGCAGGGTTTGACGA